>CALDGX010000103.1 GCA_937941715.1 uncultured Chloracidobacterium sp. | reverse complement strand
CATTGCCGAGTGCGAAGCTTTCGATAATCTTCCAAACTTTACCTTCGGCCTGCTCAATGAATGAAATCTCGTCGAATGTGTGCGAAAACGGCTTGACGAGCGATGTCGCCAGCTCGAGTATCTCATCGGTGCATTTGCCGTTTCGAGGGTGTATCAGGGTAATATGCGGCTCGTGTTTTCGGACTGGCGGGTCCAGCAGATACGCTCTGAGATCATCAAATCCGGCAGTCGACCCCGACGAAGGAAGAAAGAGCATATTACCCTCACAAACCGGCGAACCAAACCCGAGAGTGACAGGATCCGGCGGCGTTGAGCGCAGTTTAGCGGCCAAACTGTCCCAATCATCGACTTCGTCTTCGCGACATAAAGTGACATGGCCGGCGATCAACCGCGACTGTTCCGGGTTGAACCTGGCCCGAATGTCATCGATCGGGAAGCGGCCCCGAAGTAACAGCGTTGCCTGCCTGCGAGTCGGGCGGCTTGTCATTTTTCAACGGTGGCCTCGTCAACAAGCATCACGGGAATGCTGTCTCGGATCGGATAAACCAATGAGCACTCTGGGTTTAGACATTTTAGCCGGGTTTCTTCGGCGTTGATCTCGAGTTCGGATTTGCACTTCGGACAGCGCAGTATCTCTAACAATTCGGGGCTTACGGCCATATTATCTATCTCCAATTATCTCTTATCTTAATACGACAGAAACGTAAATAGAAAGGACGGACCGATCAGGCAGATCGATCCGTCCCGAGTAAGTTTTCGATCAGCGACTGACTAAGCGGCGTCAGTCTTGGTGCCACACTCAGGGCAGAACTTTGCACCGGGAGCCAATTCGAACTGGCAACTCGTGCACTTGGCCTTTTCCTGCGACGACCCACACTCGGAACAGAATTTGGCACCTTCGCGAAGTTCCGCACCGCACTTGACGCACGGAACTTTGGCGACTTCCATCTTGCTGCCGCAATCTGAGCAGAACTTGACGCCTGCCGCATTGGGCTTGCCGCAGCTAGGGCATGGAACGGTCGCCGCTGCCGCCGCAGGTGGCTGCACTCCGCCAACGGCCCCGCCGGCCTGCTGTCCAAACACATTTGCCATCTGTCCGCCTACCGCAAAACCGGCTCCTAACCCGGCTCCGAGACCCGCTCCGCCGCCTTCATTCTGAGCGGCATCACGGAGGGCGTCGGCAGCCTGAAATTGCATATACGTCTGAGCGTCACCGAGGGCACCCATCGATGCACGCTTGTCCATAGCGGCTTCGACTTCGGGCGGAAGACTGACGTTCTCGACGTAAAATTTGGTCACCTCGAGTCCGTAGCTGCTGAAATCCTCGTTGATCTTGCCGCGGATCGTGTCGCCGATCTCCTTGTATTGAGCGGCAAGGTCGAGAGCAGGGATCTTTAGCTCGCCGAGGGCATCCGAAAACTCGGTCACGATCGCGCGCTTGAGTTGACCGTCGATATCGTCGGTTTGAAAATGAGCGTTGGTGCCGGCGATCTGCTTGATAAATTCGCTCGGGTCGGCCACGCGGAGACTGTACGCTCCGAATGCACGCAGACGAACGATGCCAAAATCGGCGTCACGGAGCATCACCGGATTGGACGTACCCCACTTCATATCCGTGAACTGCTTCGTATTGACGAAATAGACCTCGGACTTTATCGGAGAATTGAAACCGTATTTCCAGGCCCCCAACTTGGACAGAATAGGCGTATTGCCGCCTTCGACGGTGTAGCGGCCGGGCGTAAATACGTCAGCCACCTGACCCTCAAAAACAAAGACCGCGGCCTGCGATTCGCGAACTATAAGTTGCGCTCCGTTCTTGATCTCCTGTCCGGCGACCGGAAAGCGGTAAACGAGCGTCGATTGTGACTCGTCGAGCCACTCGATGACTTCAATAAACTGGTTTAATGCCTCTTGTTTGATCTTGTCAAAAATGCTCATCAATAAATCTCCTTGTCAGAACTCTTAACGATAAAATATGACACAAAGTTGCCGGAATTGGAAGTTTTTTGTGTCGGCCGAAGGCACTGGAATGGAGTTAAACGACGGATGATCGGCGGATCCTGCCGCTGACCCAGATAACGGCGATCATCGCCGTTCCGCCGGCGATATCGAGCCAAACGTCATTGATGCTGCCCGTCCGGGTCGCTTCGAAACTCTGATTGAACTCGTCTAACGACGCGATCACGACTACAATCAGGATGGGCCAGATCAGCCTGAACTTAACGTTTGCGAGAGCCCGGTAGGCGAGCAACGCAAGCACCGCATACTCGGTAAAGTGCGCGCATTTGCGAATGAACGCATGATAAAGTGTTATCGTTTCAGCCGAGACCGCAGGAAAAAGAAACTCCAACAACGGACGGATGAATCTCGAGGTTTCGTCCATCGAGCCCTGTCCGCTCGACATATAAAAGATAACGCCGATCCAAACGACAAGAGACGCAATAGCGATAATGCTGCTGCGTCTCTTGCTTTTATTGATGCTGTTGCTCAATTATCGGCTGTTAGTTTCAAAATGACGTCGAGACAGAGAAACTGCCGCCGGCGATCATCAGGATCATACCGAGGATCATGAGACCCAATTGCATCCAGCCATCCTTTTTGACAAAGCAAAATATCAATCCCGCGATCCACGAGAAGAAAAAGATCAAAACCGCCCAAAGTGCTCCGCCGCTCTTGAATGCAACGACCATTAACCAGACCCAGCCAACTACCAACAGAAGTAATCCCACAAGACCAAGTATCGCCATATTGTCCTCCAATTTTTGATGGTAAAGCTCGTGATAACAGCGGCATAAAAGAGCGTATGCCGAAAAGTAAAGATCGGCTGTATTCTACAATGGTATTTTGTGATTAACAACCTGCCGAAAAACACAAAAAACCGGGCGACGTGATCGTGCCCGGCCTTTGCTAGCTATTGAACTGCAAAAATACGCTATGCGGCAGCGGCCCCGCTTACGACTTCAATAATTTCCTTGGTGATCGCGGCCTGCCTGATACGGTTCATGTTCAAGGTCAAAGAATCGATCAACTCGCCCGCATTCTTGGACGCCGAGTCCATCGCGGTCATTCGCGAGCCTTGCTCAGAAGCAACCGATTCGATCATACCGCGGTAGATCTGGGTCTCGACCTGCTTCGGTAATAGTTTACCGAAGATCTCTGAGATCGGCTGTTCATAGATGTATTCAGCCTGTGCGGCTCCGTCAGTGCCATCCGCCTCGGCTCTCGGTATCGGCAGCAGCTGTTCGATCACTGGTTTTTGCGAAAGGACCGTCTTGAATTCGGTAAAAACTATAAAGACCTTATCGATCGTTTCGTCCTCAACGAAGGTCTTGATCACCTTTTCGGCGATCTCGAGGGCATCCTGCAGTTTGACCTGGCCCGAGCCCGTCAAACCGATGTACTCGTCGGCAAAAACAACATCGCGGCGCTTGAAGAAGTCGCGTCCTTTGCGGCCGACGGCGACCATCTCGGTGGTCTTGCCGTTATGCTCCTTCAGAAATGCCTGCGTAGCCTTGATGACATTGGCGTTGAAAGCTCCCGCGAGCCCCTTGTCGGCGCTGATGAGGACGATAAGATATTTGTCGTCGCCGCGAGCGTCGAGCAGCGGATGCGAAAATTCGTCAGCTACCTTCGCGCTCAGGCCTCCGAGCACCTCAGACATCTTGCCGGCGAACGGACGCGACGATGTGACGCGGTCCTGAGCACGCTTAAGCTTGGCCGCGGCGACCATCTTCATCGCCTTGGTGATCTGCTGAGTATTTTTGACCGACTTGATGCGTCGGCGCATATCCAAAAGACTTGCCATTATTTTAATGAAAAGTGTGTGGTGACGAGCGGCCGCAAAGATCGGGCCGCTCGTTACCGTTCACTGTTTATGCTGCCGCTGAAGCGGCTGCTTCCCAGCGGGTCGCCTTGAAATCCTCGATCGCTTCCTTCATCGCCGCCTTCAGATCGTCATCGATCGACCGCTTTTCACGCATCGTGTTGAGGACGGCCGGGTGGGCTTCCTTGGCGAATTTGGTCAGTTCTTCTTCAAACCGCTTGAGGTCGGTGACCTCAACATCGTCGGCCATTCCGTTGGTCACGGCCCAGATGATGAGGACCTGCTCGACCACTTCCATCGGACGATACTGCGGCTGTTTGAGGATCTCGGTCAGACGGCGGCCGCGTTCAAGCTGGGCCTGGGTCGATTTGTCGAGGTCCGATCCGAACTGAGCAAAGGCCGCCAACTCACGAAACTGTGCGAGGTCGATACGCAGCGTACCGGCGACCTGCTTCATGGCCTTGATCTGTGCCGATCCGCCCACACGCGAGACCGAGTTACCCACGTTGATAGCGGGACGCACGCCCGAGTTAAAGAGGTCCGACTCGAGGAATATCTGGCCGTCGGTGATCGAGATCACGTTGGTCGGAATGTACGCCGAGATGTCGCCGGCCTGGGTCTCGATGATCGGCAGACTGGTCAGCGATCCGCCGCCCTGCTTGTCCGACATCTTAGCCGCACGTTCGAGAAGGCGTGAGTGCAAATAGAAAACGTCGCCCGGATATGCTTCGCGGCCCGGCGGACGGCGGAGCAGGAGCGAGATCTCGCGGTACGCGGCGGCCTGCTTTGAAAGATCGTCGTAGATCGTCAGGGCGTGGCGGCCGTTGTCGCGGAAATATTCGCCCATCGCGCAGCCCGAATACGGTGCCAGGAACTGCATGGCCGCCGGGTCTGACGCGGTCGCCGAAACGATGATCGTATAGTCCATCGCTCCGTACTCTTCGAGCTTTTGGCGGACCTGTGCGACGGTCGACTGTTTCTGGCCGATCGCGACGTAGATACAGATCACGTCCTTGCCCTTTTGGTTGATGATCGTGTCGATCGCGACGGCGGTCTTGCCGGTCTGGCGGTCGCCGATGATCAGCTCACGCTGGCCGCGGCCGATCGGCACCATCGAGTCGATAGCTTTCAAACCGGTCTGGAGCGGTTCCTTAACGGGCTGACGGTCGATGATGCCCGGAGCGATACGCTCGATCGGAAAGTACGTATCGGTCACGATATCGCCAGCTTCGTCGATCGGGTTGCCAAGGGCGTCGACCACACGGCCGATCATCGCGTCGCCTACCGGCACGCTCATGATGCGTTTGGTACGCTTGGCTTCGTCGCCCTCTTTGATCTTCTGAAAATCGCCAAAGAGCACGCAGCCGACCTTGTCTTCTTCAAGGTTCAGCGCGAGGCCGCGGACGCCATGCGGAAATTCGAGCAGCTCGCCGGCCATTACCTTTTCCAGGCCATAGATCTCGGCGATACCGTCACCGACCTTGATGACCGTGCCGACCTCGTTAACGGTCATGCTTGCGTCAAAATTCTCGATCTGAGCACGAATGATCTCGTTGATCTCGTTTGCTTTAATTGCTTCCATAGTAATTGTATGTGGTTCGATGCCGATCGGCGGCCGCCGTTCTTGTCAGCGGCGAACGTCCGGCCTATCGCTATCCGCCAATAAGTTGTTCTTTAAGAGTATCTAATTTCGTTCGGACCGAACCGTCATAAACCGTTGACCCGATGCGGGTTACGACCCCGCCAATAATGTCGCTGTTAGTTACGAATTTAATATTGACCTTCTTTCCGGTCAGTTTTTCGAGATTTGCCTGAAACGCCGCACGTTCGCTCTCGGGCAGTTCGCGGGCCGACGTGATCTCGGCCGATACGACGCCTTTGCGTTCCTCGAGAACCGAGGCAAACCGGTTATGGATCTCGCCGATCTCGTTGAGCCGATCGTTTCTGAGCAGGATACGAAGGAAGTTCGCGGTCGTCTTAGAGGGCCGCGATTTTGCCAAAAGCTCTTCGAGCAGCTTTTCCTTATTGACGTGCGAGATCGCCGGGTTGCTGAAAACGTTGGACAGGTCCGGATTCTCGTCAAATATCTGATGCCATCCGGCGAGTTCGGCCTTGACCGTGTCAACGTCGCCGGTCTGCAGGACGACGTCCGCAAGAGCGGCGGAATAGCGGCGGGCGACTGTTTCTGTACTCATGTTAGTTTAGCCCTCCGATCTCCTGGATATTGGCCTTAACGAGGCGGGCGTCGCTCTGGCCGTCGATCTGCGACCGCAGCTTCTGCTCCGCGAGGCGAATGCTCTCCTCGGCAGAAAACCGGCGAAGCTCGGCACGCGACTGGTTGGCCAGACGGGCGATCTCGGCCTCGGTCTGTTGGCGGAGACGGTCGATCTCGGCCTTTGTGTGATCGGCGAGCCTTTCTTTTTCGGCCTCGGCCTCGGCTTTTGCCTTGGCGATAATGCTTTCTTTCTCGGTCTCGAGCTGTGCGAGCTTGGCTTCGGCGGCGGTCAGTTTGGCAAGTGCTTCCTTCTTTTCCTCTTCGGCCTTGATCAGTTCGGCCCGGATCGCCTCGCGTTTTGCCTTAAACGCGTCGCCGAGCGGCTTTTTGAGCAGATAGACGCCGATCGCGGCAAAAATAAAGAGGTTTAGAAACTTCCAGGCCTCAAAACCGGGAATATTGAACCACTCGTTGTAAAAGTGCTTGAACGCTTCCCACGAGCCGCCGGAACTGCCCGCAGCGGCTCCGGAGAAGAACAAAATAATATTGCTTATGAACAAGAGCATATAATCCTACGCCTTTAAGATATTGGCTGCGATCGAATCGGCGATCTTTTCGGCATCAGCGGCAAGAGCCTTTCGGGTCTCGGCGGCCTGCTTTTCGACCTCTGCCTTGCCGGCGTCAAACTTCTCGGCGACCTCGGCCTTGACGCGGCTGACCTTTTCTTCGCGGTCGACGGCGGCCTCTTTCTGTTCCTTTTCGATCAGCTCGTAGCCCTTCGAGCGTGTCTCGAGCATCTCGCGTGTATAGAGCGATTCCTTTTCGGCGGCATCACGCAGGATCGGGCCGGCTTCGCCGCCCTCGACGCCCTTGAATTTGTCGCGGGTCGCAAGTACGCGATTGATCGGCTTGAACAAAGTGCGGTTCAAGACCCAGATCATGATCAGGATCAACGCGATATGAATGAAGATCGTACCGTCCGGGAAGAGCTGTATACTTTCGGCAAACGCCAGGAAATGCATAAACTTATTTGACCAATAACACTGTATTAAAAAGGCGAAAAGCGCCCGATTCTCAAAAGATATAAGAGTATCACGCGCCCTTTTTAGGGGTCAAGGACACCTTGATCGGCGCGGCACAGCGCATCACGGCCGCCGGAATATGCCTCGGCCCGTACGAAAGCGCATTCATAGGGCGGATCGACGATCCGGCCAAAAGCAAACTGACGCTTTTCCTGATCAAACCGCCAAAACCCCGTTGACGCGATCACTGACAGCGTTTGTTGAGGCGGATCGCTGACGGGGCACGAACGCGGCATTTCGGTCTTGACTTTGCGTTTCATCTATGCAACAATCATTTTATTATGAAAAACGAAAACATCACGGAAGTAAGTTGGAAGGTGCTGCCGAGAGGCGATGCGGCCAGGTGGTCGGGAATGTATGTCACGCTGAACCCGATCGGGAAGATAGCACTGAGCCGGACGACGCATCAGCGTCTCGGTTCGCCCGATGCGGTCCTTATCGCGTACGATGTGCTGAACCTCAAGCTGGCCCTGCGGCCCGCTGCGCTCGACACACCGAACGCGTATCCGATCAGGAAGTACGGCACGTGCGGCGGCCGCATTATCAGGGCGTACAGGCTTATCTCCGAATTCGGCATCAGGCCGCGTGAGACTGTCGAGTTCGAAACGCCGGTCATAGACGGCGAAGGGCACCTGATACTCGACCTGCAAAAACTGAGGCTTTCGCCGCGGGCCGAGGGCTGGAAGAAAAGGTCACGGGTTGCGTAGAGCCGTCGTAGTTGTGTTAACGTCACTTGGGATCAAACGATGTCGCACATATGACGCCGCCGAACGAAAAACCTGACAAGGTCCGTGCCGGGAGAAACCGGACCATCTTGCTCGACGCGGCCGACGCTGACAGATACCGCGGGTCGCTCCTGTTCGAGGGTGACGCGGCGGTGAAAGGCGGAGCCGAAGGAAAGATGATCTGCGGCGACGCCTTCGAGGTGCTGAAAGAGCTGCCCGCGGCAAGCGTGGACCTGCTGTTTGCCGATCCGCCCTACAATTTGACCAAAACATTCGGCAAAGAGAGCTTTCGTGAACTGGCATCGGATGAGTATGAGGCGTGGCTCGAATCGTGGATCCCGCTTTGCGTTCCGTTATTGAAGCCGACCGCCAGCATATATATCTGCGGCGATTGGCGTTCGGCGGCGGCGATACAGCGGGCCGGGTCGCGGCACTTCAAACTGCGCAACCGCATCACGTGGGAACGCGAAAAAGGCCGCGGTGCCAAGGCCAACTGGAAGAACTCGGCCGAGGACATCTGGTTCTTTACCGTCTCGGACGCATACACGTTCGACCTTGACGCGGTAAAACAGCGGCGCCGGGTGATCGCACCTTATCGCGAAAACGGCCGGCCAAAGGACTGGCAGGAAACGCCCGACGGCAACTTTCGCGACACGCATCCGTCAAATATCTGGACCGACATCAGCGTGCCTTTCTGGTCGATGCCCGAAAACACCGACCACCCGACGCAAAAGCCCGAAAAACTTCTCGCCAAGATCATCCTGGCCAGCACGGCGCCGGGCGACCTCGTTCTCGACCCTTTTGCCGGCAGCGGCACGACGGCCGTCACCGCGAAAAAGCTCGGGCGCCGCTTCATAGCGATCGAGTCGGACGAAAAGTACTGTCTGCTTGCCCAGAAACGCCTCGAAACGGCCGAGTCCGACCCGACGATCCAGGGCCTCGCCGACGGCGTATTCTGGGACCGCAACGCCGGGCCGTCCCTGCGTTCTAAGTAAGCTCTGTGGCAGAATGTTCTTATGAAAGTGGCAACGTGGAATGTTAATTCGATCAGGCTGAGGCTCGAGCAGGTCTTGGCATGGACGGCGGCGACCGGGACTGACGTGGTCTGCCTGCAGGAAACAAAGGTCGTTGACGAGGATTTCCCGGTCAGCGAGATCGCCGACGCCGGTTATCAGGTCGCCTATTTTGGCGAAAAATCGTACAACGGCGTCGCGATCATATCCAGGCACGAGATCGCCGACGTGCAGAAGGGGTTTCCGGAGGACGCCCCCGATGCCCCCAAACGCCTGATCGCCGCGACCGTCAACGGCGTGCGGATCGTCAACACCTACATCCCGAACGGGACCGAGCTCTGGACCGAAAAATTTACCTTCAAACTGGACTGGCTGCACCGGCTCAGGCGAATGTTCGACGAGGAATGCAGCCTTGATTCGAACGTGCTGCTATGCGGCGATTTTAACGTCGCCCCGGACGAACTCGACGTCTGGAGCGTGCCGCAATGGCAGGGAAAACTGCACTTTTCCAAGCCCGAGCGGGCCGCGATGCACCACGTCAAACAGTGGGGCTTTGTCGACGCGTTTCGGCATAAGAACGGCGACGCGCAGGAGTTTTCGTGGTGGAACTATCGCGAGGGTGCGTGGCAGCGAAATCAGGGCCTGCGGATCGACCACATCTGGGTCTCGCCGCCGCTCGCCGAAAAATGTACCGGCTGCTGGATCGACAAGGCACCCCGCGGGCAGGAACGCCCGTCGGACCATACGCCCGTGGTCGCGGATTTTGCGGTCTGACCCGCGCTGACGGCACACAATGAGATCATTTATTTTCACGATCACGGCCGCGATATTTGCTTGCTGTGCCGCCGCGGCGGCACAGACACCCGAGGCCATACTTTCAGGCCCGAAGGCCGTCCGGGCCCTCGAATTTATCCGCTCGGTCGAGGCCGAGACCGTCGCGGAACAGATCAAGACCTGCGAGATACCGTCTCCGCCCTTCAAGGAACAGGAGCGAGCCGCCTATTACAAACAGCGGTTTACCGAGCTCGGGCTCAGGAACGTCCGCATCGACCGTGAGGGCAATGTCATTGGCGAACGTCCGGGCACCGACAGCTCGCGTACGCTGGCGCTCGTCGCCCATCTCGACACTGTTTTCCCCGAGGGCACCGACGTCAGGGTCAAGCGTCAAGGCACGGTGCTGACCGGGCCGGGCATCGGCGACAATTGCCGCGGCCTGGCAGTGATGCTGGCCGTCATCCGCGCGCTGGACGATGCGCGGATCGAGACCGGCAGCTCGATCGTTTTTGTCGCAAATGTCGGCGAAGAGGGCCTCGGCAACCTGCGCGGTACGCGGCACCTTTTGACCGAGGAGATGCCGGGCCGGATAACCGAATTCATAGGCGTTGACGCACAGGGTTTCGACATCGTCGAACGCGAGATCGGCAGCAATCGTTACCGCGTCACTTTCAGCGGGCCGGGCGGACACAGCTTTATCGATTTTGGCCGCCCGAGCGCGATACATGCCCTCGGCCGGGCGATCGACAAAATATCGCTTCTGCGGCCGCCGGCGTCGCCCAAAACGACCTTTAACGTCGGCCGCGTCGACGGCGGCACGACCGTCAATTCGATCGCCCAGACTGCATCGATGGAGGTTGACCTTCGCTCGGTAAGCGGTGCCGAATTAGCGAAGATCGACGCAGACTTCAAACGCGCTGTCGCCGACGCACTGACCGAAGAGAATGCCGGACGCAGCGGCGGCTTTCAGCTGTCGGTCGATATCAAACTGATCGGCGAACGGCCCGTCGGCCGCCAGGCACCTGACGCCCCGATCATCCGGACGATCCTCGCCGCCGACCGGGCACTCGGCGTCAGGTCCAATTTGACGGCGAGCAGCACCGATTCGGGAATGCCGAACAAGCTCGGGATACCGGCCGTCACGATCGGCAGCGGCGGACGCTGGCTCGGGTCACATTCGGTGACCGAGAGCTTTGACATGACCGACAGTTACCGCGGCTCACAGCGGGTACTCGCCGCGGTGCTCGCGATCGCCGGTGCGAAGTGACCCGGCCGTATCGGACGGGCGCAAATAAATGTTGCCCGTCGGCGGAAACAAAGTTACTATCAGTTGCGTAAGATTCCAGTCTTTATCTTTAAACTTTTTGCAGAGAGACCGGCTCGGCCGGCAATATGCCGGATGGTCTTGTGTCGAGCCTCATGCACCGCATAGCTGTATCGCGGGCAATGGCCGGCATCGTTCGTGCCGACAATTTCGATTATTCACCAACCCAGGAGAGTCACGTTAATGAGAAGTTCCAAGCTGAGTTTGCTTTTCCTATTTGTTTGCCTGACGGCGGCCGCCTTGGTCGTCAACGCCCAGGACCCGCCGCCCGAAACGCCGACGCCGGGCGGAGCCAGGCCGGGAGCCGGCGGGCCGCCCTCGACCGATCCGCAGCCCTACGACAAGGTGATCACCAAAGACGCCAAGACCAAAAAAGGTGTTTTCGCGGTGCATCAGGTCAAGGACAAATTTTATTACGAGATACCCAAGAGCGAATTTGGCAAGGAATATCTCTGGGTCGCACAGATCGCTAAAACGACGGTCGGTGTCGGTTACGGCGGCCAGGCACTCGGCAACCGCGTCGTCCGCTGGGAGCTGATCGACAACAAGGTCCATCTGCGAAACCGCAACTATAGCGTTATCGCCGACCCCAAAACGCCGATCTCGGAAGCGGTGCAGGCGTCAAATAACGACTCGATCCTGATGACGTTCAACGTCGCGGCCTGGGGCCCGAACAACGACACGGCCGTGATCGAGGTGACCCGCCTGTTCAACACCGACGTATTTGAGTTCAGCGCCCGTCAGCGTCTGAACGCGACCGCGCTCGACACGGCACGCTCATTTATCGAACGCATCACGCCGTACCCGACCAATATCGAGGCCGAATCGTCGATGACCTATACGCGTGCGGCGACACCCGCGGGTGCTCCCGGCGGCGGCGGCGGCAACACTCAGCAATCCGGCATGAACCCCGGCAGTGCGACCGTCGTGCTCCATCACAGTATGGTCAAGCTGCCCGAAAACCCGATGATGCCGCGGCTGTTTGACGAGCGTGTCGGATATTTTTCGCAAACGCAGATCGACTATGGCCGCGAAGAGCACAAGGCTCCCGAGACGACCTACATTCGCCGCTGGCGCCTTGAGAAGAAAGACCCGAACGCCGAACTTTCGGAACCGGTCAAGCCGATCGTCTATTACATCGACTCGGCAACGCCCACCAAGTGGATCCCCTTTATGATCAAGGGCGTCGAAAAATGGCAAAAGGCGTTTGAGGCCGCCGGCTTTAAGAACGCGATCATCGCCAAGCGTGCCCCGACCAAAAAGGAAGACCCTGATTTTGCCGCCGAGGACGCACGCTATTCGGTCATCCGCTGGCTGCCCTCGACGATCGAGAACGCCTCGGGGCCGCACGTCGCCGACCCGCGAACGGGCGAGATCCTCGAGTCGGACATTCAGTTTTATCACAACATCATGAACCTCCAGCGTTCGTGGTACTTCCTGCAGGTGGGCGCGCTCGACAAGCGAGCCCAGAGGCTGCCGATGCCCGACGACCTGATGGGAACGCTGCTCGAGTACGTCGTCGCCCACGAGGTCGGACATACGCTCGGTTTTCAGCACAATATGAAGGCCAGCTCGACCTATCCGCAGGACAAGGTCCGCGACCGCGAGTGGGTCCACAAGATGGGCCATACGCCGACGCTGATGGACTATTCGCGCTTTAACTACGTCGCGCAGCCCGAGGACAACATCCGCGTCGAGGACCTCGTTCCCGGCATCGGGCCGTATGACGAATGGGCGACGATGTGGGGCTACAAGCCGATCCCCGGAGCCAAGACGCCCGACGCCGAAAAGGCCACGCTCGACCAGTGGGCACTGGCTCAGGACGAAAAGCCGTGGCTGCGATTTTCGACCGCCGGCTCGGCCGGCAGCGACCCGGGCGAACTTACCGAGGCGGTCGGTGACGCCGACGCGGTCAAGTCGAGCTCGCTCGGGCTGATGAACCTCAAACGCGTCGCAAAGCTGCTCGTGCCGGCGACCACCACCGAAAAGGGCATGCCGTATGACGACCTTGCCGAACTCTACGGCCGTATGCTCGGCCAGTGGACGCTTGAGATGAATCACGTGTCGGCCATCGTCGGCGGATTTAACTCGCAGCAAAAGCACATCGGGCAGAACGGCGTACGGTTTGAGATGGTGCCGCGTGCCCGTCAGGCCGAGGCGGTCAAGTTTCTTAACGAGAACGCCTTTGCGACGCCGATGTGGGCGATCGACAAGGACATCCTGCGGCGGATCGAGCCGATCGGAGCCCTCAACCGCGTCCGCAACGCGCAGAACAGTGTGCTGAACAACCTTTTGTCCAGTTCGCGTTTTGCCCGTCTGGTCGAGCAGCAGGCACTGGACGGAAACGCTGCGTATCAGCCGGGAGATTTTCTGGCCGACGTTCGCAGCGGCGTCTGGGGCGAGCTGACCGGGCCCAAGGTGTCGGTCGACGCGTATCGCCGCAACCTGCACCGTGCATACCTCGACATCGCCAACAATAAGCTGAACGCGCCGCCCGCGACCCTGCCCGCAGGACTGCCGGCGTCGTTTGCGGCCAACTTCATCACCACCGGCGATGAAAAGGAGTTTTACCGTGCCGAGCTGCGTGCGATCAGTGCGGCGGCAAGCGCCGCTATCCCGCGGGCGGCCGACCGTGCGACGAGGGTCCACCTCGAGGCCGTTCGTGATCAGATCGGCAAGATACTCAACCCGGATCAGGCCGGCGGCTCGGCCGCGGGCGGAACGAACCGTTTGGCTATCGAGCTGCTCGAGATGTACCTGAACCCGACCTCGTGCTGGCCCGACTACGTCATCAAACCGTAGTCACCGGACGCGGGAATACAAATAAGAAGGGCCGACGCACAATGCCGTCGGCCTTTTTTTTGTCCGAAACGGCGGTCATCCACCTATGCGGACCGAGAGCATCGAGATCGAGCCGCCGTCAAAACCCCCGACTTGTAAATTGATGGAACACGGCGTTGGTTCTATGTTATCGTGTTGATTAATGCTCAACCAATTAGTGTCCAAGCGAACGAGGCCTTTGCTGTTCGCGGGAATGCCCGTGACGGCCGTTCTGTTTATCCTGTTCTTGTCGATCCCGTCGCCGGCACAGCAGGCCGATCCGCCGGCCACGATCGTCCAGCCGGGAGCACCCGGCCAACCGACGCGGGTGCTGCCGCCGACCACTCGTGCGGTGCTGCCGCCGCGGTCGCCGAAGGATGTCGAATTTATGCGCGGGATGATAATGCATCACGCTCAGGCGGTAGAGATGACGGCCCTGATCGAAGCGAGGACCGTGAATAAGGAACTCAGATTGCTCGGCGCGCGTATTAGCCATACGCAGGCTGAAGAGATCGGTTTTATGAAACGGTGGCTCGAAGCTCGCGGCCAGGTAGTCGAGGCTGACATGGGTGATATGTCAGGTATGTCAATGTCCGGAAGCGCGAATGACACATTGATGCCCGGCATGCTGACGGCAGCTCAGATGAAAGCTCTCAAATTCGCTAAGGGAAAGGAATTTGACCGATTGTTTTTGGCCGGGATGATCCAGCACCACAAGGGAGCCCTGGAAATGGTCAGGGACCTTTTCAATACCGCCGGTGCCGGGCAGGATGCCGAGATATTTAATTTCGCGACCGATGTCGATAGTGGCCAGCGGGCCGAGATCAGGATCATGGAGACAATGTTGGAGGGGACTAAGTAGGGAGCAAACGATGAAACGAATTTATGACTTCACTTTCCATTTGGTGATGGCAGCGGCCATTATTTGTTCAGGACTAGCGGCAACGTCATTGGCACAAGCGGCCCTCGAAAAGGCTCCGCCCTTGCCGGCCGGAATGACCGGTTCAAACGCCAACGATCCGCGGTCGAAGCTGAAGCCGGGCCTGCTTGAAGCCGGCGAAGCGTCATTCGGGATGAAGCACTTGCTGCTGCTCCAGAAGCCGGAGGCTTTCCAACTCGGTATCGACCCGAACAGCCCGAAGGTCGAAAAGGCCCTCAGTGCCCTCGGCATCGGCAACCCGGCGATGATACCGGCACCGATGAAGATGCCGGTCGCGGGACTCGCACTTGCCAATTCGGACATCGCGTTTCAGGGCAATCATTTGTTTCTGGGTAATTTTTACGGCATCAACATCTACGACATCGCCGAACCGTCAAAAGCCAAGCTGCTGACATCGCTGATCTGTCCGGGCGGGCAAGGCGACGTTTCGGTACACAAAAACTTGCTCTTTATGTCGGTCGAGATGCCGAACGGCAGGCTCGATTGCGGCGAACAAGCGTTTCCGCCAGATCCGCCGCCGGCGGCCGGACAACAGGGCGGCGGACTGCCCGCGGCCAATAGGGACCGTTTTCGAGGAGTGCGAATATTCGATATTTCGGACATTAGCCGGCCGAAACAGGTCGGCGCGGTCCAGACCTGCCGCGGATCGCACACGCATTCGCTCGTCGTCGACCCCAAGGATAAGGACAACGTCTATATTTACGTGTCCGGCACATCTTTCGTCCGTCAGGGCGAGGAGCTCGCCGGGTGTTCGGGCGGTATGCCGGACACGAACCCCGATACGGCACTGTTTCGCATCGAGGTGATCAAGGTCCCGCTGGCGGCACCGCAGAACGCCAAGGTCGTATCGAGCCCGCGCGTCTTTTCGGACCCGAAGACGGGCGTGATCAACGCTCTCAACAACGGCGGTTCGCATGAGGGCAAAGGCGCACCTGAGCCCAGCGACCAGTGCCACGATATCACCGTTTATTCGGCGATCGGACTGGCGGCCGGTGCCTGCTCGGGTAACGGCATCCTGCTCGATATCCGCGATCCGGCCAACCCCAAACGGGTTGACGCGGTCAACGACACGAACTATGCGTATTGGCACTCGGCGTCATTCTCGAACGACGGTAAAAAGGTCGTGTTCACCGACGAATGGGGCGGCGGAATGGGAGCACGTTGCCGTGAGACCGACCCGAACAAATGGGGAGCCAACGCCATCTTCCGTCTGGCGAACAACAAGCTCAGCTTTGCCAACTACTACAAAATGCCGGCCGCTCAGGGCGACAGTGAAAACTGCGTCGCGCATAACGGTTCGCTGGTGCCGATCCCGGGCCGCGACGTTAAGGTACAGGCCTGGTATCAGGGCGGCATCTCGATAATGGACTTTACCGATGCCGATAAGCCCGTCGAGATCGCGTATTTTGACCGCGGCCCGATCGACCCGAATATGCTGATCCTCGGCGGTTCGTGGTCGGCATATTGGTACAACGGCCGCATCTATTCGTCCGAGATCGCCCGCGGCCTCGATATCTTCGAACTGACGCCGACGGCAAATCTCACGCAGAACGAGATCGACGCGGCGAAGTCGGTCCAGGTGGCCGAACTCAACGTCCAGAATCAGCAGCGGATCGAGTGGCCGCGAAAGTTGGTCGTCGCCAAGGCGTATGTCGATCAGCTTGAGCGTTCGCAGGGAATGGCGGCTGACCGGATAGCGGCGGTCCGGCAAGCGATCGAGAAGGCTGAGGGTTCGAATATGGACAAAAAGTCACTGAGTGAACTTAAGAGCCAGGCAGGCGCGATCGAGAAGATGGCGGGCACGGCCAAAAGCTCGGTTGACGCAGGCCGTATGCAGGCGCTGGCCGACATCCTCAAACAACCGGTCCGGTAAACTGCTATTTCTTTAGCAGTTCACGGATCCTTTTGAACAGCAGCGGCAGCATGAGCGAAGTTTTGATCATGCTGCCGCTCGCAAATTTATTCGCAAATCCACGAAAAGTCTCAACGGCGGTCGGCGAGTACGGCAGCCACCACGCATCCGGCAGGATCGCGACGTGATTGGTATGAATGTGCTGGCCCTGAACCAGCTCCATCAACCCCTCGCGCCCGTGGGTCCGCCCGCGGCCGCTGTTCTTAAATCCGCCCCACGGCGTTTGGCCGATGCCGTGCGTATAGAGATGTTCGTTTATACAGACCGTACCGGCCTCGATCCGCTCGGCGACACGGCGGCCCTTGGCATGATCGCGTGTCCAGACGCTCGCCGTCAGGCCAAATTCGGTATCATTTGCCAGGCGAACCGCTTCGTCCTCGGTCGTAAATGTCGCGATCGGCAGTGTCGGCCCGAACGTCTCCTCACGCATTGCCCGCATATCGTTATGGACATTGGTGATGACGGTCGGCTCGTAGAAAAGTCCCTCAAGATCGGGGTTACGACGGCCGCCGGTCTCGATCTTAGCCCCTGCTGACCGAAAATCATCGACGTGGTCCTCGACGATCCTCAACTGCCGCTCGGACGACATTGCACCGATCGACGTCGTTTCCTTGTCGCCGGTGTCCTGCTTTAGTTCGAGCGTTTTCTCGATGATCTTTTGGGTCAGAGCCTCGGCGACGCTTTCCTGGACGTAGAGCCGCTCGACGGCGGCACAGTTCTGCCCGGAATTGCAGAACGCTCCCCAAACGGCCGCCCGGGCCGCGAGTTCGAGATTGGCGTCCTCAAATACGATCATCGGATCCTTGCCGCCGAGTTCGAGGACGACCGATGTCAAATTCTTCGCGGCGGCCGCGGCGATCCGCTTGCCGGTGGCGACCGAACCGGTGAACATTATCTTGTCGGGAACGGCCTCAACGAGGGCCGCACCGGTCGTTCCGTCACCGGAGATGACCTGGACGGAATTTGTGGGAAAGCCCGCCTTTTCAAATATCTCACCGATCTTGAGGCCGGTAAAAGGGGTAAGTTCAGAGGGCTTGATAATGACCGTATTTCCCGCCATTAGTGCCATTACGGCCTCGCCAAGCGGTATTGAGAACGGATAATTCCACGCCGGAATGATGCCGACGACACCGAGCGGATGATAGACGATCTGCGACGAACGGCCGAGCAATTTGAACAAGCCGATGTCGATCTTTGCCGGCCTCAGCATCCTTTCGGAATTGCGGGCAAAATGCTGCATCAGGTCGAGCACGGGTGCGATCTCAAACGCGATCGCCTCGCCAAACGGTTTGCCTGATTCGCTTGAGATGAGGTGGGCGATCTCATCGATCTCGGCCAGAATGACCTCGCGGGCGGCCATGACGAGACGCTTTCGCTCGGCGAACGGGGTCTGTTTCCAATGCTTAAACGCCTCCCGAGAACGGGCGACCGCGGAGGCCGTGTCCTCAGCCGACGTTATCGCTACGCGCCCGATCTCCGCGCCCGTCGCCGGGTTGAAGGAAATTATCTCGTCAGACTTGATCGGTAAAGCAGCACTCATCTTGTCACACCAAATTTCCGCCGAAAAAATATTTATCGATCGCTATCCTGCGGCCCGGTCACGCCAACATTCGCTCAACCGCCGCGTACGCGGCGTCGATCGCCTCGGGCAGTTTGCCGGGCTCGGTTCCGCCGCCCTCGGCCATATCGGGTTTGCCGCCGCCGCGGCCGCCGACCACCGGAGCGATCTCGCGGATGATGTCACCGGCTTTTATCTTAGAAGTCAGGTCGTCAGACACGCGGACGATGATGCCGACCTTGCCCTCGTCCTTGCGGCCGAGTACGACGACGCCGCTCTTGAGCCGGGCGAGCAGCGTGTCGGACAGCTGTCGGGTACCATTGCCGTCGAGGCCGTCGACGATCTTGGCAAGCACTTTCACACCGGCGATATCGCGAGCCTCGTCGCTGCCCGCATCGCCGCCGCCGAGCGAGCCGGTCGCGATCTTGAGCTTGAGGTCGTCCATCTCCTTGCGGGTCTTTTTGAGCTCGTCCTGAAGCCGGGCGATGGCGTTGGGCAGATTGTCGCGTTGCGTATTGAGGACGCCGAGCGACGCGTTTATAAGCTCTTCGTCGTCGCGAAAACGCTCGAAGGCGTCAAGCCCGGTGATCGCGCGGATACGCCGAACGCCGGATGCGATAGCCTCGTCCGCCGTTATCTTGAATGAACCGATGTCGCCCGTCGCGCGCACGTGCGTACCGCCGCAGAGCTCACGCGAAAATTCGCCGCTGCCGACGCTCAAAACTCGTACATCCGACCCGTATTTCTCGCCGAACAGGGCCATTGCACCGGCCCGCATCGCGTCCTCGATATTCATGATATCGGTGTTGACCGGTTCATTTTTGAGGATGTACCGGTTAACGAGGTCTTCGATCTCGGTGATCTCGGCCGCCGACATCGGCTGATAATGCGTAAAATCGAATCGCAGATAGTTAGGTGCGACGATCGAGCCCGCCTGTTTGACGTGCGTTCCCAGGACTTCGCGAAGAGCAGCGTGCACAAGGTGCGTCGCCGTGTGATTGCGCCGTGTCGCATCGCGTTTTTCGGCATCGACGGCCGCGGTCACTTCGTCGCCGACGGTCACGGCTCCGCTGTTGACCGTGACTTTATGGATGATGAGGCCCTGTACGGGCGAGTATGTGTCCGAGACCGTGACCGAGGCGTTCGCGGTCGTCAAACGTCCGCTGTCGCCGACTTGTCCGCCCGATTCGGCATAGAACGGCGTGCGGTCAAGTATGATGCTGCCCTGTGCTCCCTCGCCGATCTCGCCCAATTGATCTTCGCCGTCGAGGATGGCGACCACACGGGCGCCTTCGACATGGGTCGTTTCATAGCCGAGAAACTCGTTGACCCCGACCTTTTCAGCGATCGCGGCATAGACCGGCGATATCTGCGATTTGCGGGCCGTCTGCCCGACGCCCGACTGCTGCTGCAGTTCCTGAAGTGCAGCGTCAAACCGTCGGTTGAAGTCGTCCTCGGCAAATTCTAGCCCCTTTTCCTCAAGGAAAACGCGGATCAGGTCACGCGGCGTACCGAACGTGTCGTAAAGTTTGCCGATCGAGCGGAAAAGTTCGTCGTCCTTGGGCGTGTCGGATGTCAGGCCGAGCTCATTGAGCCGAGCCAGGCCGACCGTGACCGTTGTACCGAATCTGGCCTCTTCGAGCCGCACCATTTTGCCGATGAAATCCCGTTGAGCGGCAAGCTCGGGATATGCGCCGCTCATCTCGTCAACGACGAGATCGCAGACCTTGTAAAAGAAAAGGTCTTTTAAGCCCAGATGTTCGCGGCCGTGGTAGATCGCCCGGCGCATTATCTTGCGCAGGACGTAATTGCGGCCTTCGTTGCCGGGCAGGATGCCGTCAGCGATCGAAAACGCCGTCGAGCGGGCGTGGTCGGCGATCACGCGGCAGGCAAATTGTTGGGTATCGGTAAGTTCGTTATAAACACTCATAGCTGCGATCGTTCAACGCCTAGTTTATCGCGTTATACCGCAAAAGCGGAACGAATAGGGCGAACGGCCCACAAAAAACTATTGACACACCCGCATTTTAGCGACAAAATTGACGCCCTGACCCATACAACCGGCTTTTAACGGAGGTGTGCTATGTTTGTTGTGCGTAACGTTTTCAAATGCAAACCGGGCAAGGCAAAGGTGCTGATCGAAAAGCTGAAAAAGGCTAATCAGCTGATGCGCGATGCCGGCAGCATCGTCAATGAGCGCGTCCTGGTCGATGAGGTCGCCGCGTTTTGGACCGTCGTCATCGAGACCGAGGTCGAAGATATGGCCCAGTTTGCCGAGAGTATGCGCGAGTACGGTTCGCGAGCCGACGTTCAGGAGGCGATGGCCGGCTATCTGGACATCGTGGACGGCGGCTACCGCGAGATATTTCGTATCGCCTAGTTTTGCGTAAAAAAGTAAGGGTAAATTGATCAGCGATGACCATCAGGCCGCTCATTACAGTATTGGTGTACGCATTGACAGCAGGAATGATCTCGATCAGCGCACAAGACAGCCGCGGAGATGCCTCACTGAAGGCGTTCAAGCCGGTTTATGAAAGCGAACTAAAGCGTGCCGGCGTGGTAGGCAGTGCGTTTGCCCTTCTGTCGGACGGCAAGGCGTCGCGGCTCAATTACGGCTTGGCCGATATCGAAAAAGGGCGGCCCGTCGACGACGAGACGATCTGGCACTGGGCGTCAAACACCAAGCCTTTTACCGGGATCGCGATCATGCAGCTCCGTGACCGCGGGCTGCTGAAACTCGACGATCCCGTAACACGATACCTGCCCGAGCTTCGAAAGGTGCACAACGCGTTCGGTTCGATGGATGACATCACGATCCGCCATCTGATGACCCACTCGGCCGGATTTCGGGGCGGCACGTGGCCGTGGGGCTCGGGTGCGGATTGGGAGCCGTTTGAACCGGCCGAATACTCGCAGCTGGTCGCGATGTTTCCGTACACCGAGATCCGTTTCAAGCCGGGCAGCAAGTTCAGCTATTCGAACCCGGGCATCATCTTTCTGGGCAAGATCATTGAAAAGCTTTCGGGCGAGGACTACGAAGTTTACATCGACAAGAACATCTTTCGCCCGCTCGAGATGTACCGGAGCTATTTTGACTCGACGCCGCCGCACTTGCTCAAGCACCGCTCGCATTCCTATTACATCAAGGACGGCAAACGCACCGCCGGTCGCTTTGACGCCGACACCGGCATTACCGTCTCGAACAGCGGGCTCAATTCGCCGATCGGCGATATGCTCAAATACGCCGCCTTTCTTATCGGCGACGCCAATCGTGACGTTTACGAAGCGGTGCTCAAACGCACCTCGCTGGAGGAAATGTGGAAACCACAATTGCCGGTCGAGGTTGATGCGAATGGACATCGCGGATTTACGACCGACATCGGGCTGATCTATTTTCTCGATACAACGCTCGGAAAGCGCCATTTCGGCCACGGCGGCGATCAGAATGGTTTTATCAGTTACATCGACGTCGACCCTGACAAGCGAAAGGCAGCGATCATCGTCTTTAACACCGACGTCGCCGCGGTTGACGGTCAAAAATGGGATAACTCGCTGCGGCTGGCGGTCAGAGGACTGTTTTAGGACACGCCGCCGGAAACGGCCGAACCATCAGCTATCCTGATGCCGATCAGTAATAGCAAAAACCAACGCTTGTGGCCGGTAATGCCGGTAAAATAATGCCGGACAACCCGCCCACGATATCGCACGTCGAACGGTCACTTTGACGCCGGCAACCGGCGTTTCGCCGAAATACAGTGATTGACAAAACGGGCCAAAGGGCCGAATATTTAGGCTTTCGAACCAACACCATATCAGGAGATCCTTTAATGAAACGGCATGTTCCAATTTTAGTAATGACGGCAATATTGTTTGCCTCGGTCATCGCGGTATCGGCTCAGCGGCCGCCGATGGTAGGCGGCTATAAGGCCGTAGCGAATACGGACGCAGGCGCTGTTGCTGCCGCAAATTTTGCGGTCGAAACCCAGTCGGAAAAAACAGGTTCGGAGTATTCGCTCGAAGAGTTGGTCAAGGCCGAACGCCAGGTCGTGCAAGGTTCGAACTATCGGCTTTGTATGGAAGTAAGCGCCGATGGCGGCGACACGACGTTTGTACAGGCCGTCGTTTATGTCGATCTGAAGGGCAATCGCAAGCTTTCGAGCTGGGCTGATTCAACGTGCGGCGAGACTGCGGCCAATCCTGCGGACAAGCCGATCATCGTGGGCGGTTATGGCTCGGCCGCCGGAATAGACGCTGATATCGTGGCGGCAGCAAAATTTGCGATCGCCAAGCGATCGGAAACGGCGAACAGTGAAATATCGCTCAATAAGATAGTCAAGGCAGAGCGTCAGGTCGTTGCGGGAATGAACTACCGCATCTGCATGACCGTCAACGTCGAAGGAGATGAGCCGCAGACCGTTACCGCGATCGTTTACCAAGACCTCAAACGCAACTATAGCCTTTCCAGTTGGAAGGCCTCGGATTGCGGAATTTAACCTGGAGTGAAATATCCGGAAGTTTCTCCCTTAAAAACGTTTAAGAACGTGAGGAAATAATATGAAATCGAAAGCTCTAGTCGCCATTCTTTCCGTCTTTTCAGTAATATTTGCCGTCGCCGCCTCGGTATCGGCACAGGGCTGGAGAGCTTCGGACATCGACGCAGGTGTGCAGATGGCGGCGGATTTCGCGGTCGGCGAACAAGCAAAACGCGCCAAGACCACGGTAACTCTGAACAAGATCGTAAAGGCTTCGGACAAGGAGCCGAAATTGGGCGCACGTGATTTTATGCTGTGTCTCGACACCAATGTGACTAACGTGCAAACGTACGTTCAGGCGATCGTGACGATGGATCAGTATTCGAATCTTCGCCTGATGGGCTGGTCAAAATCGACATGCGGCAAAGACTCGGCCGGCGGCTCGGCGGCCGCGGTGCCCGGATTTACGCCTAATACGAAATATAAACACGTCGATCTCAACGACGCCGGAGCCGACCTCGCGGCCCAAAATGCCGTCCTTTTGCAGTCCAAAAAGACGAAGACGACCGTCAAATACAACGAGATACTCAAGGCCGAGGATATGGAACGCTCGCTCGGCACACGGGACTTTCGGCTGTGTTTGTCGGTCGCTACCAACGGCAAGCAGGGCGAAGCTCAGGCTCTGATCGGCGTCGATCAGTACTCGA
Organism: uncultured Chloracidobacterium sp.; assembly: GCA_937941715.1. GTDB lineage: Bacteria > Acidobacteriota > Blastocatellia > Pyrinomonadales > Pyrinomonadaceae > OLB17. Next base: position 74,743 of record CALDGX010000103.1, on the reverse strand, counting down.
ATTACAAGCTTACGGGATGGATCGACGGCAAATGCAGCACGACGTCGGCTGATGGCTTCACGCAGGTTTCAAACAGTGACGCCGGAATGCTGCTGGCACTCGATTTTGCTATCTACACCCACTCGAAAGAGAAGAACAAGGAGCACAAATTGGGCAAGGTCCTGAAAGCTGAGAGCAAGGGAATGTTCGCGATGGAGTATCGAATTTGCTTCACCGTCGTCGAGGACGGTGGGACCGAAACGATCGAGGCGGTCGTGACCCGCGACCAATACTCGAACCAAAAGCTGGTGAGCTGGAAACACTCGAACTGCGGAATGTAGCCGCTCAAAAAACGCCAGGCGATCACTATCGATCGCTTGGCGTTCGTCCATTTGATCTTACCAACCTGTGTGTATCTTCCAGCTATCGACGATCTCGCCGTTCTCCAGAACATTGTAATGCGTGTGCTGGGCGGCGGTCATACATGAATGATTAGCGAGAATTCGCAACCGATCGCCGACCTTGAAGCTGAGGTTTTCGTTGTTTTCGATCACGCCGTGTTCTTGTGACAACGAAGTGAGCCGCATTCCCGTATCGCTGCCGTCGAGGTCCAGAACGCGCCCATAGCCGCACGACGGATCTAGCCCGAACGGCCCGCGGTCCTTTGACATAGCGATGCCGCCGGCGTCGATAACGAGCTTTCCGTCAGACACATGGATCACGGCGGCGAGCACCGTCAGCGCAGTGTCTTCGAACGAACAACTACCGAGCGTCGCCTGAAAATTGTCGTAAAAGATATAGTTGCCCGGGCGTATCTCGTCAATTCCCGTTAGATCGTCAACGAGCGACATGGTCGGCGTCGAACCGACACTGACGGTCGGGACCGCGATCGAATCGGCGCGCAGACGACCGGCGAGTTCGACCATACAGTCGCGTTCGTGTCGAGCGACCGCCCTGATCTCGTCAACCGTCCCGGCGTCGTACGAGTGTCCGGCGTGAGTTAGAATGCCGGCAAAATGCAGATTAGCGGCGTCGGTGATCAGCCGCGGAATATCGATCGCCGCCGCCGAATGAGGCTCGACGCCGACGCGATGCGTGCCGCAGTCGATCTTTACAAAAACGTTTAACTTCACACCGGCTCGGCCGGCGGCCTCATCGAGCATCCTCGCAGTGTCGGCATCGTCGGTCAAAAGGTTCAGCGTCACGCCCGTTCGCAACAGCCCGATCGCCGCCTCAAATTTGCCGGGCTCGATCGGCACCGCGTAGGTAATGTCGGTAGTTCCGTTTGCGGCAAATACCCTTGCTTCGGCCAGCGTCGAAACGGTGATCGCCCCGTCGCGGCCGGCGGATTGGATACGGGCGGCCTCGATGCACTTATGTGTCTTGATATGCGGCCTGAGCCGGACGCCGAGCCGATCGGCCCTGTCGCTCATCGCCCGGGCATTGCGGCGGACGCGTTCGATATCAAGTATCAAACCAGGAGTCTTGAGTTGTTCCATATCCGGTCTCGACGGAATGGCGAGATCACTTCAGTTTCGCAGCCCTGCTTACGACGTTCTCGACCGTAAACCCGTAATCGCGAAAGACATCCTCAGCGGGTGCGGACATGCCGAATCTGTCGACCGCGAGGACGTCGCCGCGGTCGCCGACGTATTTGTGCCAACCCTGCGAGACACCGGCCTCGACAGCGAGCCGGGCGGTGACCTTGGGCGGAAGGACCTCGTCGCGGTACTTCTGCGGCTGAGCGTCAAAGAATTCCCAGCACGGCATCGAAACGACGCGGGTCGGTGTGCCGGCGGCGTTGAGGCGTTCGCGGGCCTCCATCGCGAGGCCGATCTCGCTGCCGGTGGCGATAATGATCAGCTTCGGTGCGGCGGCCTTGCCGGCCTTTGTCTCGGCCTCAGCCAAAACGTAGGCTCCCTTGTGCAGGCCCTTGGCGTCGGCAAACTTTTTACGGTCGATAAGGGCGACCTTTTGCCGCGAAAGGGCAAATGCCGTCGGCGCCGTGGTGCGTTTGAGGGCCGCCCGCCAGGCCTCGCGGGTCTCGTGGGCGTCGCACGGGCGGATCACAGCAAGATTTGGGATCGCTCGCATCGCGGCAATGTGCTCGACCGACTGGTGCGTCGGGCCGTCTTCGCCAAGCCCGATCGAGTCGTGCGTAAAGACAAAGATCGTCTGAATATCGGATAACGCCGCGAGCCTGATCGCCGGCCGCATATAGTCAGAAAACGTCTGAAATGTGCCGCCGAACGGGATCACGCTGCCGAATAGCGCCATGCCGTTCATTAACGAACCCATAGCGTGCTCGCGGATACCGTAGTGAACGTTGCGGTTCTCAAACCGCCCTGCCTGAATGTCGGCAGACGCCTTGATGTACGTGTTGTTTGACGGTGTCAGATCGCCGGAACCGCCGATCAGTGCCGGCACAGCGTCCGCGATCGCGTTGATGACGTCGCCGCTGTACGCCCGGGTCGCCTTGGCCTCGACGCCGTCGAATTTCGGCAGTGCCTTTTCCCAGCCGTCCGGGAGCGAACCCGAGCGGATCGAGGCAAATGCCCGGCCGAGTTCGGGTTCGGCCTTTTCGTATCGTTTGACGAGAGCGTTCCATTCCTTTTCCAACGCTGCGCCGTTTTTGACAGCCTGACGCATATGGGCCGCAGCCTCTTTAGGAACGTAAAAGCTCTTATCCTCGGGCCAGCCGAGATTTCGTTTGGTCTCCTTGACCGCGTCGATGCCCGGAGCGTCAGAGTGAGCCTTGCTGGTGCCCTGTTTGGGCATACCGTAGCCGATGATGGTCTTGACGCGGATCAGTTTGGGCTTGCTTTTTACTTTCTGAGCGTCTTTGACCGCGCGTTCGATCGCCTTGATATCGTTGCCGTCGGCGACCTCCGAAACATGCCAGCCGCACGCCTCAAACCGTTTGGTCACGTCCTCGGTAAACGTGATATCGGTCGAGCCGTCGATCGTTATTTTGTTGTCATCGTAGAGATAGATCAGATTTCCGAGTTTTAAGTGGCCGGCAAGCGAAGCCGCCTCGTAGCTCACGCCCTCCATCAGGTCGCCGTCCGAACAGATGCAGTAGATGTAGTTATCGACGACCGACAGGCCCTTGCGGTTAAATTTTGCGGCCAAATGTGCCTGGGCTATGCCCATGCCGACGCCGTTCGCAAAACCTTGGCCGAGCGGGCCGGTGGTGATCTCGACGCCGGCGGTCATCACGTTCTCGGGGTGGCCCGGCGTCCTCGAGTGGAGCTGGCGAAACTGCTTGATGTCATCCATCGACAGGTCATAGCCCGTGAGGTGCAGCAGGCTGTAGATCAGCATCGAACCGTGGCCCGCCGAGAGCAAAAACCGGTCGCGGCCGAACCACTTTGGGTTTTTCGGGTTATGCCGGAGAAACTTCGTCCACAGCACATACGCCGTGGGTGCCATCCCGAGCGGCAGGCCGGGATGCCCCGAGTTCGCCTTTTGAATGGCGTCGATCGAAAGCGTGCGGATAGTGTTGATACAGAGCTGGTCGAGATCGGTTTTTGCAGTCGTCATTTTTGTTCGGTCGATCGTGCTGGTCTATTTTGGAAGTTCGGTAATCTACATTTTGCCAATACTTTCGAGTGCAAGCAAAACCGCTCCGCGAGAAGATGATTCGCGGGCGTCGCTCAAGGTCAGATCGCGGCCCAGTACGTCGGCTATGATCTGTGTCCAAACCGGCGATTCGCGCAGGGCACCGCCCGAGGCAACGATCGTTTTAACCTCGGCGACGCCAGCGAGACGTTCGCATATGTCAGCAAGCCGAAACGCAACGCCCTCCATCGCGGCCCGCAGCACATCTATGCCGTCATCGGCGGCCGTCAGGCCGATGATCGCTCCGCGGGCGTCTTCGTCGTAGCCGGTGCTTCGCTCGCCGTGAAAGAACGGGATCACGACCAGCGTGTCCCGCGGTTCGCGCCCGGCGACCAGCTCGTCGGCATTTGCCGGCAATTTGAAGAGCTGCTTGATGCGTGCGTAAAGATTGCCGCCGTCGCTTAACGCACCGCCGACGATGACCCGCCGCCGGTCGATGCGATAGCACCAGAGGCCGTCGGGGATCGGGCTTGGCGGATCGCCGGCGTAAGCGACACGCATCGCCGCGGACGTTCCGACCATCAACGCCGCCATCGAGCCCGTCACGCAGCCCGAACCGACATTATCAGCCGCACCGTCACCTATCGCGGGAAAGAACGCGGCTTTGGCCAGACGCGGCCAGCGTTTCGCAAATTTGCGGTTGAGGGCAAATGTCTGCGCGTCGTCCTCGCAAACGGCAGGCAGGCCGGCCGGCCTGACCTTTAGAAACCTGGTCAGCTCAGTGTCCCAATCGCATTTTCGCTGATCAAATATGCCGGTGCCCGACGCCATCGAAACGCTCGTCACGGCGGTGCCGAACAGCCGCAAGGCGACGTAATCGCTGAACGAAAGCCATTTGTCAGTCCGGGCAAAAACCTCGGGCCGCTCGCGGCGCAGCCACAGCAGCTTGGCCGGCCAGAAGCTCGAGTGAAACTGGGCACCGGTCCGGTCGTGGATTGCGTGCTCGTCAAACCGCTTGCGAAGTGCAGGGCTGTATTCGCGGCTGCGGGTGTCGGCCCAGCCGAACACCTTTGTCGTCGGCCGCCCGGCCGCATCGACACCGACCAGACTGTGCCAAAAGGCGCACTGGGCGACATATCCTATCTCGCCCTTTACGGCCGCGGTCTTTGCCAAAAGCGCGTCGATCGCCGAGGCGACCTGATCAAACGCCTCGTCGGCATCCATCTCAGAGCCGCCGTCAGATGTTATCGTGAATGTGCGTTCGACCCGAACGCCGGCGCGTCGAAGCGGCTCGGCCGCGTCATTGTAGAGAGCGGCTCTGACACTCGAGGTGCCGATGTCGAGGGCTAAGATCAGTGGTCGGGTCAAGGCTTTTGATCGATCCGGAACAGGTTTTAACCAAAGGTCTTTTTCATCCACCACCGGAGGCCGACGAATAAAAAGCGGTAATCCTTAAAGAACTCGGGCGGTTTGCCTTCGAAATAGTGCCCGATGAACTGCAGTATCCAGCCGGCGACGAACAACCCGAGAGCGAACCGCCAAAGGCCGCCGACAAAGAATGACGCCGGTATCATCAACACCGACAAGGCGATCATCGGGATGCCAAACTGATGGGTCAGTTTGTTCATCGGGTGCTGATGGCCTTCGGAGTATTCGTCGATCCACTCGTCCCAACTGCGTCCACCCATCATAAGACCTGGTCTCCTTTTATTGATCTGCGACGATTTTACACCAATTTTACTTTCTGCAAAGCGTACTGACGACCAACCCGCCGTCTAGTTCCCGCGATTCGACCTCAACGAAATCATCGAGAAAGTCGCGCGGCATAAACGTGTCGGCATCCTCGATGTCCTCGGGGATCCAGGTGACGATCCATTTTTGAATATCGCCGGCGAATGCCTCGTAGATCGCGGCTCCGCCGATGATATATGTATCGCGGTTCAAGTGCCGTGAGAGGTCGATCACCTCATCCTTTTCCATCAGCCGCATCACCTCGGGCGGCGGCGTCACACTACTCGAACTGCTCAGGACGACATTGAACCGGTTTGGCAGCGGCTTGCCGAGCGACGCCCAGGTCCTGGCTCCCATGACGACCGCGTTTCCGGTCGTGACCTCGCGAAAATGTTTGAGGTCCGCCGGGTAATGCCACGGCAGGCGGCCGTCACGCCCGATCGCGTAATTACGTGCGACAGCGACTATCCCGACTATCATCAGATCTGTTTCCCCTTATAGACCGCGACCTCAGAACCCTTGGCGAGCAGGACGGAATACGGCCTTTCATCGGCCAGAAACGCGAACTCGCTGCCGTAAACGGCCCCAAAATCGACATCGATCCGCTCATTCTTGACCGAAAAAAGTTCCCATTTCGGGTGCTCGACCCGATATTCATCGACCCGGCCGTTACCCCTGCCGGTGTAGCCCCAATAATGCTCGATGATAAATTCACCGTGCGACCCCTCGGGCGGGACGCCGATGCTTTCGTCGATCTCGACGCTGAGGCTGTTGTTCCGGCCGTCTTTTGACCAACGGTAGGCGACCGTTCGTTCCGTCCGCTCGTGATCCATCGACCAGCACTCGTACGGCTCGCCGTAAAGTCCGCGGGCAACCGCCGCGATCGCCCACCGCGGCACGATCTCCTTGACAAAGCACACGGCCCGCCGCGTTTCGCCCTCGGCCTCGCGTTTGATATAAAACCGCAGATTTACCTCTTCGAAGTTAACGTGCATCGGCACCGGAATGCCCAGGACGCGTGTGTCGAGAAACATAAATCCGACCAGGCTGACAAAGCACTTGCCGTCCTGCAGGTCAAGTACGGTACCGGCGGGAACGCGCGGACGCATCAGCTCGGGATCGACCGCGTAGTTGGCCATGATCAGGTCCTTCCATCGGGCTGTCAGAAATTTTTTCATCAGAGTATGATGCGTTTGTCGGCCGCCCGCCGCGTCACGCGTGTCCGGTCAAAATGTTCGAGCAGCGGGATCGCGTACTTGCGCGAAATACCGGCGATTTCCTTGAATTGTGCCACATCTAACAGCGAATTTCCCGTTTCGGCGGCCCTCTGGCGAAGTTTTGCAGCGAGCCCGTCGATCACTCCCGCGGCAAAATAAAACTCGTCGGTCACCTTTACGATCTCACCGGTGTCGAGCTTGATACGAAACAGCTTTCGCACCGCCTCGGGCGAACATCCCCGAGCGGCCGCCGCTTGAAGTACTTCGTCAAGCCGCGGCACATCGAGCCCGGCGTTCTGGTACGCGGCAGTGATGAGGTCGCTCGCGGCTTTCTCGGCCGGAGACAACTGAGTACTGTGTCCGGCGAGCCGGACGACATCGGCGGTAATGGTGATCTTGCCATCGCTCTCGAGTTTGGCCAGGACGGCCCGCGTCACGGCCGACGAAACGCCCCTGAACACAAGGTCGCGCAAAACGTCGATCGGCATTCCGCTCAAAAGAGGGTCGCCGGCATGAAATCGGGCAAGTTCGCCGACCGAGCTCCGGCCCAGTTCGTCGAATACCTCAGTTGGAACGCAGCGATCGTCCGCGGTGACGATCCGTCCGGCGGCCGACAGCTCGCCGATCAGTTTGGCGAGAATCTCGGGTCGCAAGCCGGTCCGTGCCAGAAGGCTGTCGGTCCCGATCCCACTTCGCCCCGATCGGCCGACGAATGCGGCGATCTGTTCGGCGGTGCCGTTCCCACTCTCGGCAAGCACGGACAAAAGACCTTGAACGTCCAAGAGATCTTTGCGGCGGTGTTTTTCGGCCAGCGGATCAAGCACGCGTCCGCCGGCGATCGTTACCTGCGGAGAATACTGCCGGAGAATGAATCTTTCGTCCGGCACGGCGACGATCGGATGTTCGAGCCGCAATTGGATCATCCCGCTGCCGCCCGGGGCGATCTCGTTCACATCGTTCAGGACGGCGACCCGAGCCAACACCTCGGCCGTCCCGATGTGCAGCCGTACACGCTGCCGGGACCGAAGCGGGCGGGCGGCCGTCTCAAGCACTTCGACCACCGTATCAATAACCTGCGTGGGCCGAAAAACGCCGGCCGTGCAAGCCTGCATTCCCCTTAAAACCGAATCATGGTCGACACCGGCGATATTCACCGCGACTCGCTGCCCGGCGTGCACCGCGTCAGCTTTTCGGCCGTGGGTCTGCAGAGCCCTGACCCTGATCCCGCGTCCGTCCGGCATCAATTGCAGCTCGTCGCTCTCGCGTATCTCTCCGGTCGCAAGCGTTCCGGTCACGACGGCGCCAAAACCCTTGACGGTAAAGCTGCGATCGATCGGCAGCCGTGTCGAAAGCCGGGCCGACCTTGACTCGACGCTATTGGCACTCTGCCGCAGATGCTCGCGGACGGCGTCGATGCCGGCGAGGCTGCGCGAACTCACCTCGATGACCGGGGCGGCCTCGAGAAACGATCCGGCGACAAGTTCGGCGACGTCTAGTTTTGCGAGTTCGAGCGTCTCGGCATCGGCGAGATCGATCTTGGTGAGTACGACAAACCCGGCCTTGATGCCGAGCAGACGGCAAATGTCGAAATGCTCTCTCGTCTGCGGCATCACGCCCTCGTCGGCAGCAACGATCAACATTACGAGGTCGATACCGCTGACGCCGGCGAGCATATTCTTAACAAACCGCTCGTGGCCCGGAACGTCGACAAAACCGATGCGGACATCGCCGAGGTCAAGTTCGGCAAACCCGATGTCGATCGTTATTCCACGCTGCTTTTCTTCCGGCAGGCGGTCAGCGTCAACGCCGGTCAGAGCCTTGATCAGCGAGGTCTTGCCGTGATCGATATGTCCGGCGGTGCCGACAGTAATGTCTTTCATCGTGCGTTAACGGCGGCCGATCAGTCGATGATCTCAAAATCGACGGTTTGCGACGCGATCTGTTTCCTTGCAGGATCCCGGACAATGACCTCCAGCGTATAGTCGCCGGATTCGACCGCGGCGTTCAACCGCAAAAACCCGAGATCGTCGATCCTGCCCGGCGCGACGGCCGAACTCTCGATCTTCTTGGGCTGGCCTTCGGAGATCAGCTTGCCGTCCTTATAAAGATTGACCTGAACGTTCAGTTGCGACGCGTCCGCTCCGCCGTTGAAGATCGTGTATGAATACGCGGACGACGACGGCCGTTTGAATTGCCGCGTCACCGGCCCGCCCCTGGACGTGAGCATTGAAAAGCCGTTGTCAGGCTTTGTCAGCGACGGCCGGCCGAACTTGCCGTCAGCGTCGAGCTCGCTGATCGCAAGGCCCGAAACCACCATCTGGCCCTTTTTGAGGTCGGGAATGCTGATCGCCTGGCCGGCCGATCCGATCACCTTATTCGACGCGTCGCGCATCGCGACCCTAAAATTGTACGTTCCCTCTTTTTTGACCGGGACATCGACCGAGTAGACCAGGCCGTTCGCCCTAATGACCTCGGCCGTCCGCGGGTCCACTTTCAGCGTGTGCGTTCGGTTAAATTCGTCAACGACCTTGTTTCTTTCGTCCAGCGTTACGGCAACGACGTCAAAAACCGCCTTTTGGGCGCCGTTCGGTTCGGCCGTAAAGCTGATGTCCGATCCCCGCAATGCGACCATCGCCCTGATGTAGTTACCGTCAGCCGCCGAACTGCCGAAAAACGCCGTCATTCTAAGGTCGAGCCCGGCCTTTGGCAGCGGTGCGGCGATCGCCTGATATAGTTCGCTGTCGGCGGATCTTAGACGTGTCGGCGCTTCGGTGTCGGGTTTGGCAAGGAATCCGGCCCGCGTCGCCACCCTCGCATCTGGCCTTTTGACGCGGACGTCGATCTTGTGAAAATCCTTGCCCTTAAAGGCGTCGTCATCCGGCTCGTAACCCAAAAGGTAATAACCGCGTTCGAGGCTCAGGGCCTTGTCGATCGGGCCGTCAAGGTTGTTTGCACCCTGAAAGTACCGTCCGCCCGTTTCATTGGCCAAAAATGCCATGCCCTCGGCAGCGAGGCGTGTGTCGCGTTCACGGTTTGACGTGATCAGCGACGAACCTGACGGTTTGGCGGTGTCGATCTCGCCGGCGATGTCCACCTCGTCACGGGCCTCGATCATTCCGGGGTCGAAGGTGCCGCGGACGTTGATCGTATTGAAAAGTACCGAGCCGCGGTTGGCCCGGTCCGTCAGTTCGCGAAGCACGGAAAGCGCGGTCGTCGAAATACCGGTCCGATCGCGGATCGAGATGCCGTCCGACAGCAGGATGACCATCTTGCGGCCGGGCACCGACTCGAGGCCGCGAACGACGTAATTGATCACGCCGATAGTGCCGATCGTCTGGTTGTTTTTGCTGAAATCCTCAGCCGCTTCGCGGCGTTTGCGGTCCTGTTCGGACTCGATCGATTTTGACGTTATCGCCCCGTCAGAACCGACTGACGTGATCGTATTGGAACGATTTGCTTCATAATACGCTCCGTCAAATGACGTACAGCCGCCGCCCGGCGGCACCCAGCGGATACGTTTGACCGCCCGCAGCAGCACCTGTTTGTCCGACGAGTATTGCTGCAGCATACTGCTGCCCGAGCGTGTCTGGTAGATCGCTACGCGGTCGTTGGGCTGCATTTGCCGGTTGACGAATTTTTCGAGCGCCTCGCGGGTAGCCAGGATCCCGGCCTGTGAAGAGATACAATTGCCGTCGTCGACGATAAAGGTGACGAGCCGCCCGGAACTACTGCCGGTGTTTGACGCGGACATTGCCGCAAGCGTCTGATCGACCGGATCGGCCGCCGAACTTGCCGCGGCCGCCCGCCGGGTCGGCCCGATGTAGGCAAATTTGGTGACCTTCTGGACCTTGCCGTCCTGCAGCAGTTCAAAGTCCGATTGTTTGAGGTCGGTGATCTGTTTGCCGTCCTTGTCGGTCACCGACACATCGATCTGCACAAGACTGGTCGTGACCCGAACGACGTCGTCATTTTGCCCGCCGGGCGTCGGCGTCGGCGATTGCCCCGGCACAACGGCACAAAGCGCGAGCAGCAGCATCAGGGACGCGAGTGGTAAATACTTGTTCATCCTTGCCTCCGACTATCGATCCGCGATCTCATATTCGTCGATCTTTCTGTAAAGCGTCTTGCGGCCGATGCCGAGCAGCCTGGCAGCACGCGACTTGTCGCCGGCCGTATAGTCCAGCGTCGCCATTATCACCTGTTTTTCGATCTCGTCCATCGCGGACGGCAGCGTGATATCGAGGGCGATCGAACGGCCGTCACCGGCGGCGGCGGCCCGCTCCTGCCTCGCGTACGCATGCGCCTCGGTCACCCGGCGGCCGATCGCGTCCGGCAGGTCGGACAACTCGATCTGACGCCCGGATGCGATGATGACGGCCCTTTCAATGGCATTCTCAAGCTCGCGGACGTTGCCCGGCCATTCGTAGCTGACCAGTGCCCGCATCGCTTCGTTTGAGATACCCGAGACAAAGCGGCCCGATTTTTCCTTATACAGCTCGAGAAAATGAAAGATCAAAAGGTGCACGTCCTCGGGCCGCTCGCGCAGCGGCGGCAGCGAGATCGGAAAAACGGACAGACGGTAATAGAGGTCCTTGCGAAACTGGCCCGACTCGATCGCCGATTCGAGGTCGGAGTTGGTCGCAGCGATGACCCGGACGTCGGCCTTGATCACCTGTTTGCCGCCGACCCGCGTAAACTCGCCGTCCTGCAGCACCCTCAGTAGTTTGACCTGAGCCTGCAGCGGCATTTCGCCGATCTCGTCCAAAAACAGCGTTCCGCCATTGGCCTCCTCAAACCTGCCTTGCCGCTGCGTGCGGGCGTCGGTAAAGGCGCCCTTTTCGTGGCCAAAGAGCTCAGATTCGAGCAGATTTTCGGGTATCGCACCGCAATTGAGCTTGATATACGGACCGCTTTCGCGGCCCGAGTTGAAATGGATAAGGTTGGCGATCAGTTCCTTGCCGGTGCCCGATTCGCCGAGGATCAGCACCGTCGTATTGGTGTCGGCGACGTTGAGCCCGAGTTCGATCGCCCGGCGTATCGACGGAGCCTGACCGACGATCTCGCTCTGTTTTTGATGAAGCTCGCTCTTGAGCCGCATGACCTCGGCCGAGAGCTGGTCCCGCTCGAGCGCGGTACCGATCTGGTCGGCGATGCCCTCGATCAGCGCGATGTCGTGATCCTCGAACGGGTTTTCGCGGCTCCACACAAAGCCCAAAAGCCCGTACGCCTGTCCCGCGACGTTGACCTGTGTTACCAGAGCGGTCTTGCCGCGGAGCTGAGTGTTGAAAAATAACCTGATCGCGAACGGCAGTTGTGAATCGACCAGCCGGAGCGTTTTGCGGTCGCTCAAAAGGTCGCCCAACGCCGAGAACGAATCGATCGCCAGCGATTTGTTATGCTGTTCGATCATCTTCAGCAGCTTTGTGACCTTGATGCCCTCGGCCGACTTGAATGACGCCAGTGAAATACGCTTTCCGGTCTGGTCAAGTACGCCCAGAGCGCCGTAATCAGCGCCGACCAGCCCGATCGCGCGTTCGAGCACGAGGGCCGAGACCTCTTTGAAATCCGAATGCGAGTTTAGCGTGTTGGCGATCTCGAGCAGAGCGTTGGTCCGGCGCGACTCGTGTTCCTGATTAACGTAAAGACTCGTGTACTGGTAACCGATAGCAAGCTGCTGGGCGATCGACTGGAGAAAGCTGACCTCTTCATCGAGCCACACACGTGCCGAATGTGTGTCGTGCAGACCAAGCAGGCCGAGCACTCGGCCATTGAGGATGATCGGGATGATGAGCAGCGAGCGCGTCTCGAGCGCCTTTGTAAAAAACTTGAGTGTCGGATCCTTGGCAAGCGACGTATCGTTCATCCGGATCGGGTTGGTGATATCAAACCGCTCGGCCAGGCGCTCGGCGTTGAACGGTATGGTCGTGCCTTCGCTCTTTGGCACCGACCGGTCCTTTCGCCATTCATGACTGATCCTGAGTTCGCTGCCGTCGCCGAGCTGCAGCAGGTCACAGCGATCGGCATTGAGCATTCGCCCGATCTCTGAGACGACGACGTTCAGAAACCGTTCGAGGTCGATATTGGTAGGCAGGTCGCGAGCAAGGCGGTCAATGATGGCCTCGCGAGCCTCCTGCATACGTGAGCGGCGTTCGACGCTCAGTGACGTTTCGGATGTCGCTTTGGACATAGAAAAACCTCATGGAAAGACGCTCTCGGACGCTTCCATAAGGTTAATCTGAAGTTTACCGTCGGCAATGTCAAGTTGACACACGGGCGGCGGCGAATGTGTAATTTCGCACCACCCCAAACGGCATCGGTTTACGGCTTGTTAGATGGCCGCTCGGGCTTTTTCTCTTTCGGATCTTCGCGCTGAGGTTTGGTATTCGCGTTCGGCGGTTTCGGGGCCGAATTGCTGTCCGCGGCGACGTTGGCGTTGGCGGCAGTGTTCGAGTTTGACCGCTTGGTGTTGGCGTCATCGCGCTGAACAAAATCGATCCTCTTTGTACCGGCCTCGGCGTCCTCAAGCAGGTCGGCGGCCCTTGAATTTTCGGGATCGAGTTCGAGCGCCTTTTTGAGCGGTGCGAGTGCTTCGCGATACTGTGCGAGTTTGATCAGGATCGACCCGTACTCGGTCTGATACTCGGTATCGTCGGGCTTGAGTTTGACGGCCTGCTTAAATGCGGCCTCGGCCTCCTCGTCCTTGTTGAGCTTGTTATACGCCCGGCCAAGGTTGAACTGTGCGAGGTCGTCCTTGGGATTCGCGGCGATCACCTTCTTGTACGCCTCGACCGCCCGTTCGAACGCCTTTTGCGAATTTGTCTTGACGGTCCCGCCCTTACCGGTGTTTGACGTGGTTTCGACCGTATTTCCGGCCTGCTGCATTTCAGATTCGATCAGGGCGTAAGCGATGCCCATCTTAAAATGAGCTTCGGCAAAGTCAGGGTCGAGCGTGACGGCCTGCTTATAGGCCTCGATCGCCTGCTCGGTCTGGTTGTTGTCTAGCAGCCGGTCGCCCTCGGCGAGCGCCGCTTTCGGGTCGGTGATGTGGGCAAACGGCGAAACCGCCGCCGTGTTCGCGTTGGTGTCGGCGTTGGCGGTATTTGCCGCTCCGCCCGAACATCCGGTCTGAAAGGCGATCATCGAAAACAAAACGATGGCCGGAATTATGATCTTCATATAAATCCTCTTGCCCGCAGCGGGCCGCATTATCATCAACCCGGAGGAAATACGAACGGCCGGCCGCCAAGCAGATGGACGTGAAGGTGAAACACCGTCTGGCCGCCGTCGGCGTTGGTATTGATCACGACCCGATAGCCGTCGTCAGCAAATCCGCGCTCGCGGGCAATGTTCGCCGCCACCTGTAAGAGCTGGCCGAGTGTGTCGCGGTCGCCCGCCTGGGCTTTGTCCAATGAGTCTATGTGCTGCCGCGGGATTATCAGAATATGGGTCGGAGCCTGCGGGCTGATGTCGTTGAAGGCAATGCACACATCGTCCTCAAACACCCTGGAGGCCGGTATCACGCCGCTAGCGATCTTACAAAAAAGACAATCTTCTACACTCATGATCTAGTCAAATTAAATCATAAGCCGTCAAAATTGTTAATCCCGACGTTATGCCCCGGGCTGTGCATGTGCAGCGGGACTTTCGGTGATCCGCTCGATATCGGCGCCGAGGCTCCGCAGTTTGCGGACGATCGTCTCGTAGCCTCGGTCGATATGATACACGCGGTCGATGATGGTCTCGCCTCCGGCGCAGAGTGCTGCGAGGACCAACGATGCAGACGCCCGCAGGTCCGAGGCGATGATCGGTGCCCCCATCAGCGGAGTTTTGCCGCGGACGACCGCCGTGTTGCCCGCAATGTGAATGTCCGCTCCCATTCGGATCAGCTCGGAGGCGTGCATGAACCTATTTTCAAAAATGGTCTCAGTGATAGTCGATGTGCCCTCGGCCTGGGTCATCAGAGCCATATACTGGGCCTGCATATCGGTCGGAAACAGCGGATGCGGTTCGGTCGTCACGTCGCATGCCCTCAGGCCATTGGGGCCGACCTTGACGTGGAGCGTGCTCTGATTTAGTTCTTCGATGATGACACCGGCCTCGCGGAGCTTTTCGATCACGGCCGTCAGGTGCTCGGGCCGACAGCTTTTTATTTCGATCTCGCCGCCGGTGATCGCCGCGGCAACAATGAATGTACCCGCCTCGATGCGGTCGGGGATGATCGTGTGTTCGGCTCCGCCCAGCGATTCGACGCCGTCGATCTCGATCACCGGCGTTCCGGCACCTTTGATGCGGGCGCCCATTTTGTTGAGCAGTTCGGCGAGATCGTCGATCTCCGGCTCCTGCGCCGCGTTCTTGATCACCGTTTTGCCGACCGCCAGCGACGCGGCCATCATTACGTTCTCGGTACCGGTAACGGTCACCTTTTCAAACTCGACCGTGTTGCCGACGAGTCGGCCCTGAGGGGCACGGGCAACGACGTCGCCCGACTCGAGCGACACGACCGCACCGAGCTGCTCGAACGCTTTCAAATGCAGGTCGATCGGGCGCGTGCCGATAGCACAGCCGCCCGGCAGGCTGACCTTTGCCTTGCCGAACCGAGCTAGCAGCGGCCCGAGTGCAAGTACGCTGGCCCGCATAGTTTTGACCAACTCGTACGGTGCCTCAAAAACCTGAACATTGCCCGCGTTTACCTTGTGGGTACGCAGTTCCGGGGTAAGGACCGTCGCCCCGAGGTCCTCGAGCAGCCGCCGCTGAGTGATCAGATCCTTTACATACGGCACGTTGTGAAGTATCACCGTTTCGGCCGTCAAAAGCGTCGCCGCGAGACACGGCAATGCCGAATTTTTGGCCCCGCTGATCTCGATCTTTCCGCGCAGCGGATTGCCGCCGCGAACCTTGAACTTATCCATAATTATCCTGATCTGCGCCTCTGTGGGCGACGCTTACTGTAAGCAATGCTTATAGAAGCAAGTACGAAATCTTATCACAAGCATCGAATGAGCAAAAACCGCCGCGTCAGCTTTGATAATTTGCCGAACGGTATCATTATTCTTTTCAGGATCGAACCGTGAATATGAACTGGAAAACAAAGCTGGACGCGGCCGCCGTTGCGGCGGTGCTGTTATTGGCGGCTCTCGGTTGTTCGAATACCGGTAAACCGGTCGAGTGGGCCAAGGCGAGAGTGGTCGCCGACAAACTCGACCATCCGGCGGCTCTTACCGCTGATGAAAAGAACATCTACTTTGTGACGGGCGGCACCATCGCCAGCCTGAACGAGGGCACGAGCGGCGTTTGGAAAATGCCGATCGGCGGCGGCCCGCCAAGTTTGTTGTTCAAAGGCTATAAAAAGGACGAGAACACGGTCGTCCTGCCGGCGTCTTTCGTTTTGGCGACGGATGATAAGTTTCTGTATTTTTCGGCCGGCCACATATATCGTGTGCCGAAGGACGGCGGCGACGCGGTGCAGATCACGGCAGGGACGCCGACCGAGATGGCCGTCGACAACGAGCGGATCTATTGGCACAATTTCGTCGGCGAGGGAATGGCCGCGACGCCCGCGTATTCGGTGCCCAAGGCCGGCGGCGAGGCCAAACCGATGACCGGTGCGATTAATATCTCGGCGATCGCGGTTGACGACGCCTTTTTGTACTGGTCGCAACCCGACGGCGTCTATAAGATGCCTAAGTCGGGCGGCGATGCGGTCAAGATCTACTCGGCGCCCGACAAACAGACGATCAGCGGGCTGGCGGCGGACCGCGACAGCCTGTATTTCACCATCGGCGGCGGAAAGAATGCCTTGGTCAAGATCGCCAAGTCCGGCGGCGAACCGGTCAAACTGGCCGACGAGATCAATCACACGCAGCGTTTCTTTATCGATGACGCAAATATTTACTTTGTTAAGAACGAAGGGTCGTTCGGCACATCGATCAATTTTATGCCGAGGACCGGCGGCGCCTCGCAAAAGATCGACTCAGGCTATGTCGCGAGCTATTTCGCCTCTAAGGGCAAGATCTACGTTGCTGATATCTCGAAGATCTATGAGCTCGACGCTAAGCCCTGATACACCGGTTATTGCCCGGATCGAATAACGTGAACACTGAAGCCGGAAATCAACAAGATATTGTGCTGTCATCCAGGATCGTCGAACGCGGCCCAGTAACACGGAAACTGAGTCCAAACGAAAAGGGAGCGGCCTTAGGGCACGCTCTCTTTTTTGCACAACCATAATTGGGTTCAGATCATCTCAATGTGCAGTTCTGAGAGATCATATTCTGAAGCTATGATCGGAAGCTCAGATCGCTTCACCCCGGCCGGATAGCCCTCCTTTCGGCCGGGGCATTTTTGTGTCCGCTCATCAGGTCAGTTTGAACAGCCGCAAACAAAGCCGTCTGTTACGAGCAGGTCATCAATGTACTGTCCCTCGCGAAACGTTCCGACATCGGTACCGACACGCCAACGCAGCTGCACGCGATTTCCGGCCGCCGACGGCGGAAGCTTTGCACGGGTCGTGATGAACTCGGAAACCGAATTGATGCCGCTGCGGCCCGACCATCCATTCCGGCCGCCGAGCGGATTCTGACAGCAGCTGTCGATCACGCCGTCGTAACCGCCGGAAAGGAACAACCCGCCAGCGGCGATGATGTCCTGCCAATCAGCGTCGCCGATCTTGATCTCCATCACCGAGCCATCATAGAGCCGATTGCGGAGGAACGTCGTCTCGAGTTCGTACCAATTTTGAAATGAGACCTCGGCTCCGGCGGTGTTTATCTGAAAGACCGGCGAGGTTAATTCGTTGAGGCCGATCTGGTTGGGATCGGGCGAAAACAGCGCCTTGGCACCCGAGAATGAACGGGCGCGGGACACTTTCCACGAACTCTGTGCACCGGACGCGCTTGACGACCAACGCTGCGGCAGTCCGGGCCCGGAAACGCGGTCAAAGTTTTGGCCGAGTGCCGTGCGGACCACACCCGCCCGAAGCACGACCGTCACGACGCCGAGATCATTCGGGCCGTCATTTAGTTGAAAATTTAGCAGCAGCTCACCGCCGCAGGCGACCGTCGGTGTGACCGTGAAGGTGAACGGCCGTGACACCGGCGGGCCGCCGGCCGCGAGAGCCCCGTAATTTTGCGGCGGGCCCGTATTTGTGACCCCGCCAGTAGGCACGAGTGTGGCCGTCAGTGATTGGGTATTCAGCAGGCCCGTGTTCGAAAGGGCGACATTCAATGTCACGGTCTCGCCGGGTTCGGGCGTTGAGTTCGCACCGCAGCTTTCGGAGGTGACCTGTACCGACGCGTTCTGAATGACTGCAACCGGCTGCAGGGCAAAGTTGCGAACGAGACTCTCGCCGGCGGCGGCCGTCAACATAACCGTCTGCGAACGAAATCCCGGCGCCGATGCGGTCATGCTGTACGTTCCGGGCACGACCGCGATGCCGCCGTAAATGCCGGTCTCAGGGGTTCGCCTCGTGTATGCACCGACGGTCAGTTGAGCACCGTTGATCGGTTGGCCGTCGGCGGCGTTGGTGACCGTTCCCGAAATGACCGCCAGCGGTGCGGCCGTGCATTCGTCGAACTTGAACCGCCCGATACGCGTGAGCCATGTAAACTCGCTGAAATCCTCACTTTCCTGGGTAAAATATTCGCCCGTCAGCCAAAATGTGCAGTCATCTGACGGGTCGACCGACATTCCGCTATAGTCGCCCCAACGCCAGCCGAACGCCTTCTGAACGCCCGTGCCGATCACGAGTTTGCCTTCCTGGCGAAAAGATCCGGCGGGCTCGCCGGCGAGACGGCCTGAATACAATATCGACGGTTCTTTGCCGTCGTTGACGAAGTTATAACCGACCGCGAGGTTTCCCTGATGGTCCTGTGCCGCCGAACCGATCCAGCGTGACGACGTCGCATCGCCGATCGTAGATTGCTCGGTCACGCCGAACGGCCCGGCCCCGGTCCGTTGAAATTCGTACAGGCGGACGCCGGCCCGGTAAGGCGACTGGGCAAGCCGCACCGTCTGATTGAAGACAAGCGATTCCCGGCCGCCGAAATTGCGGTACGCTACGCGATAATTTACCCGGTCGCTGTTTGCGTCGAGAAAGTCGCCCGGTGCCGGCTGAGCGATATCGGTGCGGCCGCTGACACTCGTCGGGTCAAAGGCGGCGACCGCGACCGGGCTTTCCGGACGCTCGATCAAGGTTGAGTTAGACGTATTTACAAAATCCGCGTGAAAATCAAACAGCCTGATCGCATCCTGCGGGTCACCGTATTCATCGGCCGAGTAGCTAACGAACGTGTTCGGGGCACCCGCCGGCGGCGGCCTCAGGCCGTCGAGGTCCGAGGGTAGAAAATTGCGTCGCCGTTCGACACTGTCCGTCGGGCGGTTAAAGTAGATGTAGCCGGCGTCGGGCCTTCCGGCCAGCAGTTTTGCTCGGTCAAACGCAAATAACCCGGCACCGGCGTAGTCAGAACCGAGAAACTCCTCGGTCGACATATAGTAGGCGTCATGCCACACGCCGAACTTGGAAAAATCATTGATCTTGACGTTCGGCATCACAAATTCGTAAACGAAGTACGAGCCGGTCGGATCGCCCGTCGTCGAGACCGCGACCATCTGCCGGAATGGCGGCACATTGTAGCAATATTGGCTGATCAGCCAGCGGTCGGCGAGCGGATCGTAAAGAACCGTCGGCAGGCCGTCGTTGCGGGTCGCGCAAGGTGTGCCCAGCGGCTCGAAAAGCTGACTCAGCTTGATCGGCGCCGTCAGCGCAGTGCCGCTTTTGTCATAGACCCTAAACAGCGAGTTGACCGCCTGAACGTAATGATCGGGGCCGACATCTCCGATCGTATCGGGCGGCAGGATCACGAGATTGTATGCGGCGATGTTGTCAAAATTGGTCAGCCCGTCAAATGAGAGCGAAGTCGAAGGCATCGGCACGGGCGTGAGCGTCGCCGGCCGGCCTTCGATGCCGCCGGCCCCGATCGATCCGTTTCGCGGTTCGGCCGCCGGAATGTCTTTTACCTTAAATCCGGCAGCACCAGGCAGCGGCGGCCGTTTTCGATTTGGCCCGAGGTCGCTGGCCCGGCCTGAGACGGCAAATGCGGATGCGGTCCGGGCGACCGGCGTGGGCGAGGGCGCAGGTTCGGCGGCTTTCTGGCCCGCGGTCATAAACCACGCCGCGGCGGCGAATAAAATTGCGGGCAATAAACCTGTCGCGATACGGTACTTCATCCTAGATCTATCGCCGGCGTCAAGGCTCTGAAATGATCTCGATCTCGGCCCGCCTCTTTGCGTCGTCCAGAAAGCTTTCGAGTCTTGAGGCGACCCGCTCTTCGGTCAGCATCCGATTGATGTCACGCCTTTTTTCGTCAAGCGTGGGCATTAGCAATCCCGGGTACCGCTTGCGAAAGTCAGGTGCCATCACGTCCCTAAAGTATCTTGCCTCGTCCTCCGGAGTGACTACGATAAACGAGCGGAAACGAAAATCGATATAGTCCTCGATAGACAACCGCTGTGAGATCAGCCGCTGAAAACTATCATCACTTATCGAATCAAAGCCGACGGTCTTCAGCCTCGCTTCAAACGCCGCCGGCGACGGAAAGAACTTGACGATCTTGTCGATCTCGGCCTTGATCGCGTCGTCGGTCGGCACCGGCCGCGGCAGCCGGTTCGCCTCAAGCGCGAACAGCCGCTGATCGATCAGCCTGAGCAGGGCCGCATTTAGGTCATCCCGCTTCGGCGGGTCGATCTGAACGCCCGGTTGGAGCGCCAGCTGCCACATTATGTCCGAATATGTGATGAGTTCGCTCCGCGTTCCGTCGCTGACCGTCGCAACCGTCTTATCGACCAGTTCCTGAGCCGCAAGCTGCGTTGAAACGGCCGACACGATCATCGACATAATGGCGGCAAGCAACACCGTCCGGAGTTTTTTATTGGTTCGGGCGAACATATAGGTAACAGTCCATTTTTGCGTGAATCATCGGGGGTGTCAATCAACTCTTCCGGACGTTAAACCCCTTGACAAAATGTTAAATATTGTTTTTAATCAAAGAGAGAGAAATCTATTCTCTCTCGATCGTTTTGTCTCCTAACCTGCGTAAGTTGGCGGTTCGACTGTTCCGACAACAAGCCACAACACAATGTTGACACCTTCGCCGCAAAACACGGATGTGACATCCGGCACGAACGCACAAAGGCCGAATGAAACTCCGGGCGACCTCAAATTCATTGCCGATCTCGGGCGAAGTCTG
This sequence comes from uncultured Chloracidobacterium sp., assembly GCA_937941715.1. Classification (GTDB taxonomy): domain Bacteria; phylum Acidobacteriota; class Blastocatellia; order Pyrinomonadales; family Pyrinomonadaceae; genus OLB17. The sequence continues at coordinate 54,012 of CALDGX010000103.1, read as the reverse complement.
CTCATTACCGTGCACCCCAAAAAGGTGGCGAGCCGCGTCGTCGAGGCTCTCCGCGCAAACTTGGATGCGGAATTCTGCCTGTTTGCTGCCGAGTTGAAGAACATCGGCCTGGTAACGTGCGCAGTCACGCGTGACGGCGAGGCGACGGGTGATTTTCTGGTCCGACCGCGGTTCGAACGCTGGCTGCAGTTCATGCCGCCGCAGATCGGCTATACGGAACGGGACGCACACGAATTTATGTTCGGCAGCGGCAGCCATACTCTCGAATACGTTTCTCCGCTGCAGATCGACGGCGAGACAAAAGGCGCGATCGTGACCGGCTTTAGCGATGAACGACATTTTTCTGGAGATCGTTTGCGAGTGATCGAGGCCGCGACACAACTTGCCGCGATGAGCGTCAATCTGTCTGCGCATTACGAATCTGCCCTAAATAATTCGATCACACAGGCCCGAGAAGAGCACCGCAAATTCAACGAATCGGTGCTGGACGCTCTGCCGGTCTCGCTGTACGTGGTCGACCGCGATTACAAGATCGTGACGTGGAACCGCCATCGTGAGGTCGGCATCCAGGGCATTCCGCGTGATTCGGCGATCGGACGCGATGTTTTTAGCGTCTTGGCAAAATACCCGCAGGGCCGGCTTCGGCAGGAGTTTGAGCGGGCGTTTCGCACGGGCCAGATCGAGCGGATCGAGCAGCAGACAATCGCCGATGACGGTTCGACCCGGCACTGGATGGTGAGCAAGATCCCGATGCGCAGCAGCGCGTCAGGCGAGGTGACGCACGTCATTACCGTCGGCGAAGACGTGACCGTCAGGGTCGAGGCGATACATGCGATCGGCCGCGCCGAAAAGCTGGCTGCCGTCGGACGACTTGCCGCCGGCGTCGTCCACGAGATCAATAATCCTCTGGCAACCATCGCGGCGTGCGCCGAGGCTCTTGAGCAGCGGATCCACGAGGGCGAATTCAAAGATTCGGAATCTGAAGCGGACCTGACCGAGTATCTCGGCTTGATCAAGAGCGAGGCATTTAGGTGCAAATCGATCACGACCGGCCTTCTCGATTTTAGCCGGGTCCGCACCGGCGACCGGGTCATGACCGACATTGCCGAGGTCGTCAGGTCAGCCGCAAACCTTATCTCACACCAGAAACGTGGAAACCAGATCACGATCACTGTCGATATTGCCGACAGCCTGCCGCAGATCAGCGCTGACGGCGGGCAGATCCAGCAGGCGATAATCGCCCTGGCGACGAACGCCATCGACGCGATGCCGGGCGGCGGCGAACTCACATTAAAGACGTACCGCCAGGCAAACCGTGTTGTGATCGAAGTTGCCGACACCGGCACCGGCATCCCGGCCGAAAATATGTCCAAGATCTTTGAGCCCTTCTTTACCACCAAGGAGGTGGGCAAGGGCACGGGCCTTGGGCTATCGGTCTGTTACGGAATAATATCCGAGCATGGCGGCCGGCTCAGCGTTCGTTCGAATTTAGGCCGCGGCACGACATTCAGCATATTCCTACCTGTGGTCCAGCGTCACGGAACACAAACCTCGTAAACCCCAATCAATATGGCGAAAATTCTAGTTGTCGACGACGAAAAAAATCTAAGGCTCGTCGTCCAGAAAGAGATGACCCGGCAGGGCCACGAAACTCACGAAGCTCCGGATGGCGAAGCCGCATGGGAGATGATCGAAGAGCAGGATTATGATGTCGTACTGTGCGACATCAATATGCCCAGGCTCGACGGCATAAGTTTACTGCGACGGACGCGTGAGCGTACCCAGAATCCGCCCGAGGTCATAATGCTGACCGGACAGGCGACGGTCGAATCGGCGATCGAGGCGATGAAGCTCGGGGCTTACGATTATCTGACCAAGCCCTACCGTATCGCCGAACTGTCGGCATTGGTGACCCAGGCCGCCGAAAAGCAAAAGCTCAAGATAGATAATCAACGGCTCCGTGCCCAGATCGCCCGCACCACCGCAACGCTACCGGATATCGTTGCCGAGTCGCCCCAGATGAAAGAGGTTTTGCGGCTGGTAAACCGCGTGGCTCCTTCGGACACGTCAGTGCTGATCACCGGCGATTCCGGTGTCGGCAAAGAGTTGATCGCCCAGGCGATACACCGGCTGAGCCGCCGCAGCGATAAGCCGTTCATCGACCTCAACTGTGCGGCACTGCAGGACACATTGCTCGAAAGCGAACTCTTCGGCCACGAAGCCGGAGCCTTTTCGGGAGCACGGACGCGCAAGCTCGGGCTGTTTGAGATCGCCGACGGCGGCACGCTGTTTCTGGACGAGGTCATGGAGATGCCGCTGCAGCTGCAGTCAAAATTGCTGCGGGCCTTGGAAACACGTTCGTTCTTCCGCGTCGGCGGCGTTAAAAAGGTCGAGGTAGACGTCAGACTTGTCGCCGCAACCAACCGTGATAAGGACGCGGCGGTTGCCGAAGGCGTCTTTCGTGCCGACCTGATGTACCGTATAAACAGTTTTGAGGTCAACATTCCGCCGCTGCGTGAGCGTCGCGAGGATATCGAACCGCTCGCCCGTCATCTGCTGCATAAACTCGCAGGTTCGCACGAACCCGAAATGACGCCGGCGACGATCGACGCACTTTGCGCATTCGACTGGACAGGAAACGTCCGACAGCTGCGCAACTGCCTCGAACGGGCGATCCTGCTTTGTGACAACGGGATGATCACGCCGCGTGAACTGCCGCCCGAGATCGCGTTTCGACAAGAAAAGGCCAACATTTCGGTCAGCTACAACGCCCCGCAGAGCAATGGCCACAGTTCATTTCACAACGCGTCCCCGTCAAATCTTCGCGACGTCGAACGCCAACAGATCATCGGTGCACTTGAAAAAACGGGCTGGCATCGCGGCAAAACGGCTGAATTGCTCGGGATATCGCCATCGACGCTTTACAGGCGCCTGCGCGAGTATGATCTCGACGTAAGGTGATCTTGATCAACGATTTACGACGAACAAGTACCGCTGTTCCGACATCGGCATCAGCTTTTCGATAAATACGGCTTTGTTCTTAGTCAGGGCCTCGCGAAGGCTCGGGCCGCCGAAGAGCAGCATTTGCCTGCGCTTGCGCCAACGCAGGAGCCCGGGCAGCTTTTCGCTAAATTTGTCGAGGGCACGGCAGGTGATCGTTTCGGCATTGGCCGGGTCGGCCTCCTGAAACTGCTTGTTCGTGACGGTGGTGCGGGCGGAAATGCCGAGGGCGTTTGCGGCAAGCTCAAGGAACCTGGCCTTTTTCTCTTTTGATTCGATAAGAACGGCTCTCAGGTCGCCGCGTACCAACAAACACGGTATCGACGGCAAGCCGCCGCCGGTGCCGACATCGGCAAAACGCGAGCCCTTCGGCAGGTACTCGAGCATCGTCAGCGACTCGAGAATGTGGCGGACCGCAAACTCCTCCGGCGGCATCGGGGCGACGAGATGAAGTATCGGATTGTGTTCGCTGATCAGATCATAGTAATCCGCCAGCCGCTCGAACTGATCGTCGCCGAGGCTGATCTTGAACGCCGCCTGGTGAGTTTTTAGGGCCTCGATAAATTCCTTGCGCATCAGATATGAGTTTTACGCAATGCCGCCTTTGACGCAATGCAAAAGGGATAAAGGACGTTCAGCCTTTATCCCTTTTTTTAGAAATGGTGCGGACGAGAAGAATCGAACTTCCACTCTGTAACCAGAACAGGCTTCTGAGACCTGCGCGTCTACCAGTTCCGCCACGTCCGCGTTGCGAACATTGATGATACGAATTCGGAAGAGGAAATTCAAGATTGGCAGACGTGTTTGCTATATTTGATGTAAGTGATGGCAGATATTAGACAAAATCTTGCCGCGGTCCGCGCCCGTATCGCTGATGCGGCCGGCCGTGCCGGACGTGATCCTGCGGATATCAAACTGGTCGCGGTCAGCAAGACGCACCCGGTCCCCGTGCTGCTCGACGCCATCGCGGCCGGAGCCTCAGTTTTGGGCGAAAACAAGGTACAGGAGGCCGAAGCAAAGATCGCCGAGATCGGCCGAAACGCCGCTGAATGGCATCTGATAGGGCATTTGCAGTCGAACAAGGCGCGCAAGGCGGTCGAGCTTTTCGACGTCATCCACTCGGTAGACTCGCTCGAACTGGCACAGCGGCTTGAGCGTATATGTTTCGAAGAAGGCCGCGGTGAGCTTTCGGTTTTCGTGCACGTCGATCTGGCAGGCGAAGCGACAAAGTCCGGGATCGATGTCGCCGGCCTGCCGGAACTGGTCGGGTATTTGACGACCTGCGAGCGTCTGCGTTTTGACGGGCTGATGATCCTGCCGCCGTATTTCGACGACCCGGAGGCGACACGGCCATACTTTGATCAGCTGCGTAGGATCCGGGACAAGCTCGCATTGGATGGCAGCTTCGCCGGCGGCGGCCGCGGCGAGCTGTCAATGGGCATGAGCCACGACTTTGAGGTCGCGATCGAAGAAGGATCGACCGTCGTCCGTGTCGGTACGGCCATTTTCGGTGAACGAGAATAGGCCACCGAGTACACAGAGAGCACTGAGAAATGGAAAACGATCTGCTTACTCAGAAGATCATCGGGGCCGCGATCGAAGTGCACAGAACGCTGGGCCCGGGTTTACTTGAGGGTATCTATGAACAAGCTCTTTGCCATGAATTTGACCTACGCGGTATCGGTTTTCGGAGACAGGTCGAGATAGATGTGATCTATAAGGACAAGGTGATCAAGGGTCAGCGAAGGACGTTCTGGTTGAAGAAGAGGTAGTGGTTGAGATCAAATCCCTCAGCAAACTCCCCGATGTCTCAACTGCACAAATTCTCTCTTACTTAAAGGCGACCGGCCTTAAGCGAGGATTACTGATCAATTTTGGTGCGAAAATGCTTCGTGAGGGTTTGAAACGAATTTCTCTGTGACCTCTGTGAACTCGGTGGCCCTGAATTGACTAAAGTATGCTGACAACACTCGTTTATCCGTGGTTCTTTCTTGCCGTTTGGTGCATATTCGGCGTTTTTTTGACGATGCTGCTCCTCCGGATGATATTTAATTACGCTGACCCGAACCCGTTCGGCAAGATCGGACGGTTCAGCTTTAAGGTCCGCCGGGCGACCGAAAAGTGGGTTTATCCGGCCGCGCGGTTTTTTGCGATGTATCGGATCGATACGCGGCTCGCACCGCTGCTGACGATGTTCATCGGGCTGGTCTTTACGTACTTTGCGATGCAGATCGTGGGCAACACTTTCTTTGTCATCGACGGCCTTACGGCAGGTGTGGCAAACGGCAACCCGAAGGTTTTCGTCGGCTTTGTCCTCTACGGTCTGCTCAGCATCCTCGTTTTGTTCATCTTTATACGATTTCTCTCATCCTGGTTCGTTTTTACGACCAAGACGTTTCTCGGATTTGTGAAACGCGTCACTGACCCGATACTCATGCCGGTCCAGCGATTGATACCGCCGATCGGGATGTTCGATATTTCAGCAATGATCGTACTGCTGCTGATCGGGTTTTTACAGTCGATCGTCCTGCGCGTGTTCGTATCAAATTAATCTTCGCCGGCCTCACCTTCGTCATCATCGTCAGGTTTGACGCCCGCGGTCATGAGGTCGAAAGCGGGCATTCGCATCGCTGTCGGCATAGCCGTGCCGCCCTTTACCGAAAACCAAATGATCTCGTTCAACTGACGCGGATCCGCCATATCCTGATGTTCCAGATTCTGTCGGTCGGTGAGTTCCATGTAATACGCCATCGCCGCGTTCGGCCTGTCCGGCGGGAACAGATTATCGAGCGCGACGATCGGCATTTCGGCAGTGTACGGCCGCAGATCAGCCTTGGCCGTAAAGATATCGATCGGCGTGGCGTTGGCGTCGATGAAATTCATCGGCGGAAGCCCGAGGCACAATTCGATCGTCCGGATCAGGCTGACCGTGTTGTGAAACTCGTGGACGAGCGCACCGGGACGATTGTACGCCGAGATAACGAGGCCCGGCGATCGGTGGGCGTCAACGTGGTCGGGCCCGTCCTGTGCGTCGTCCTCGACGACAAATATCGCCGTATCGGCCCAATACGGGCTGTTCGATACGTCCTCGACGAGGCGGCCGAGCGCATAGTCATTCTCAGCGACATAAAACTGCGGTGTCGGCGTCCCGCGGCGAAGCCCGCTGGTATGGTCATTTGACAGTCTGACGATCGAAAGATTTGGCAAGCGGTCACCCTTGCCTGCCTTCAGGTCAGCGACAAAACTCTTGAATTCCGCCGCCCATGCGCCGTATCGAGAATTGCCGCGAAACGCGGCTGTCGCGTTGTCGTCGGTTATCGCGGGGTCGATCGGGCTTGATGATGTCCGGGCGGCCCGGTACGAATCGGTCGTAAAGCTGTCGGGCGTATTTTGGTCAAAATTTCGAACGGTCGGCGAAATATGGCCCTCAAGCGACTTCTTTGTAGCAAACGCCGTGACCGTCGGTGACAGGTCAGGGTACCGTTTGGGCTTGCGGGTGTTCAGTTCGCGGACGTCCTCGGCCGAAACGGTGCCGACAAACTCGCCGTAATTGCGATAGCTCAGGCCCGCACGAGCGGCGGCGTCCCACAGATACAGCGATTCGGGCTCGGCTATGTCGCGGGCACCATTCAGATATGGGACGTATCGCTTTTGAAAATTGGCAACGTCAGCGGCCGTCGCCGGAATATCGAATACCGGCGGCAGAGCGACCGGCGGCTGGCCTCCGGGCGGATTGTACGCGGGCAAACGGTTGAACCCCTCATAATCATATGTCCGGCCGCGTCCGGAGTAATCCCAACGAAACGCCTTGTCCACATAATCATTGGAGAATGCGGCGGTCGACCAGTTATGACCGTCCGGGCTGGCCTCGGCATTGACAAAGAAGCGGTCAAGCAGCCCGAACCGCGTAACGAGCGATCGCGCGTTAGGCGTGATATTCTGCGTCTCGCCGCTTGGCGAGCGGGCACTGTCGCCGGCACCGAATATGGCGACCGACGGATCGCCGTCAGCCCGCGTGCCGTCGCCGCTGCTCGCCAGATCGCCGAAAACCTGGTCGTACGTCCGGTTTTCGCGGATCACATAGATGACATGCTTGAATGGTGACTTGCCGCCGGGAAAGATGGTCCGTTTTTCACGCCCGAGCAATCCGGCATTACGCATGACCGCCTGCGTGTAGGCAAACAGGCGCTTCTCGTCCGGCACCGCGATCAGACTTATGCTGCCGGAAACGGCCGCTGCACTGTACATCCCGCGTTTGTTGTAGCTCTGCACGGGAAACTGCTCATTGGGCATGTTTGGATACAAACCGGAATCATTTATCACTTGCGACGAGTTTTCCATGCCGGTCCCCTTGCCGTTGGCGACGAACAACCTGTCGCCGACCACCGCAACGGCCGACGCGTAACTACCGGTCGGGATAAATCCGAGCAGCTTTGACGGCTCACGCAGCGTCGGCTTTGTCTCAAACTCGATGACCGCGACAGCGTTCGCGTGTGCGTTGGCCACATAGAGCACCTTTTCGTCATCACTCAGAGCTAACCCCTCGGGGCTGGCGCCGTTCTGTTCCTTTTCGGCAAGTTTGACGTTGATCGTTTCCACCACACGGTCGGTTCGGGTGTCGATGACCGAGACGCTGTCCGCGTCTGAATTTACGACGATCAGCCGCGAATTGGCCTTGTTGAAGATCATCGCCGTCGGATGCCTGCCGACGGTTATGTGGGTCACGCGGTTCTTGAGGGCGGGGTCGACCACGGCGATCGATCCGTCGCCCCACAATGAGACGTAGATCTTGGCGGTGCGCTTGCCGGCGGGCAGCACTTTGACATCGTACGGATAGACGAACTGAGCGGATCCGGGCCGGCGAAGCCCGACACGCTCGATCTTGCGGGTGTCACGCAGATCCCGAATGATGCCGAGGCTGTCGGCAAGATCATTGGCGGAATAGAGCGTTTCGCCGTCAGGCCCGAGCGCGATACCGGTCGGATAGACCGCCGCGACGTTTTCGTTGTAATTCGGCGAAGGCGCGTTTTCCGCAAATGCCGAAACGTCGATAAACGGTGCCGCGACGCGCTCGTCAGGCTTATTGGCGGGCGTGACCGGTTTGGCGGCCTTCGGGTCGAGCCCCATCAGCCAGATCTTGTTCTCGAAACCGCCGGCCACATAGAATCTGTACCTGCCGTCATGCTGCAGAACGGGATCGAAAACGAGCCCGACATTGGCACTCTGAGGTGCCGGGAAATAAAGCGTTTGCACTATCCTCGGTTCGGCCGCGGCGAGGTCGATCACCGAAAGCGTCTGCTGCGGTTTGGTTTTCGAGTTTGACACAAGGCCGTAGCCGCTGTTGACCGCGATCAGAAAGCGGCCTTTGCCGTCGGGGCCGCCCGTGTCGGGTGAGCGGACAAAGTTCATCGTCATCGGCACGACCGCCGGCAATCCGGTGGCGTCATCGATCAGCAGTCTGCCTGCCGGCGTCGATGGCCTGAAGGTGTCGGTAACGCTCGGCCAAACGGGCCCACTGTCGGCCAGCGTTCGGCGAACATCCAACCCCATTGACCCCAAAGCGACAGCCGCGGCGGCGGTGGCAAAAAGTAGGGCGAGGCGGCGGACGGATCGTGATCTCATATGAATTGTCCCCTGTGCTGATTTGTCAGCTATAATATCTCAATTGTTCGCCGAACGGCATTGCGCGTGTGTTAAGTCGATGAAATTTGTTGAAAAGGAAGGGGCCGTGATCTTTGACGTTCGCGTCGTGCCGCGAGCCTCGAAAAGCGAGATCATCGGTGAACACGACGGAGCGCTGAAGGTCAGGATCGCTTCGCCGCCGGTTGACGGCGCGGCAAATTTGGAATTAATAAGGGTGCTGGCCAAAAAATTGGGCGTTTCGAGGAACGATATTGAGATCATCAGCGGCGCTACCTCAAAAAATAAGCGAATAAGGGTCACAAACCTGTCACAATCAAAGTTAGAGGTACTGATCAAATGAAGAACCAGATATCGTTTACGACCGGACTCTTTGATAGCGGACAGATAAAGCCCGGTTCTGAAGGCATGACCCGTCTGGGCTATGACCTTGCTCGTTGGCTGAATGCAAGATCAGGAGACGACGAGTTCACGTTCGGCGAGCCGTCGCCTTTCGGCCAAGATGGGTGGACCGAAAAGGTCACCGCAAATGGCGAATCGTTTACGCTAGGATTCGGGCTGATGCCGGGAACGCGGCCTGCGGATCATGCCGAATGGTTGATCACCATCAAAAAGGAACGTGGTTGGAACCCTTTCGGGCGGACCGACTCTGCATTGCGCGGCAGATTGTGCGACCTGATCCACAACGTCTTACGAGATGAGGGCGAGATACGAGAGGTTCACTGGGGTTGAACACATTTTGAAACCGAAATGTAGCGTGTTATATTCGTTTATTCGAGTTTAATTCAATAAAATAAAGGGTTTCAATAAATGTCAGGACACTCCAAGTGGCACACAATCAAGCATAAAAAGGGCGCGCTCGACGCTAAACGCGGCAAGATCTTTACCAAGCTGATCAAAGAGATCACGGTCGCGGCCCGCACCGGCGGAAGCGGCGACGTTGACGCAAATGCCCGTCTGCGCAAGGCCGTAACCGACGCCAAAGCTCAGAATATGCCCAACGACACCATCGACCGTGCGATCAAACGCGGTACGGGCGAGCTCGAAGGCGTAAATTACGACGAGATCACCTACGAGGGTTACGGTATCGGCGGCGTCGCCGTACTGGTCGAGACGATGACCGATAACCGCAACCGCACGGTCGCCGAGATCCGCCATATTTTTTCAAAGAACGGCGGCAATATGGGCGAGGCCGGGTCGGTCGCCTGGATGTTCGACAAGAAGGGCTATTTTGTCGTTGACAAGGCAGCCAAGAGCGAGGACGAGCTCTTTGATATCGTTATCGAGGCCGGTGCCGACGATATGCAGGACGAAGGCGACGTCTTTGAGATATTTACCTCGCCCGATGCTTTTGAGGCCGTCAGCGACGCCCTCAAGGCAGCCGGTGTCGAAACGCAAGCCGCCGAGATCTCGATGATCCCGCAGAATTACATCGCTCTGACGGGCGATGACGCCCGCAAAATGATGAAACTCTACGACGCCCTCGACGACAACGACGACGTCCAAAAGGTCTATGCCAATTTTGATATAGACGAGAGTGAGATGGAGTGAACCTTTCCGACGCCAAACAGCTTTTTGATTACACCGAGTGGGCAAATCGGCTGGCCGTAAATGCCGCCGCCGAATTGCCTGAAGACAAACTTCGGCGCGATCTGGGCAACAGTCACGGTTCGATCTTCGGCACGCTGCTTCACATGGCCGGAGCGGAGTGGATATGGCTCGAACGCTGGAACGGACGCTCGCCGGGAAAGGACGAGGCCTGGATGCACTGGACCGCCGGATCGTGTCCCGACCTTGACGAATTGACGCGACGCTGGGATAACGTGGCCGTGCGGCGGGCCGACCTGCTATCGCAAATTGATGACGCGGCACTCGAGGCCGAACTCCCGTTCAAATTGCTCAGCGGCGACGCGAGTTCGATGCGGCTCGGGCATCAAATGCAGCATGTTGTAAATCATGCGACGCTGCACCGCGGGCAGGTCGTCGGAATGATCAGACAATTCGGCATCGTACCGCCCTCAACCGACCTGATCTTCTATCTTCGCCGCGGCCTGTCGCCGAATTGATCGGGCCCGTTCAATCTGCTTTAGCGTAAGTGTGCTCGGTAAATCTGTTCCAACCCTTTTTTGTCTTAGATTCGACGGCCCATTTAACATTGCCGTCATCGCCGGGCCAATAGACCATACGGGCGATCCCGGCGGGCATTTGGGCTTCGAAGGCGATGGCATCGGCGTGGACGTCGGTACCGTCGACGAGTTTTCCTTCCGAGTGTTTGCCGTCGGATGTAAATGACCAGAACGCGAGCGTGCCGTTCTCATCGAGGCCGAAGACGGCGTGTTCCTTATAGTGCTTGCCGCCAAAATCCCAGTCGGCGTCGAGTATGATCCACCTGTCGCCGTGGTGTTTTGCAAACGTCCGGGTGCATTTCACATGACCCATCGGTGTGTCTGATCCGGCGACCCATGAACCGATGAGCGGTTCGAGCGGCCCCAGCTTTCCGCGGCCTTTTTTCCAGTTCGCATTCATAATTAGATCCTATTGATCGATCACTTGTCCAAAAACTATCCGGTGGCCGTCGGGCGTGACGACCGTAAAATGTGAGACTCTACAACGCCCTCGCTGACAACTACGACGTCCAAAAGGTCTATACCAATTTTGACATCGTCGAGAGCGAGATGGAATGATCATTGACTCCGAACAGCATTTGATAGCAGCGATGCAATGAGCTCTTTCAACTCATCGTTTGAAATTGCTTGCTCATTCCACCAATCCATCATCCAAGGTTCGACCAATGCTCCCGCTTCGAGCAACCGTTCGACGATGAACGGGTGTTCCGGCTTGGTTTCGTAGGCTGCTGACCAGAGAGCTTGTCCCAGCAACGTACCACCATACGAATTCTTGACCTCGATCGCGATGCCGCGTCTGAGTAAAAGCTCTACGACATCTGATCGTCCGACGCTGACCGCATAATGCGGCCCAGAGAGTCCAGTCTTCATTCCCGCGTACGGATCAACCCCTGCGTTGAGTAGATGCTCCGCCGTCTCGGTTCTTCCCAGCATACACGCACACGACAACGCCTCGGCCAGCAGATCATCGTGCCCGTTGAAGCTACCTTCGGAATGCCATTCGACGATGTGCCGATGAAATCCTACAGGGCCGCCGAGATGATCCTGCAGAGCGGTGAAGCTGCCTTGGCCAAGTAGGTGCAGAGATTCGATCCAGAGACTATCCATAATCGACACTCTCCTGGAAACAGATGTTGTAGCCGTCAGGATCAATGAGATATAGTTGCCTCATTCCATAAGGTGCGGTTGTCGGCGGTTCTACGAAGAGGCCGCGATCACGTAGAAATCTATACGCGCTTTCGACGTCCCGACAGCCAAGGTACAAACATGTATCCTTGTGCCAGCGAATACGGGCCGGTGGGCATTCGGACGGAACACTGTCCGGCTCATATTGGTCGTTGAGCATCAAATGGCATCCATCCTTCTGTATCCAAACCCAGCTTGACTCGTCCCCATTTCCCGAATCGCTCACGATCGTAAACCCGAGCACATCGCGAAAGAACGCGAGTGAACGAGGCATATTGAACACCTGCAAAAGCGGTGTGAGATATTCGATCTTAAGGCTCATAGCTTTCGGGTAAAAGCTCTCCGACAAAGTTTCGTTCCATACCATAGCCCCACCCGAAACCGTGGTCCGAAGTTAGATCTGCAACATGCGAATCGTTGATGTTGTAGGGAGGAAATGCCAGTAACTTCAGTATCGAACCAGGCCGCAGATGTTCGCTCGCCCATGTGAGCGGAGAATCGCCATTGGCGTCGCGAGCTTGTCTATCGGCACCATGTTCGAGCAGGTATCCGATCATCGCTTCGTCGCCGTAAGCTGCTGCACGATGAAGCGGCGTCTCTCCCTTCGTTCGAACATCGCGCATAAACGCTCCGGACTCGCCGCCGGGAATCGTCTTTGCATTCACATCAGCACCGTTTTCGACGAGCAGCTTGATGACATAAAGAAAATAAGGTCGTCCTGCTTTGGCAAGTGCACTGTGCAACGGCGTCTCGCCTGTATCGGAAACTTTCCAATTCACATTTGCACCATGCGAGATAAGAAAATCAACGACTTTCCAATGGCCAAAGAACGAAGCGTTGCCAAGCTCTTGATCGAGATCGATGCTCGAAAGATCGCCGCCGGCATCGAGCACTGCCTTGAGAGCGGTCGTGTCGTTGTAATAAACGAACCACTGTAGCGGCCTAAAATCGCCCTCATGCAAAACAGATCGCCAATCAGGCAACTTCATAAGTTCGAAGACTAAGTCGGTACGACCGCGAGAAATGCGATCGAGGATCGTTTGCGAGTCCATTGCTAGCTCCTTCCAAATCTCATCGCCGCACGTTCGCGTGCCTTTGCCGCCTCGACCTCTCGATCGCGAGCCGGTGCGCTAGTTTCAAGCGAATTCAGCATCTCCTGAGCTGCGACCGCGACCCGCTCGACGGCCAGTCGAAATGCCTCTTCGTTTGCTTGTGACGGCCGGTTCATGCCCGAGAGCTTTCGTACAAACTGGAGCGCCGAAGCATTTACCTCATCGGTCGTAGCCGGCGGATCGAAATTAAAGAGCGTTTTGATGTTGCGGCACATTGCTACATCTTAATCTAAAAATGTGCCCGTTTGTATACGAGTTTTTAGTCAGCTCAACTTGGATGCGGCCCAATTGTCTGTCACGCGGGCCATCTCGGCAAAGACATCTTCGTCGGATGAGCGCGACTTCTTGAGTACCTTGTAGCTGTGATTTGCCGTGTCGATGAGGTGGAGAGTTGCGTGTTTGCCGAGCATTTTGACAGCGGGTTTGAGCAGATCGAGCGTCGCGAGTTCATCCCGCGTGCCCGCAAGAAAGAGCAGCGGAATTTTGATATTTGCTAGATGCTCGGCTCGTTTTGTATCGGGCCGCCCCGGCAGGTGAAGCGGGAATGAGAACAGAACGAGACCGGCGACATTCTCGATCGGCTGTTCGGACTGCGCCGTTGTCGTCATCCGCCCGCCGAACGAATGCCCGCCCGCGAGCAACGTAAGATCGGGAGCAGCTTCGTGAGCCGCCCGCACTGCGCTTCGTATGGTTTCGGTACAGACCGCCTGCGAATCGCGTCCGCCGCCGCGTTCGGAATACGGAAAATTGTAGCGAAACGTCGCGATCCCTCGTGCCGCGAGTGCATCCGCGATGCTTTGCATCGTCGCATGCCGCATATTCGTACTCGCACCGTGGGCGAGGACGAGCAAACGCGTGGCATTCTGCGGACGTATCAATAGTGCTGAAACCTCGCCTTTGTCGGGCGTCGCCGTGAATTTGAGTTCACTAGTAAATGTCACGGCCTGAAATTCTTTTTCAACCCCTGCCACACGTCACTGTATTGGTGCTGGAGCTGTGAGCATTCCATCGCAAAGCGTGTCGGGCGGATAATGTAGCGCGACTCGAACATAAAGGCCATCGTGCCCTCGAGCTTTTGCGGTGCAAGATCGGCGTTTGAGGCCTTTTCAAAGGCGTCGAGGTCGGGTCCGTGGGCGGACATCTGGTTGTGGAGCGAGCCGCCGCCCGGGACAAAGCCCTCTTCTTTGGCGTCATACTGGCCGTAAACGAGGCCCATGTATTCGGACATGTAGTTGCGGTGATACCACGGGGGCCGGAACGTGTTTTCGGCAACGAGCCAGCGTTCGGGGAATATGGCAAAATCGCAGTTGGCGACACCCGCTTCGCCGGACGGCGACGTAAGCACCGTGAAAATGCTCGGGTCCGGGTGGTCGTACGAGATCGAACCGATCGTATTGAACCGGCGAAGGTCGTAGCGGTACGGGGCATAGTTGCCGTGCCAGCCGACGACGTCGAGCGGCGAGTGGGTCATCGGCGCCGACCACAGGTTACCGGCAAATTTGGCGACCTGTTCAAACTCGCCCTCGCGGTCCTCGTACCAGGCGACAGGCGTTTCAAAATCACGCGGATTTGCGAGGCCGTTGGCACCGATCGGGCCGAGGTCGGGAATGCGAAACTGAGCGCCGTAATTTTCGCAGATGTAACCGCGGCATTGTTTGTCGTCCGGATGCGGCTCGACCTTGAACCTCACGCCGCGGGGAATGACGACGATCTCGCCCGCACCGGCCTGCAATGCGCCAAGTTCGGTCAGGAACCCGAGACGGCCCATTTCCGGCACGATCAGCATTTCAGCGTCGGCGTTGTAAAAATAACGGTCGCCCATGCCGCGGTTCAACGTGTAGATATGGATGCCGATGCCGGCCTGCGACATCAGGTCGCCGTTGAGCGCAATGGTCGTGATGCCGTCGATAAAATCGGTCGGCTCAGCGGGAACCGGCAGCGGATCCCAGCGAAGTTGGTTCGGCGTGATGTCGATATCGTCGGGCTTGCTCTGCCAACGGCGGTTATCGATCCGCTCGAACGGCCTGTGCATCACCGACGGCCTGATGCGATACGTCCACGTGCGCTTGTTTCCCGAACGCGGCACCGTGAAAGCCGTGCCCGAAAGCTGCTCGGCGTAAAGCCCGAGCGGCGCCCGCTGCGGCGAGTTCATCCCGATGGGCAAAACACCCTCGACCGCCTCGGTCGCAAATTCGTTTCCAAAACCGGTTTGATATTTCAGGTTCATAAAAAAATTAGCCACAGATTAACACAGATAGACGCCGATAAGATCTTATCCAAATCTGCGTTTATCCGTGTCCGTTTGTGGTTTCACAATTCAAAATGTTCGGCTCAAGAGCTTCGGGTTGCCGACGTCTAACTTTACTATCAATTCGCCAAACAGCGTGTTCGCCCACGCGAACCATTTTCGCGAGAATTTGGCCGGGTCGTCGGGGTTAAACGATTCGTGCATAAATCCCGTTCCGGCGTGCGTGCGTTTGATCGTCGCTAGGCACTTGGCAATCTCGGCGTCATCGGTCGAGGTCATCGCACGCATTATCAGGCCGATATGCCAGACCGAGCGTTTGCCGGTGTGCGGGCTGCCGACGCCCTCCGCGGCCTTTCCGCTCGCGAAATATGGATTGGCGTCGCTCAGGGCAAAGGCTCGCGTGTTCCGATAGATCGGATCAGTAGCCGGAACAAACCCTATGTAAGGGATCGAGACCAGATTGGGCACGTTGGCGTCGTCGATAAATAGGCGATTGCCATAGCCGTCTATCTCGTACGCGAATATCTGCCCGTAACGCTCGTGCGTTAATACGGCATTGGCCATTATTGCCCGTTCGACCTCGTCAGCGAGCAAGGTACATTCCTGTGCGGTTGCGGGTAGATCTTTGATCTTGGCAAACATCTCGGCCAAATGCCGCAGTTCAACGACGGCGAACATGTTTGACGGAATTAGAAACCCGAAGATCGTCGAGTCGTCCGACGGCCGAAACGCCGAGCGGATCAGGCCGCAAGGTTTGATAGGATAGCCCTCGCCCTGAAAAGGCGGAGCGTCAAACATATCGGTCGTCCGCCTGATAAAACGGTACGGGCTCGGGCCGTCCTTCATCTGCTCGACGCGAAAAGTCTTTAATATCAGCCGCATCGCGTCGGCCCACTCATTGTCAAAGGGCGACGTGTCACCGGTCACACGCCAGTACTGATATGACAGGCGTATCGCGTAGCATAGCGAATCGACCTCCCATTTGCGTTCGTGAACGCCGGGCAGATTCTTCGGCAGATCGTCCCAGCCCCGGCCGTTCGGGTCGGGCAGAAATGCGTTGGCATATGGGTCAAGCAGTATCGAGAACGCCTGACGATGAATAAGCCCGCGGATCATCAGCCGCAGCTTTTCGTCTGTTTTTGCGAGTGGCAGATATGGCGTCACCTGCGCCGTCGAATCGCGAAGCCAGAGAGCATCTATATCGCCCGTGATGACAAACGAATCGGGCTTGCCGTCGCGTTTCCCGGTCCGAACGGTCGTATCAAGCGTATTTGGATAGCAGTTTTCAAACAGCCAGCCGAGTTCCGGATCTTTGATCCGCGACTTAATGTCGACGATCTGCCGCTCGACGGCCTCGCTCACAAACTTGCGGCCAGCGACCGGTGGCCGGTTGCTGACGAATTCGCCAATTGCAAAGCCGCTCTCCGCCGCCAACGCCCCGACACCCGCAAGCGTCGACAGTTTGATAAATGTTCTTCGCTTCATCGAGAAATCAACCACGGATTAACTACGGATAATCACAGATAGATCGGTCTCTTATCTGTGTCTATCCGTGTCCATCTGTGGTCTCAATTTTAGAGATTTCCTCTCCGCCTTTGCTCTTCTTCAATTGAAACAAACAACGCCTTAAAGTTGCCCTTTCCAAAACCCTTGCAGCCCTTTCGCTGAAGGATCTCGTAGAAAACCGTCGGGCGGTCCTCGACCGGCTTGGTAAAGATCTGGAGCAGATAGCCTTCGTCGTCGCGGTCCACAAGGATGCCGAGACGCTTCAGCTCGTCTATGTCCTCATCGATCTCTCCGACGCGGTCAGGCAGTTCTTCGTAATACGTGTCCGGCACGCGGAGGAATTCGACGCCGTTCTGCTGAAGTTTTTCGACAGTGTGCATCACGTCGCGGCAGAGCAGGGCGACATGCTGGGCACCCGCTGAGCGGTAAAAATCGATGTATTCCTGGATCTGCGATTTGCCGCCTTTTCCCTCGGCCGGTTCATTGATCGGAAATTTGATATTGTGCTGACCGTCGCTCATGACGATCGACATCAGTGCCGAATATTCGGTCGAGATGTCCTTGTCGTCAAACGTAATGTAGCGGAAAAAGCCCAATACGTCGCGGTAAAAATCGCACCAATGCGTCATCTTGCCGAGCTCGACATTGCCGACGATGTGGTCGACCAGCATCAGGCCGACGCCGTCGCCCGAAACCTCCTGGGCGACAAAGCCGGGCAGAAACGGGCCCGAATAATTGTGGCCGTTATTGGTGTTGTACGAGATAAATGAATGGATCGTATCGCCGTAGGTCGCGATCGCGGCCTTGCGGACCGAGCCGTGTTCGTCCTGCCAGTCGTGGGGTTCGATAACGGGAGTTGCTCCGCGTTTGACCGCTTCGTTAAAGGCGTGATCGGCATCCTCAACGTAAAACGCGATGTCCTTGACACCGTCTCCGTGCAGCTTGATATGTTCGGCCGCCGGATGCTCAGGCCCCATCGGCGCAGTCAGAACAAAATTGATGTTGCCCTGCCGCATCACATAGCTCGTCGATTCGCGGTTACCGGTCTCAAGCCCCGAGTAGGCGTGCCGCGAAAACCCGAACGCCTTGCGATAATAAAACTCCGCTTGCTTGGCGTTCCCGACGTAAAACTCAACGTGGTGTATCTTTTTCAATCCAAGAGGATTCTGCACCGCGGTATTCGTTTCGATAGTTGTATTCGTTTCTGTGATCATTAGAATCTCTCAATGTACTTCTTGGTTACTTCTTTCAACTCTGCGTATGACGGGATCACGTAAAGCACCGGCTGCATATCGCTGTATGTGTATTCGTGATTGATGACCTGTTCGAGGTTGAACGGCCGCCGCTCGACCTTGTCCGAAAAAGCGTGTTCCAGCTCGCCGAAGGAGGACAATAATCCCGCTCCGTATGCCTTGATGTCGCCTTCGTGCTCGACCAGGCCGAATTCGACGGTGAACCAGTAGAGGCGGCCGAGTTGTTCGAGCTGCTCGTCGGTGGCGATGCGTGCCCCGTGGCCGATGAACTGCGAAAAGTCGGCAAAATTCGGGTTGGTGAACATCGGGATATGGCCGATCGCTTCGTGGACGATATCCGGCTCCGGCGTGTATGCCGGCTGCGAATGATGGCGTATGTACTGCGTGCAGAGCATGACGCGGTACGAGAGCCACGATAGAAATCCGCGCGTTTCGACAAGGCCCTCGATCGGAGCGAGGCGAAAACCGGTCAGTTCCTTCAATCGCCGATTCATCTCCGAAAGTTGCGGTATCTGGTCCGTACGGATGCCGAGATCCTTTTTGGCACGGAGGTAAAACGGCGACGCGTATTTTTGCTGAAGTTCCTCGAGCTCCTCGGCCACGTACCGCCAGACACGCTGTTCGCGGGGGCTGTAATCAACATCGGTGATCTCGCCGGTCTCGCGAAAGCTCTTTGCACACGACGCAATGTAGTCACGCCGGGCACGGTAAGCGGCGTCGTTGGCACCGGGATGGTCGATATGCAGTTCGTTGATATTCTCGAACTTGAGGTCCTTAAACTCCGGCAGATCCTCATCAGAAACGCGGTAATTCCCGATCTCAAAGTCGGCCTCGGCGGCGGATAAAGCAGTATCTGTCAGCATCTTTTGGGCAGCTCCTTGCATACGTTTGATGATCTTCGAAAACGCAGAGTTATCCTGAAATAAGTAATTGTAATGCAAGTGATCGTTTGTTTGAATAACGATCATAAGTTATTATCGGGCCGTGACTTTAGATTATTAGTTTCTATTGTGCTTATGCTTTATGATCGATGAAATTGACCGCAAGATACTGACCGAGCTGCAGGTTAACGCCCGCGTCAGCTTTGCCGAACTAGGCCGGCGGGTCGGTCTGACGACGCCGGCGATAATCGAACGTGTTCGCAAGCTGGAGGACGCCGGCATTATCACAGGCTATCGGGCTGATATCGATACCTCTAAGGTCGGACTGCCGATCACGGCTTTTGTCCGAATGAGCATCACCGGCGTCGATTACAGCCACATCATACGTGTTGTCGAAGAGTCGAACGAAGTCCTCGAATGTCACCGCGGCACCGGAGGTGATTCGTTCATTATGAAGGTCGCGCTTCGATCCGTCGGCCACCTTCAGCAGGTGATCGACCGCCTCACACCATACGGCATCACGACAACGACGATAGTGCTGTCGTCGCCCGTTGAGCGGCGTGTGATCGAGGTCTAACGCCAGTTTCCGATCAGTACGAACCCTGACCAATAATATGGGTGAGCGAACGGCCGCTTACCGCCGGCTTGCGGATCGCCGAGCATCGCGCGTTGAGCATGGTTCAGGGCTTCGGCCTTGGTCATCGACGGGTCCTGTTGCCGTGCGCGATAGAACGACGTCATCAGTTCGGCCGTACTTTCGTCATAGACCGCCCACAATGTCGCCAGGACCGCCTTGCCGCTCTTGGTCTGGATCGCCTCGGCTAGCGAGTCAACCTCTTGTCCGTTCGAGTCGTTTGCAACAGCCGTACTGCAGGCTGAGAGCGTGACCAGATCAGCCCCGCCAAATGATATCTCCGGTGAACTCGCCAGATCCTCGAGCGACAGCAGCTGTGAATTTCCGAGGCTCAGATACGAGTTTGTCCATGTATCGCCGAGCGTAAAGTGCGTGGCCAGGTGAACGACGTTGAATTTACGGCCGCCATCCGGCATCTCCAGCGACAGCGAGTCGGCAAGGCTGCGGTAGGTAAACTCATCGTCGAGATAGCGCCGTCCGGCGATGATGCCCTTTTCATTCGGGAACCGTTCGTCCCTGACGACCGCTGTCAGCTCTGACTTGACACCGGGCAGGGCCGCGACGCGAACCTTGCGGTCGGGCCGCTCGGGGTAGGTGACCATTTGTTCGGCAGAAACGCCCATTCCCAATGCACGCAAAGGGCGAACCGACGCCGCTGTATCCAAACGGGTCTTCGGCGTAACGACGACGTTTCGAAATCTCTCGACAAGATAGGTTTTGCCATCCGGCGAAAGGGCGGCTATCGGAATATATCGGAGGGTCCCGTCCAGCGACCACAGAACGGTCCGGGCTCCGGCGGCGGCCAGGTCCTTTTCGATCGGCTTGACGACGATGTCATAGATCTCTTTGGCGGCCGCGAGCGGGTTTGAACCGGGATCCTGGAGCAGCTCGCGAAAGGCGAACACCTTTTTGTTAAGAACAGCGGCCGGGATCTCTGTGCGGCCGTCAACCTGTACGTTCGGCGTCGTCAGGATCACGCGGTAACGGTTTTCGGTCATTACGGTAGAAACCGCGACGGCGCCGTCGCCCCATCTCCGAAGATCATCCTGCAGCGAACGGTCAATGTTGACCTTTCGGATGGCCGGCGAGCCGAGTTCCTTGACCAGCTCCTTGTCCAGGAACAGCTTAAAAGCCGCGTTGACGTCCGCGACCTGGGCCGCCAGCTGCTGGTACTGTGATTCCTCGGCGGGAGCGAGCTTTTGATCCAGTCGGGAAAGTCGGCGTTTGCGTTCGTCGAGCTTTCGAAACTGCTCGCCGATCTCAGCGGCCCGGCCCGCGAGTTTCGCGTAACGTTCGATCAGGAGCTGTTCGCGTTCGGTCAGGATCGCCCGTTTATCCAGGGTTTTGATCTCGTCGGCGTCACGCCTGACAAAGCCCGCGTATTCCTCTTCCTTAAGCATCTGCAGGATACGCTCGGCTTCGGCAAAACGGCCCATTTCGATAAGGATATCGGCCAGGAAACGGTACTCGCCGGCGATCTTGGCAAGATACGTTCGCTGTTGTCGGGCGTCAAGGCCGACGATCTCGCGCCTTAAGTCCTGATAGGCATCGACGCATTGTTTGCCGAAAATGACCGCGACCTGAGCCCGTCCGGCCTGATACGAGGTCCGCATGAGATTGCCGAGCACCGTTGCCTCGAGCCCCTTGGCACGGACCGAGCGGGCAATGACAAGCGCGGTTTGCAGGTCATCGAGGCCGGCCGCCGGTCCGTTAAGTCGGGCGTTGGCGTAACCGATATTATTCAGCGTAGTCGCCTCGCCGGACTTGTCGCCCATGGCCTGATAGAGCGGCAAAGCCTGACGATTGTAGGGAAGCGCCCTGGCCGGATCGCCGGATCCGATATACGCATCACCGAGATTGTTCAAAACGCCGGCTTTTCGGTTTTCAAAGCCAAGCTCGGTCAAGATCGCGAGTGACCGTTGATAGCGTTCGATCGCGCCGACGTAGTCGCCCTTGCCGGCAAGCACGATGCCGATGTTATTGAGACTTGTCGCCTCGCCGTTCTTGTCGCCGACCGTACGCCTGAGTTCAAGCGAACGTTCGAGCAGTTGTAAAGCGCGGCCGGACTCACCAAGTTCGTCGTAGAGCCGTCCTAAGTTTGAGAGCGTGATCGCCTGTGCTCGCTTGTCGTCGGTCTCGGTCTGGATCTTAAGGGCCCTTTCAAAATGTTCTATCGCCTTTCGGCGTTCTCCGAGATCGGCATACACCGAGCCGATGCTGTTCAGGGAGTTTGCCTCACCGTACTTATCGCCGGTGATCAACCTCAGCGGCAGTGCCTGGAAATGATGGTCAAGAGCTTTTTGCTTTTCGCCGATCTCATCGTAAAGGCGGCCGATGTTGTTGAGAGCCCGCGCCTCGAGTTCCTTATGGCCGATCTCGCGAAAAATAGCCAGGGCCTGTCGGTAGTTGGCGAGGGCCGCGTCATTTTCGAAGAGCAGATTTTGTATGAGGCCGACGCCGAGCAGCGAACTGCCGGCGTTGCCCTTGTCGCCGATCTCCTGATAAAGGCGGACCGAGAGTTCGAATTTTTCGAGTGCGGACCGGTACGACTTGAGGGTGTTTTCCTGACGGAGCTTGATCGCGTCGTCAAACGCGGCTTTGCCTGCGGCCCGCTTTTGTTCGACGTCGGGCTGGGCCGAAACAGTTATCGCCATGAGCGCGGCGAAACATAAGGTCAGTAATACTCGGCCGGCCGATAATGGACATATCTTTCGCTTCACAGTCTTTAGAACGCAAGCCGGCCGCGAATCATGCAGATCGATGAGAGATATTTCGAAAATTGTCGGGTGTTCCGGGCTATTTCTTTTTCTTGAGCTTCTCGGTCGTCTTGCCGTCAAAATCCTCTTCGTTCGCTTCGGCCTCGGCCTTTGTCTTTCGGACGATCTGGTCCTTGTGGTGCGGCGGCGAATATATCGTGTACATCTTAAGCTCGTCCGT
Organism: uncultured Chloracidobacterium sp.; assembly: GCA_937941715.1. Classification (GTDB taxonomy): domain Bacteria; phylum Acidobacteriota; class Blastocatellia; order Pyrinomonadales; family Pyrinomonadaceae; genus OLB17. The sequence goes on along the minus strand of CALDGX010000103.1, from coordinate 31,490 downwards.
CGCCGAGGTATTGATGACGTTGTGCTTGGCACCGGCCGGAATGACGACCGCATCGCCGTCCTTGACGACATACTTGTTGCCGTCGATCTCGACACGGCCGCGGCCGGCCTCAAATCTGAAGAACTGATCGTTGTCCGGATGTGTCTCGAGCCCGATCTCCTCTTTCGGCTTGAGGCTCATCAAAACTAATTGGCAGTGTGCGGACGTGTATAGAACTTTCCGAAAATTCCTGTTCTTAACCGTGTCTTTCTCAATATTGGCCTTGAATCCTTTCATAAATCCTCCGTTTCGGGCGTAAGTTTCAAAGTTCCCATTTAGCGCGGACTAGGCGTTCCACGCAATCTGACTTCTCAGTCTTAGTATAGTCCTTTCAAGCCCGATGGTCTCGAAGACCGACAGCATCGACGGACCGACTGCGACGCCGGTGAGCAATGTGCGGGCTCCGTTCATAATGACGCCGAGTTTTGTGCCCTTTTCTTCCGTAAAGGCTTTGACGACGGTCTCGATGTTCTCTTCGGTGTAAGGCAGCGTATCGAATTCGGCTTCGAAACGCTCTGCAAGCTCCGGCAGCCACATTTTCAGATCCGGATATTTCGACAGGTTCTTTTCGATCGCCGCGGGGTCAAAATCAAAGTCCTCGCTGAAATAAGCACGGCCCTGATTTGAGAAGTCTTTCAGCGTGAAAAAGCGCTGACGGATAAGATTGACAGTGCTCTCGAACCATTCCCTTTCGTCGTCATCGTATTCGTCCCGCCAGAGTTTTGCGGCCTTTAGCTCCGGTTTGATGAACGGCAGAAGATCTTCGAACGGCATCGTGCGGATGTATTCGGCATTCATCCATATCGCCTTGTCGTCGGTCCATTTTCGCGGGTCGCTCTCGTGAAAGTTAAAGACGGCGTTGGAGCGGTGAATGCCTTCGAGCGAGAATTTTGCGATCAGTTCGTCGAGCGAATAGATCTCCTGCTCTTCGCCGGCCGACCATCCGAGCAGTGCGAGGAAGTTTCTGAAGGCGGCAGCCAAAAATCCGGCATCGCGGTAGGTGGTCATCGATACGACCTCGCCGTGCTTGCGTTTTGAAAGCTTGCCCTTGTTCGGTGCCATAATTAGCGGCAGATGGGCAAATGTCGGCGGGGTCACGCCCAGTGCCTCATAAATAAGCACCTGTTTGTGCGTATTGGTCAGGTGATCCTGTCCGCGAATGACGTGCGTGATCTGCATCTCGATGTCGTCGCAGACCACCGCCAGATTGTATAGCGGATGGCCGTCCGAGCGGAGCAACACGAGATCCTCTGTATCATCATAATTTCGTTCCTGAATGCCATAAACCGCGTCGTCAAAGGCCGTTCGGCCGTGCATCGGCACCTTGAGCCTGATGGCGAACGGTTCGCCGGCGGCCGCACGAGCCTCGGATTCTGCCTCTGAAAGGTCACGAAACGGGTTGTCCCGCATGTTTTTTTCGCCCTGTGCGGCACGAGCACGGTCCTTGATCGCGTCCTTTACGTTAGCGTCGGACGGAGCCTCACGCACCGTGAAATCGCGGTACGCTTTACCTTCGGCCAGTAAACGGCGGGCGGTTTCGCGGTGCTTGTCGGCGTTGTCGGATTGAAACACGATGTCCTCGTCGTGGCTGAGTTCGAGCCAGGCAAGGCCGTCGAGTATCGACCGGGTCGATTCCTCAGTCGAACGGGCCAGGTCTGTATCCTCGATCCTTAGCAGGAACTTTCCGCCGACGTGACGTGCGTAGAGGTAGTTGAATAGTGCAGTCCTGGCGGATCCGATATGAAGATAGCCGGTCGGGCTCGGGGCAAATCTAACGCGTACAGTCATAACGAAATAGTTTCACGCAAAGATGCTGAGAACGCAAAGTGATAGTTAAAAACAGGAAAAGCTACCAAATAGCGTCTTTGGTAGCTTTCGAAAAATAATGGCGGAGACGACAGGATTCGAACCTGTGGTAGTTTTTAAGACTACAACGATTTAGCAAACCGCCGCTTTCAGCCGCTCAGCCACGTCTCCGTTGGTGCCTCTCAAGCACCTTTTTATTCTAGCCTACGAGCAAACTTTGTCAAGGCAAAGAGCATCTTAAGGGTCTTGGGCTAACAGTCTGAATGCTTGACACGGTTGCGTTTTGCGAACAAAATACCTGAATTGCTTGAAATAGCTTTCGTTATGGGCTTTACAGGAAAACTCAGATCGATCTTAACAGCTGCGTCTGTCGCCGCGCTCGCATTTATTGCGAATACGGCGAGCGTTAGCGCGTCGGTCGAGGTCGAGAGCCTTCAGGCGTCAAGCAATCTGGGTGTAATCCGCGGAGTAGTTCGCGACAACGGCGGATCGCCGATCGCGGACGCTACCGTTGCGATCTTCCGGCTCGGAACGTCAAAGCTGCTGAAACAGGTCAGATCGACCTCGGACGGCAGTTTTCTGGCGAAGATAATGCCCGGCACATACACCGTTCTGGCCGTCGCACAGGGATTTAATCCGGTAACGCTCTCGGATGTGCAGGTTGCGCGGGCCTCGGATACTGTTTACGGATTCAGGCTTGAGCGTTCGGGCGGCGGCAACACACTGCCCGAAAAGCGCCTCGACCGCAACAGTTCGAAATGGCGGATCCGTGCCGCACAGAGCCAGCGTTCGATCTATCAGAACGCCGAGGGTGACGCACCCGTTGACGAAAACGCGGCTGCCGAGGCTGAATCGGCCGACGACGAACGTTCCGTCGGGCGGCGGCGTCCAAGCGGTGTCGTCGAAAGCTATTTCGGCGAGTCGCGTCGCGGGGCTTTCGGCGGGGTCAATTTTGCCACGCTCGTCCCGGTCAATGACGCAGCTGAGCTGGTCGTCGCCGGCCAGTTGGGTGCCGGAAAGGCCGCCCCGCTAAGGGTCGAGACCGAGTTCAAGTTCAGGCCGAACCCCGACCATCAGGTCCGACTCAACGGATCATTCACAAATCTGGGCAGTTTTGTCACCGCCGGATCAGGCAAACAGCTGAGTCAGGTCTCGATACAGGCCCTCGACGAGTGGAAGGTGCGCGAGGGCGTCATCCTTGTCTTCGGGCTAGATTACTCACGTTTTGTCGGTGCCGGTGACGATGTCTCACTTTCGCCGCGATTGGGACTGCAGTTCGATGTAAACCCTAAGACCCGCGTACGCACCGCGTTTACGACCCAGACCGAGGACCGGACATGGGCCCGGGCGGTCGAGCTCGAGGGTGCCGCGGTCATCTTCCGCGATCCGGTGTCTGTTGACGACCTGGTCGTCGAAAGCGGCAAGCCGCGTATGAACCGCAGCAGCCGTCTCGAATTCGGCGTCGAACGCGTGCTGGACAACCGGTCGTCGATCGAGGCGAACGCATTTGTCGATACGACATTCGGACGCGGCGTAGGCCTCAACAGCGTTTCGTTCGATACGCTCGGCAATCAATCATTTGCCGGCATCGTCGCAGATCAGCAGGGCCGTTCGCAGGGCGTGCGTTTGGTTTACAACCGGCGATTGACCGGAATTCTAAGCACGGCGGTCGGATATTCGATCGGTAGCGGACAGCGTTTGTCGCCGGACGGAATAGGCGATCCGTCAGAGATCTTTCAAAATGCGATCTTCCAGTCGTTTTTCGGCCAGGTTGCCGCCGACCTCAAAACCGGTACGAGCCTGAAGACCGTGTATCGTCTCTCCTCGCAAGCCACTGTTTTCGCAATTGACCCGTTCAAGGGCCAATTGGCAATTTACGATCCGGGCTTGAGCGTAATGGTCACGCAAAATCTGCCGAATCTCGGACTGCCGTTCCGGGCCGAGGCGATCGTTGACGCCCGTAATCTGTTCGACCTTCAAAACAGTGTATCCAGCGACCTCGGGTCGCTGAAGATCAATAGCCAACGCCGGATGCTCCGCGGCGGTATATTGGTCAGATTTTAGGTTTAGAGCCAGCGAGGGGATGAGCGGTTCGCTTCGGTTATTAGGTTTCCGGGCGAACATTTCATTTTCTACTGGCTTTTTGCTTGTCCAAAATCTTGGATAGTTGAGCAAAAAACTGTAGATTGCGCTTTTTGGCGATCCCGGCCGATATTGCCGGAAAACCGTTGTAATTTGGTACTTTCGCGGTTTTATCGGGCATCAGTTGACACTCTCTGAGTGGAACAAGGATTGCGTTGAAACACTGTTGGTGAAGTTTGTCGTTGGTAGTCGTTGGTAGATGAAGGGAAAAGTCCTTACAAGCTGGAGCCTGGTATGGCTGCTATCGGCGGTGCTGCTGGTGGCCGGCGGACTGCTGAATCTGTCCCAACGCGGTTTTCAGAAGCTGCCGCCGACCGACGGCGTGACGTGGGTCTATCGTGACGGCGGTATCTACGCTCAGGCGGTAAAGCCCGACCTCGCCGGTTCACGGGCAGGTATCGCCGTCGGTGACAGGCTGATCGGTATCGGGCTTGACGCTGATGACAATACGGACGAGATCACATCCGTTGCCGATGTCCAGATGTACCTCGACGCGGCCGGTGTCGACGGCAACCTTACGTACTTTTATCAAAAGCCCTCATATGCTCCGGCCGACAGCTTTTACTTCGCCGACCTGCGGCACATCGACGCGGTACCGCGTTGGACACCGTCGATCATCTTCTTGTCGATCGTCGGCGTGTTTTGGCTCGGAGTCGGTGTCTTTGTACTTTTCAAACAGGGCAGCCAATCGCCTTTCGTCCTGCATTTCGCGACGGTCTGTTTAGCGGCATTTGTCTTTCATGTTTACCGGCCGATCGGCACGGGCCAGGACCTCGACCTCGGCGTGGGACTGCTCGATGACCTGGCGTTCGCGCTATTTGTGCCGCTGTTCCTGCATTTCTGTATCCGGTATCCGGTACGAAGCACGGTCTTCGACGACCAACGCTGGAAAACATACGCACTTTACGTCCCGGCGACAGTGGTTTCGGCGGTGCTGTTCGTATTTTCACTGGTGCCGGCCTTGTTCCCGCAAACATCGATCGCCGAGGCGATGGCAAAGGTGACGGACAGCCTGAACCTGTTTGGTAACGCCTACCGCTTTTTGCTGTTCCACTTTATCGGCGGTGTCGCGATCGGCGCCGGATTTTTGATCTGGCGGTTCTTTAAGAACGATCAGATCGTCGTTCGGCAGCGGCTGAAATGGGCGATGTGGGGAACCGTCGCGGCCGTCATTCCGATAATTGCGGTCCAACTGGTATCACGTTTCGGCGTACAGATCGCTGACGATAATTTTGCGACCGGTTTGACCACTCTGCCGCTGGCTCTGATCCCGCTCAGCTTTGGCCACTCGGTCGTCCGGTACCGTCTGATGGACGTCGATGTCGTTGTCCGTCGGGCTTTGGTATATGCCCTGACGACGGTCGCGATCGCGATGATGATCGGTGCGGTCGCACTTGGGCTCGTGTTCCTGGCGGTCGGCAACAACCTCTCGACGACCGAGATCACGCTGCGTGCCCTGATCGCGATAATCGCAATGGGCGCCATCGTGCTCGTCAGCGAACCTCTGAAGAAATTCCTGCAGGAACGCGCGGACCGATTCTTTTACGGTGAGCGATACGACCTGCGGCAAGGCCTGCTCGATTTCGGCAAGACGCTTTCCGCGACGACGGCACTCGACCCTTTGCTTGAGGCACTGATCGAAAGGCTGAAACAGGTTTTGGACGTACAAAAGGTCGCCGTTTTTCTCGAAGACGAAACTGCCGATTCGCACTACCGTCTGGCCAAGGCCGTCGGCCTCAGCGAAGAGTACCGGATCCCGGCCGATTTTCGGACGATGATACGTAAAAAATCGGCGGGCAAAGGCATCGTCCGTGCCGATGAACTCGATCCGCAGGAGATCGATAATGAGAGCATCAACGGCAACGGGCACGCCGCTCTGATCGTGAGGCAGGAGCTGCACTACTTCGTACCGTGCGTAGCCCGCGGCAAAATGGTCGCCGTCATCGGCCTCGGCCGGGCAAGCGACGGTTCGCTGCTCTCGTCCGAGGACCTCGAGATCCTCAGAACCGTTTCCGGCTATATCGCCGTGGCCGTCGATAACAGCCGCCTTTACGAAGAGCAGCACAAGCACGCCGAAGAACTCGCACTTTTGAAGGAATTTAACGAGTCGATCGTCGAGTCGGTCAATGTCGGACTTTTGGCGGTTGACGAAAGCGGACGGATTATCCGCTGTAATTCGACGTTTGAAGAAATGATCGGCCGCGACCGCGAGGAGGTCGTCGGTCGTGCTGTCGAGGACATTTTCGACAGCAGTTTCGCCCTCAATCTCGAAGCGATCCTTGGCAAGTCGCGATGGCACCTGACTGAGATCCGTAATGCCTACAAGCTGCATACCTATGACGCCGCCGGCCGCTCGTTGATACTCAATGTCGCGGTCGCCCCGCTGCGTTCGGTCTCCAACCAGCAGACGGGGGCGATCATCGTGCTCGAAAACGTCTCTTCGAGGGTCAAGCTCGAAGAAACGCTGCAGCAAAGCGAAAAACTCTCAAGTATCGGCCTGCTTGCGGCGGGCGTGGCCCACGAGGTAAATACTCCGCTGACGGGCGTGTCGAGCTATACGCAGATGCTGCTCGGAATGATCCCCGAGACCGACCCGAAACATGCTCTGCTGCAAAAGATGCAGCGTCAGACCGACCGCGCCTCAAACATCGTCGGCAATCTGCTCAATTTTTCCAGAGCCGGCAGCACGACCGAGTTTACCGATATTCAGCTCAATAAGCTCCTGAATGACACGCTTCAGCTGCTTGAACCGCAGCTTCGCAAGACAAGTGTCGAGGTGGTCAAGGACTACGCCGAACCGCTCCCGGCGATCAACGGTAGCGGCGGCAAGCTCCAACAGGTTTTCACCAATCTGATCCTCAACGCCCGCGACGCGATGAACGGCGCCGGCGGCACCATCACACTCCGGACATTCGTTGATGATCAGGACTGCGTTATTGTCGAGGTAGCCGATACGGGCGAAGGCATTCCTGAGGAAAACCTGAAAAAGGTATTCGACCCCTTCTTTACTACCAAGGGCGTCGGTAACGGGACCGGCCTCGGTCTGGCGGTTTCGTACGGGATCGTGCAGGAACACGCCGGCACTATCGAGGTGAGAAGCGAGAACCGGCAGGGAACGACCTTCAAACTCGTCTTTCCGATCTCACGGGTCAACGAACAGCGAGCCGTCAGTTAGACAGCCGGCTGTGACCGCATAAACCTACTAAAATAAAGTGCCGCAATAAACGCGACGAACATGATCGCCGACGCGGTGCCGAATGTTCGGATTACCGTAGAGTTGTCGATGCGGTTGAGCGAGTTGTTGAGCAGCACGCCGCCGATCGTCGGGCCTATCGCACGAGCGAGGCTGGCGCCCGACTGGAGTATCCCCAGGGCCCGCCCTTGCTCATTTTCAGCGGAGATCTTTGACGCAAGGCTCGTCAGCGACGGCGAGGCCATCGCGTTGCCGAACGACAGGAAAGATGTGGCGATCAACAGGAACGCAAGCCCGCCGGACTGCGGGCCGATAAAGGGAAACGTGATCAGGCTGACGGCCATTACGACACATCCGATCGCCACCAGACGCGATTCACCGACCTGTTTTACTAATCGCCCGAACAAAAATCCCTGGCCGATGATCGACACGATACCCACATACGCAAAAAGGTATCCGTTCTGCTCGGCGTTGAATTGAAAGCGGTACATCGTAAAGAGCACGAATGCATACGTCATTATCGAAAACGCCGTGACGAGCAGAAAATAGATAAGGTTGATCAGCCCGAATTTGGGCTCGCCGAACGACTCGATGATATCCACGAAACGATTTCGCTTTTCTTTGATCTCAGGCACGGCCCCGAATTTGACCGACTCGGGCAGTATGAACAAAAGTGCGATCGCATTGATGAGCGACAGAGCAGCCGCAAAATAGAACGGCACCTGCACTCCGTACTTGCTCAGGATACCGGCGATCGCCGGGCCAAGGATAAACCCGAGCCCGAACGCCGCACCAAAAAGCCCCATTCCCTTGGCTCGGTTCTCTTTGGATGTGACGTCGGCGATATAGGCCTGGGCGGTCGATATGCTGCCGCCGGTGATACCGCCGAGGATGCGTCCGATGAAGACCATCGCCAGCGTTCCGGCGATACCGAGAACAAAGTAACCAACGGCGGACCCCATCAAACTCATGAACAATATCGGCCGACGGCCGTATCTATCTGAGAGCCGGCCGAGTACGGGCGAGAAAAAGAACTGCATCCATGAGTAAACCGAGAACAGCATTCCGATCTCGAACGGCGTGGCGTTGAACGGAGCGGTCTCGGCATAATACGGAAGGATCGGGATGACCATCCCGAAGCCGATCAGGTCGATAAAGATCGTGATGAATATGATCACCAGCGGCGTTGTGAAGAATTTGTCGCTATTCGCTTTCGTGCCGATGTCGTTTGATGGCTGCTGGTCCATTGTGCTGTCGAAACTTAAAACCTAAACTGCTTGAATGCCGAATTTATTGTAAGATAACAAGAAAATCAACCTTATCATCTTGCACGATATTGCCAAAGTAATGCAAAAAATACGCACCTCAAAAGCTATACTACTGTTGATCGCTGCCGTGATCTTTTCTATGTACCAGACATCGCCTGCGCAAAAAAAGCGGCCCAAACAGCCGGCTCCGGCCGCCGAGGCCAAACCGACATTGCCTGAGATCGCCTATAAGGTCTCGATGTCACAGCCGTCGACACACTATCTCGAGGTCGAGATGTCGGTGAAATGGCAGCAAATGCCCGAGATGCTCGAGCTAAAGATGCCCGTCTGGACACCCGGCAGCTACCTCGTTCGCGAATATGCCCGCCATGTGCAGGATTTTGAATCGATGAACGCCGCCGGTTCCGCTCTGGGCTGGAAAAAGATCAACAAGAATACATGGCAGGTTGAGACCAAGGGCAGCAAAGAGGTCGTTGCGAAATATCGCGTTTACGCTAACGAATTGACCGTCCGCACCAATGAACTCAATGACGAACACGCGTTTTGGAACAATTCGGCCCTGCTTTTCTTTGTAAAGGACCAGCTCAAAGCCCCGTCGACCGTGACCGTAATGCCGCACGGCGACTGGAAGGTCGCGACCGGACTGCCGCGCGTCGCGGGCCGCGACAATACGTTTCGAGCCGAGAATTTTGACATTCTGTACGATTCGCCGTTCGAGGTCAGCAATTTTAAGGAGATCAATTTTACAGTTCAGGGCAAACCGCACCGCTATGTCGTAACCGGTGAGGGAAATTACGACCTCAAGAAGATGGCGGCCGACACGGCCAAGATCGTCGAGGAGGCATACAAGATATTCGGTGAACTGCCCTACGACGACTACACGTTCATCCTCAATCTTCGCGGCGGCGGCGGCCTCGAGCACCTCAATTCGACCGCGTTGCAGTTCAACCGTTTCGGCTTTAAGCCCAAGGCCCGATATGACGGCTTTTTGGGCCTGGTCGCACACGAGTATTTTCACGCGTTCAATGTAAAGCGCATTCGTCCTGACGCGCTCGGCCCGTTCGATTATGAGAACGAGAACTATACCAAGCTGCTGTGGGTCGCCGAGGGCGGTACCGAGTATTACTCGAACCTCTTACTCCGGCGTGCCGGACTTATAACCGAAAACGACTTTCTCGGCGGGCGCTCGTCCGGCATTCAACAGCTGCAGGAGAGGCCGGGACGCTTTGAACAAAGCCTTGAGGATTCGAGCTTTGACGCCTGGATCAAGTACTATCGTCCGGACGAAAACGCGATCAACAATCAGATCTCGTATTACGATAAGGGCGAGATCGTAAATATGATGCTCGACATCGAGATCCGATCGTCGTCAGCCGGAGCCAAATCGCTCGATGACGTGATGCGGTACCTCTACGTCGAGTTCTTTAAGAAGGGACGCAATTATACGCCGGCGGACTTTCAGAAAACGGCCGAAATGATGGCCGGTAAGAGCCTTGACGATTTTTTTGCAAAGTATGTTCGCGGCACCGAAGAGATCGACTACAACTCGATCGTTAACGGCATCGGGCTGAAGATGACGGTTCGGCAAAATAACACCGGACGCGCATACATCGGTGCCGATATGGCCGAGGAATCAGCCCGCCTCACGATCCGCACGGTACCGGCCGGAACGCCGGCGTTCGAACAGGGCCTCAATACCGGCGATCAACTGGTCGCGGTTGACGGCTATCGGGCGAGCCAAAACTTTATGCAGAGCTATATTGGCGACAAAAAGCCGGGCGACGTCGTCAAACTGACGTTGTTCCGCTTTGATAGGCTCCGCGATATCAACTTTACGCTCGGCGGCAATATGCGGCGGGAATATAGCTTTGATTCGGTCGACGAACCGACCGATGTGCACCGAAAGCTCTACCGTGACTACCTGAATGCCGAGCTCAAATAAGATGCGTCTATCTCAAGTCAAATTGATCGCGGTCATCGTCGTCGCTCTGTCAGCGGCGGCTTGCCAACGCGATCTGTTCAAGAACGCAGAACCCGCGGCACCGTCAATGCGTGAGATACCCGCCGTCCGGCTCAACTATCGCTACGAAGCGGACGTGCCGGCACCTGCCGCCGCGGCCTCAGGACAGACGGTCGAGGAGAAGAACGCCGCGGTCCAGGCCGACTTTGATGCGACCCGTACCCAGGAACAGCTCGATCGAACCATTACGTCACCCGACAAAAAGCGCATTTTGGCCGTTTATCGTAACGTGATGGATCAGATGTCGGAGGTCAGGCTGGATATGTATTCGGCCGACGGCAAACTGCTCAAAAAGGTCACGCCTGATACGATGGCCGTGCATTTCCCCGACACGATCGTCTGGTCGCCGGACTCGACTTCGGTCGCATTCGTCGCAATGCTGAGGGCGGTCGGCCCGCTCCCGCTCGACCCCAACGCCGAGGTGCCGTCGCCCGGCGCTACCGCCGCCAATCCGGACCCGGAAGCAACGCCCGTACCGACCGCGACACCTGCCCCGACGCCCGCGTCGCCGACCGGCGTGCTGACGTTTCGCACCGAGCAGATATACATCTGCGATTCTGAAGGTTCAAACCTGAAACCGATCACTCAAAACGAAGGGCTGATCTATTTCTACTACGTTTGGTCGCCGGACAGCTCGATGCTCGCCGCTCTCGCGGCGACAAAACGAGACTGGCGGTACCTCGAGATCATCGCTGAGGGAAAGGGCGAGATGCTCATCCCGCAGGGGCGGCTGCGCGTAATTGAGAAAAACGGCCGCGAGCGGCGGCTGGATGACAATCTGACGGCGGTCCGACCCGTTTGGTCGCCCGATTCGGGAAAGATCGCTATCTCATTCGACACTCAGGTTCGCATTTATGACGCCGGTGGTACTGCTCCGACACAAGCGGCGATCCCGCTGAGAAATCAGCTGCTGATCTCGTCCCAGGCATATGACCGCGAACAGCAGCGTGTCGGCCAGGCGGCAAACACGACGTCCGACGCCAACGCGGCTCCGACGGCCACGCCCGCTCCGGACCAACCCTTAACAACTCTTCCGGATGAAAAGCTGCTCGTTTCGTACAACCCGATAATCGAGCTCGAATGGCCGGCGGATAACCTGCTCTATCTCAAGACCGCGTACATTCGCCGAATGAAGAACGAGGCTGACAACGTGACCAGTTTTTCGCGCTGGCACCGGCTGGCACTTTCGGCACAGGCCGCGGCAAACAGGCAGCAATAATATGCAATTTAATTCGATCGCCGACGTTTATGCGGCCAATGACCACGTTCGAAACAGCTTTCGCAATATTCTGGCCGATATATCCGACAATGAAGCGGCGGCGTCTGAGAAAGACTCGTCGTGGACGATCGCGGAGATCGCGGAACATGTTGCACTGGTAAACGGCGGTATGGCCAAAATATGCTCGCGGCTCTTGTCCAAAGCTCAGGCCGACGGGCTGACCGCAAACGGTGAGATCACACTGAGCGATGCCTTTATGAATAAATCTGCCGAGATCGCCGGCATAAAGGTCGAAGCCCCGGAAATTGTCCACCCGTCGGGCAGCCGGACGGTTGCCGATTCGCTGGCGATCATCGATGAGGTCGCTGGTTCGCTGGACGAACTGCGGCCGTTGTTCGAGAGTGTCGATTCGGTCACACATAAGTTTCCGCACCCATTCTTCGGCGACCTGTCAGCGTCAGAGTGGCTCGTCCTGCTGGGCGGCCATCAGGCACGGCACGCGGCTCAAATACAGCGGATATTGGAGCAAGCGAGGGGTTGAAAGGCCGTCTGGGTCGGTTGCGGGGCCGGGCCGGGTCTTGACCTTCAGCGACTTGCGCCGTATTATCTAAAGTTCGCTGCCGGAGTGGCGAAATTGGTATACGCACCAGACTCAAAATCTGACGAGGTTCACCCTCATGTCGGTTCGACTCCGACCTCCGGTACCAAAATATTAAGCGGCCCTGATCCTTATAGGTGATCAGGGCCGCTTTTTCGTGTCCGGTGATCTACCGCCTAGTTCCGGCGATAGGTGATCCGCTCGCCGTTATCGTTGCGAGTGGTGCGGATGCCGTTGCCGTTTCTCGTGACGGTCGACGAGACGCCATTTAACGTCAGCGTATTTCCGTTCATGGTGCCGTACGACATATTGCCGTCCATATTAACGGTGACCTGTCCATCCTGGGTGATCGTCAGATAGATCATTCCGCCATTTGTCGGGTTGCGGGCACTGAACGAACCGATAGCCCAGCTCGACGGACGTGAACCGCCGCCCCAATTGCCGCCGCCGCCATTACCCCAGCCGTTGCGTGAGTAATTAATGACCTCGCGATTGTCAGTTCGGGTCGTGCGGATGCCGTTGCCCCATTTAGTGACGACCGAGCTTGCACCGCCGATGTACAGCGAGCCGCGATAGTAGGTTCCGCGGCTCGTATTGCCGCCGATCACCGCGGTGACATAACCGCCGCGATCGATCGTCAGGGTGATCTGCGAACCGTCCGGCGCCGTGCCGTAAAATGTTCCTTCAGCCCAGCTCGGCGGATTGCTGACGTTGCCGCCCCAACCGCCGTTGTTGCCACCGCCCCAATTGCCGCCGCCATTCCAGCCGCCGCCATTGAGGCCGGGCAGATCGAAAGTGTCAGCAAGAGTGTTGATGTCGTTACGCATGTTGTTCCACTGCCGCTCAAGATTACGGCGGAACGAAATGCTGTTCATCATGTTATTCACGGTCTGAGCTTCGCGAATGACGTTTGAAACATCATTGCGGGTCTCCCACCACGAATTGTTGCGATCAAATTCGCGACGCAGCCGGTCAAGCGCATTTTCGTAATCGCGAACATTATTGTTGTAGCGATCCTCTGCGTTCGTACCGTTCAGGCTGCTATTGTCCATAGCGCGGTCGAAATCACGCCGAAACGTGTCGCTGCTATTCTCGAGCTTAGAGATAATGCGGCTGACGTCAGCCTTTGAATAACGATTTTGATAACGCAATTGACCTTGGGCATTGGTGTCCGACGGCAGGATCATCGCCGCGGCACCGATAAACGCACCCAAGATAAGTGATCTAAGTAAATTTTTCTTCATATCATTTGTCCTCTCAGAAATAACTCCTGTTGGAAAGCCCGAAAGCGGTCAAATTGCCGCTCGGCAAATCCGCGCAATATAGAGATGGCTGCAGCCGCCATTCCGGATGCAAACAATTACACTTGTTGTAGTTAGCAAACATTCTGATTATATTAGAATCAAAGGTCTGTTACAACAAAATTTCAGACATGCCTCGATCCGATCTACGATGCAGCTTTCCGATCTTGACTTCGAACTCCCGGAATCACTCATTGCACAACACCCGGCCGACCGCCGCGAAGCATCGAGAATGCTGATCGTCGACCGCAAAACTGGCCTTCATTCGGATAGCTCGTTTTCCCGGTTTCCATTGCAGCTCGGGCCCGATGACCTATTGGTCGTCAACAATACCCGGGTGTTTCCGGCTAGGCAGCTTGGACGCTCCGAGACCGGTGCGGCGATCGAAGTATTTCTGATCAATGAGGCCGGACCGAATATCTGGGTCGCTCTCGCCCGGCCCGGTAAGCGGCTGAAACCGGGCAAGAGGATCATTTTCGGCGAAGGATTTTCCGGCGTTGTCGAAGAAAAGCTCGAGGACGGCAAAGTGCGTATCGCCTTTGAGACGGACTCGGAGCTAAACGAACTGATCGACCGATACGGCAAAACACCGCTGCCGCCTTATATTCGCCGCAACGATGCCGCACCGGGATCTGACCGCGAACGCTACCAGACGGTGTACGCCAAATATCGCGGTTCGATCGCCGCCCCGACGGCCGGGCTCCACTTCACGCCCGTGATCCTTCAAGCGGTCAGGTCGCGCGGAGCACAGATCGCCGAGATCACGCTTCACGTCGGTTATGGAACATTTCAGCCGGTGCGTGCCGAGGAACTATCCGATCATCGGGTCCTGCCCGAAAGATACGAGATCGACGCCGTCACAGCCGAAATGCTGCAAAACGCCAAGAGCCGCGGCCAACGCATCGTAGCCGTCGGCACCACGACCACCCGGGCGCTCGAGTCAAACTTCGCAGCCAACGGGCGATTCGAGGCCGTTCGGACCGAGGCCAATTTGACCATCACGCCGGGATATGAGTTCAGGGCGGTCGATGCTCTATTGACCAATTTTCATCTGCCGCAGAGTTCGCTGCTGATCCTGACTTCAACATTTGGAGGCCATAAACTTATAATGGACGCCTATCGCCACGCTGTTGATGCAGGGTACAGATTCTACAGCTACGGCGATTGTATGTTTATCATTTAGCTCGAAAATGGCGGTTCTGGATTCGATTCGTAACTTTCTGAGGCCGGCGATGCCGGCGGAACCGGAGATCATTGTGCCGGCACCACCATCGGAATATTCGATCGGGCCGATGACCCCGGACCATTTGACCGAAGTGCTTAGGCTGAATATCCGGTGTTTCAGAAACGGCGACAACTATACAAAACACACGTTTGAGTATCTACTCAACGAACCGCGAACGCTCAGCTACCGCGTTTGTTCCGATACCGGCGAGATGGTAGGGTTTGCGGTCGTCATGATAAACGAGAACGGTGCGGCCCACCTGACGACGATCGGCGTGGCTCCTGAACACCGCCGCCGCGGCATTGCGGCCCGGCTGCTCGCCCATATCGAGAAGGCGATCCGGGCACGCGGCATCAGCACACTGCTCCTTGAGGTCCGCGTCGGAAATGAAGCGGCCCAGAGGCTGTACAATGACGCGGGATACACGATCGCCCAGAGGATCAATAAGTACTATAACAACGGCGAAGACTGCTTTTTGATGATGAAAGCGGTCGTTTGACCGCCCGACAAACGTGACGTTCACACTTCCGAAGATCTATCCGATCACCGACGCCGGACTGAGCGGCATCCCGCATGCCGAACAGGTGCGGCGGCTTGTGCGGGGCGGTGCTCGCCTGATCCAGCTGCGTGAAAAGGACCATGGTGCCGGTCGCTGGATCGATGACGCACGTGACGCTCTCGCCGCCGCGAGGGACGGCGGCGCCAAGCTGATCATCAACGACCGGGTCGATGTAGCGATGGTGATCGGTGCCGACGGTGTCCACCTCGGCCAGAACGACCTGCCGCCCGCCGAGGCCCGAAAGCTGCTCGGGCCGGACAAGATCATCGGATTCTCGACCCATTCGCTGGAACAGGCTCTGGCCGCCATTGAACTTCCGGTCGACTATATCGGCGTCGGGCCAATTTTTGCCACGAGAACCAAATCGGCTCCCGACCCGGTCGTCGGGACCGAACTATTGTCAACGATCCGCAAGGCGGCCGGCGGCGTTAAGATAGCCGCGATCGGCGGTATCAGTGCCGATTCGCTGCTGTCGGTCTTGAATGCAGGTGCGGACTCGGCCGCCATGGTCGGTGCCATCATCGGCGAAGCCGCTCTGATCGAGGAGCGAATGGACGTCATGATCCGCCTTGCTTCCGAAGTACGTTAAACAGGATTAAAAATTGCCTTGCATTATTTACCATCAATGGGTGATAATAAAGGTGTCGCTCTGTCCTGAACAGGGCGTCTAGGCACTTCATTCCCAACGAATACCCGCCTTTTTGAATTACTTCCGGGAGTAGATCCACACAATGAGCTTGCTTGATATAGGACCGATCATTGAGCAGATGCTGCTCGTTTCAGAAAACGTCAGCGATCTCAATTTTTCGGTATCGCAGAAACCACAGGTCGAGATCAACGGCGTACTTTACCCGACATCGCCAATCGGACTGGGTAAATTATCGACGTATCAGACCGAAACCATCGCGATGTCGCTGATCCGCGATAATCCGGACGCTGCCCACCAACTCTCAAAATATCGGACCGCCGACCTGAGTTACGCCATTCCAGGCAAGTGCCGCTTTCGCGTCAACATCTTTCAGCAGCGAAATACCTACTCGATAGTAATGCGCGTCATTCCGCATCAGATACCGAGCTTTGAATCGCTGCGTCTGCCCAAAACCCTCGAGGACATTGCCGAGATCCGTAATGGCATCGTATTGCTGACCGGCCCGACCGGTTCGGGAAAAAGTTCGACGCTGGCCGCGATCATCGACCGCATTAACGAGATCAAGGCGTATCACATCGTGACGATCGAGGACCCGATCGAGTTTTTGCATAATCACAAAAAATCGACCATCAATCAGCGTGAGGTCGGCGCCGACACCAAGGATTTTGCGTCGGCACTGCGTGCAGCCTTACGTCAGGCGCCAAAAGTCATCCTGGTCGGCGAAATGCGGGATCTCGAGACCGCCGAGATCGCACTCGAGGCGGCTGAGACCGGCCACCTTGTCTTATCGACCCTGCACACGATCGACGCTTCGAAAACTATTGATCGTATCGTCGGCCTGTACCCCAAGAACGAAGAACGTATTATCCGTACCCGGCTCGCTCAGACATTTCGGTACATCGTCTCGCAACGCCTCATTCCGCGGGCGGACGGTAAGGGACGCATCGCCGCCGTTGAGATACTCAAATCGAACCCGCGTACCCGCGAGTACATTGAGCGTGGCGAGAGCGAGGGTAAGACGCTGCTCGACGCTATTCGTGACGGCGAGATCGACGGGATGCAGGATTTTGATTCGGTCATCCGGGGCATGATCGAGCGAGGCGAGATCTCAATGGAAGACGGCCTTTCGTTCGCGACCAATCAGAACAACCTTCTGCTGCAGTTGCGAGGGTTGTCATCGACCGAGGATTTTATCAATCAGGGACAGCAGATACCGATGGTCAAGCCGGCGATACCGCCGCCGCCGGTCGAAAATCCGGACTCGGTATTGAATATGATCGAATAGTTGGTGAGAAAATATGATTATACGCTGCGATAACTGCTCTGTTTCATTACAGTTAGACGAGTCCAAAATACCGAGCGGGAACTTCACCGTCCGCTGTCCGCGTTGTCAGAATATGCTGCGCGTTCAGAAAGACGCTACGGGAAAGGGGCTCTCGACAGTACAGCAACTTCAGGCAAGCCAGCCAGCCCCGGCCTCGCCGGACGGCAAAGCCGAATTTGCCGCCAAAGAATCCGGATTTCAGATCAACTCGGCCCTTAAGTCGCTAATGAGCGCACTTGCCGCAGAAAAAGGAGCTCTCGACAAGGACACTGAAGAGTCAGCCAAACCGCGCAGGATCCTGCTCTGTCTCGGTGCCCGGCTCGACGAAACGGCAAAGATACTCGCGGACGCCGGCTACAAGGTATATATCGCTCAGACGCCCGCACAGGCTAACGAACGGCTGCGGGACGGCAAGACCGAAATACTGATATTCTCGCCGGACTTTGCTCCCGAACTCGGCGGTGCGGCGATCATCCAGCAAAAAGCGAACGCGATGTACTCGTCGGAGCGGCGCCGGCTGTACCTGATCTCACTCGAAGACACAGGTGCCACGATGAGCGCCCACGACGCGTTTTTGCGCAACCTGAATCTGGTCGTCAATACCAACGACCTGCCGCAGCTGCCGATGATACTAAACCGGGCGATCAACGACTACAACGAGCTGTACAACTATTTTAATAAGGCAAACGGGCTGATGCCGATCTGATCGGCGTCACATTGCCGCGATCTCGCACACCAGCACTTCGAGCTGCATTCTGGCGCCCTGCGGGCCGCTGCCGCCGATCGAGGTCTTTATCGCCAGGTCGGTCTCAGCCAGCCGTGTGAGCACGCGCGCGAGTTGGTCCATGTCGGAGCGTCTGGCGGCCGCCAAAAAACCCTCCTGATCGCTGTACCTGAGATTCAGTACGCGGGTCACCTCACCGCGGTCGGCCCCACGCATCATAAGGTCCTTGGCCATAACGAGCCGGCGGTAGTTATAAGAGATCAGCCCGAGTATCATCAGCGGCTCGGCACCGTCATCAAGTATTTTCTTCAATACGGCCAGGGCCCGCGTGCGGTCCTTTCGGACCAGATTGTCAGTCAGCTCAAAATTGGTCAATTCGCGTGAGTTCGGCACTAACGGATCGATGAGTTCCATCGTCACACGACGCTCCGGCAGTGCGGCGGTCGACAGTTTAGCAGCTTCGTTTTCGACCCTCGAGGCGTCGTTGCCGACGAGTGCGATCAGGTGGCGGAGTGCGCGCTCATCGATCTCCGTTCCCGAGGCCTTGAACTTATCGCGGGCCCAATTGGTGAGCTCGCCGTCGTTCATCGGCTCGAAATCGACCGCCGTGGTCTCGGCCCGCAGCAATTTGCCGATCTTTCTGACGCCGTTCATTTCGTCGGCGATAAGGACCATTATCGTTGAAGGCGAAGGGTCCCGAAAATATTTGGTGAGCAGGGCCTCGTGTTCCTCGCGGAGCGTGTCGCGGTGTCCGCCCGCCGAAACACGAACGTCGGTTACACGCACAACCCGTCGGGCGGCCATCATCGGCAACTGGTTTGCCGCCGCGATCGCACGTTCGAGGTTGCCGTCAGCGTTGAGGCTAAATTCAGTTTCGTTAAAATCCCGCAGGTCGCCGTCAGTAAAGGCAAAATCCGCGATCGTTCGGGCCGCCTTGTCACGAAGGTAGGTCTCAGAACCAAAAAGCAGGTAAACCGGTGCCAGTTCCCGCCGCCTGAGTTGGTTCCTGAGTTCTTCGCGTTTTATTACCGGCATTTGTTAAGGATACAGCCTTACCGTTTTTCTTCACTGACCCCGATACCGTTAATGATCGCTGAGACGACCGATTCGGCAAATGCCCGCGACATACGGTCCACGGCGGGGTCTTCCTCGTTAAAGAACGAACGCGGATCCTCAGAAAACTCAAATGAGTCGCGAAATACAAAGTTCTGATTGTCGTAAAGGATGCGATCGTCCTTGAGATCGCGAATAGTCACAGCACCCACGATGGTCACCTCATAAACGCGGGCACGTCCCTCGCGGTCGAGCAGAACGCCGGAGAATGTAAAGTCGCGGATCATGCCCTCGACCACGGCGTCGGCACCTTTTTTTGACCCTTGTACCTGCAAGCCATTACCGCGACGTATGATCTCGCGGCTGACGGCCTCGGTAAAACGCGATTCGACACGGTAACGCATTCCCTTTGCTTCGAATTGAAAGGCCGGAACCGCGATCTTGCGAATATTCTTGGGCAAACCGGAATTGGTCACCGGTTTGTAACATTCGGTAAAGCCGGAAACGGAAAGGAATACGATGAAAATGGTAAAAGCTCGTAAGATCTTCATTTTGCTAATGATCCGACATTGCCGGCACCGGCCCTCGTGCGCCGCAGAGCGTAAACGCCAAAGAATATCATTGCCAGCGTGAGCAGCGAACCGCCCGCGACGGTCGCCCAAAATGCCGGCGGCTTCGGCTCGGTCGAATAGTACGGGTCCGTTGTGCCGCCGGTCATATTTTTAACCTTCCCGCCTGATACCAAAACGGCCTTGATGCCCTTCTCACCGTCCTTTTCGAGGCGATATTCAGGATCTTTCAGGTCTTTTGCCTCTGCCGCCCGCACGTCCCTAATAAACGCATGCTCGATCAGGGTGATCGTGCCCGGCACGGTCCCGTCGGCGATCGCCTTCTGCATCGGGTTCAACCGGTCACCAGACGGCGTTTCGTCGAGGCCGGCAAGGCTGGCTTTCGGCACGGCGAGCAATTTACCGTTTCGGTAAAGCGCACCGCCGCCCATCGACGGCATCGTCACCTTTTCACCTTTTTTTAATGTGTATTCCTTAAGGTCAAACCCGCTCTTGAGAAAGAACCGGTAGTCGGAGAGATCGTCGACAGGTTCGACGATGATACTGAGCGAAACCCGCTTGTACCCCGGATCGGGCGGAACGTCCGCGAATACCGCGGCGGCGGCTGCCAGGAAAACACAGACAGCAAAAAGGGTTATCAAAGCCTGGATCCTTTTCATTTATTTACTTCTCCCGCGATCGCCGCGGCGATCTTTATTGCTCCGACGGTCTCTCTGACATCATGCACGCGGACGATCCGGGCACCGTTATGAATAGCGGCCAATGCCGAAGCGATGCTTCCGCCAAGGCGCTCTGTCGGCGGGGCGTCGTCCAGTATCTTGCCGATGAACGACTTGCGCGATGTACCGACCAGTATGGGATACGGTTCAAATTCGCTTACCAGTCTATCAAGTTTCGCGATCAACTCTAAGTTTTGTCCGAGCGTTTTGCCAAATCCGATACCGATGTCGAGGACGATGGCGTCATCGGCTACGCCGGCCGAACGGGCGGTCTCGACCGACCGCCGAAGGCCCGCCGTTACCTCACCAATTATTTCCGCGACCGCGGGCTGCGAGTGCATCGCCCCAAACTCGCCGCGTGAGTGCATCAGGATCAATCCGGCTTTACGGCCCGCCGCGGCCCGGGCCATATTGGCGTCAAACCTGAGGCCCGAGATGTCGTTGATGATCTCGGCACCCGCATCCACGGCCCGCCCGGCGACCTCTGACTTCGATGTGTCGATCGAGATCGGTGTGTCAAATCGCTTTACGATCGCCTCAATGATCGGGATCGTTCGTTCGGCCTCCGTATCGGCTGAAACGGGTTGGCTGCCCGGTCGCGTCGATTCACCCCCGAGATCGATGATATCCGCACCCTCGGCGATCATCGCCTCGGCCCGCCGGAGTGCAGCCTCCGGATCGGCATACCTGCCCCCGTCGGAAAAACTGTCCGGCGTAACGTTCAAAATGCCCATCACCAACGGACGGCTAAGATCGATCTGTCGGCGGGACGTTTGCCAGTACATAATTCAAGAACGCATAAAATTGAAAAAGTGAAAAAGCCGAAGTCCCGCGACCCCGCACTTTTTCACTTTCTCACCTATCCACCCGCGACCCCGTTTAGGCCGTTGCCGGATTGTTTCCGGTTATCGGCGGCAGGATCGGCTTTTTGAAAGGGTTCGCGGACGATTCCTCTGACTCCGAGCCGCTGCCGTCGTCTGACGTTGACGGCGAATTATCACTGTCTATCGGCAGGCCGGCAATGACGCGGCGTATCTGAACGGCGTCCAGCGTCTCATACTCAAGCAGTGCTTCGGCAAGCCGGATCATCGCGTCCTTGTTTTCGCGAATGACCTTTTCGGCGAGTTTGTACTGCTCGTCGATTATCCGGCGAACTTCGCTGTCGATCTTGATCGCAGTGTCCTCGGAGTAATCCCGGTGCTGCGATATCTCGCGGCCGAGGAATATCTGCTCTTCCTTTTTACCGAAGGTCAACGGCCCGAGCGATGACATTCCATACTCGCAGACCATCGAACGTGCGATCTCGGTCGCCTTTTCAATATCATTCGATGCACCGGTGGTTATGCTGCCGATAAAAATGTCCTCGGCGATGCGTCCGCCCATCGCCATCGCGATCTGGCCGAGCAAAAACTCCTTGGTCGCGCTGACGCGGTCTTTTTCCGGCAGATACATCGTGACGCCCAACGCCATTCCGCGCGGAATGATGGTCACCTTGTGAACCGGATCGCAGTGCGGCACCTTGATCCCGACCAGCGTATGACCGGCCTCATGATATGCGGTGATGCGTTTTTCCTCGTCCGAGATGACCATGCTCTTGCGCTCGGCGCCCATCATAACCTTGTCCTTGGCGATCTCAAAGTCCGCCATACCGACGACCTTCTTGTTATAACGTGCGGCGTTTAGCGCGGCCTCGTTAACGATGTTGGCAAGGTCAGCCCCGGTAAAGCCGGGCGTACCGCGGGCGATGACATTGATATCGACGCCCTCATCGAGCGGGATCTTGCGGGTGTGCACCTTCAGGATGCCTTCGCGTCCGCGAACGTCCGGTCGGCCGACGACAACGCGACGGTCAAAGCGTCCGGGACGAAGCAGGGCCGGATCGAGCACGTCGGGACGGTTGGTCGATGCCATCAGAATAACGCCGTCGTTCGACTCAAAGCCGTCCATTTCGACCAGGAGCTGGTTGAGCGTCTGTTCGCGTTCGTCGTGTCCGCCGCCGAGGCCGGCACCGCGATGGCGTCCGACCGCGTCGATCTCATCGATAAAAATAATACACGGAGCATTCTTCTTGCCCTGTTCGAACAGGTCGCGGACGCGGCTCGCACCGACGCCGACGAACATTTCGACAAAATCTGATCCCGAGATCGAAAAGAACGGCACGTTGGCCTCGCCCGCAACCGCCTTGGCGAGCAGTGTCTTACCGGTTCCCGGAGGTCCGACCATCAAAACGCCCTTGGGGATCTTGCCGCCGAGCTTTTGGAACTTTTGCGGGTCCTTGAGAAATTCGATGATCTCCTGGAGCTCTTCTTTGGCTTCCTCGACGCCGGCAACTTCCTTGAAAGTAATGCGTTTCTGTTGATTGTTCAGCAATTTGGCCTTGGATTTGCCAAAGCTCAGGGCCTTGTTGCCGCCCGCCTGCATTTGCCGCAGCGTGAATGCCAAAAACCCAATGAGCAGGATAAACGGCAAAGCCTGGATCAGCACGATCCATCCGAGCCCGCTCGACGGTGGCTCAAGAGTGATCTTGGTGTCAGTTTCCTTGGCGGCCGCGAAGATCTGATCGCGCGTCGAGTCGCTGGTGTCGAGTTTCGCGACCAGCTTGGCGTCGCTCTTGTTTACCATCTCGAGCGTATCCTGTTTGACAGTCAGCTCTTTGATGTCTTTGTTCTTGATCTGTGTAAGCGCGGCATCAAATGACAATTCCTGGGCCGGCTTTACCTGCCTGGATTGCAAAAACCAGACAAAGACCAGCGCACTGGAAATGATCATCAACCACAATAGGACCTGTTTGCCTTTAGAACTCAAAATATTGCCTCCAATTCAACTTTCATCCGAAAGTCTCACGAACCAAATTTGATGAAAGTTGGCGTGTAAGCGTTGTTCAAATTACACATGCCTCACTAAATCAAATGCCAACCTTTGATTCTAGTTGGCTGAGCATCAATTTTCAACCTTATTCTTTTCAAACGTCAGCTTGCCGCCTGACCTTCGGACACGCCCTCCGCCGGGCAGCTCGGCCGTCTTGCCGCTCTTGGTACTAAACGCCAAACGAACTACCGCCTCGATATGTTTCAGTTGCAATTGACGGGTCGTTCCGCGCATTTCACCAAGCCAGCCGCGGACATGGGCGAATATCTCTGGTTCGGTCAACTTTCTGAGCGATCTGATCTCGAGGCTCGGCTTCGACGGTGCCGTTGGTTCGACCGACTTTGCCGGTGCCGAAACGTGTGCCATCAGGCCAGCGGTTGCCGCCAGAGAAGAGATGATATTCGGATTCATTTCCTCGAGCAGAGGCAGAAGCACCTTTCTGATACGAACGCGTTTGAACGCCGTATCCTCGTTCATCGTGTCGTAACGCGGCTCAACGCCGCTGTCACGGCAAAACCCCTCGGTCTGCTTTCGAATCGCCCACGTCAATAGCGGCCGGACAAGGCTCACCGCCGCGTCGCTGTCCTCGGCGCCTCTGTTCAGCGGCCGTGCCACCGGCATCGCGGCCAGCCCATCAGGGCCTGAACCGCGGATCAAGTTCATCAAAAATGTCTCGGCCTGGTCATTTACCGTATGGCCGGTCAGCACGGCAAAAGCATGCAGATCGCCCGCGACCTCGGCGAGAAACGCATAGCGGTGATGGCGTGCATTCTGCTCGAGATTGCCCTCAGACGGTATGACCCCTCTCCCGATCGCGAGTTCAATCCCGCGTTTTATGGCCAATTGGCGAACAAATTCCTGATCGGCGTCGCTCTCGCCGTCGCGAAGCCCATGATTGAAATGCGCCGCTACGAGGCGGATCTTCAGTTTACCCAGCTTGATCAGGTCATCGAGAGCGAGCAGCATGCTCACCGAATCGGCTCCGCCGGAGACCGCCGCGACCACCGTGCCGCCCGCCATCGGGAGCTTGAGACGCCTCCATTCGGTTATGAAATGTCGAACAAAACTGTGCACATTGAGAGTTTAGACCTAGAAAGGCGCAAATACGAGCTAATGCGCGGCCTATTCGGGCCGATACGCAGCCCGCTGCTGGATGAGCATAGTCAGGCGAGAAGTGCAGATCAGCTTTCCGCGATCATTTGTTATGTCGATCTTCCAGACGCTCATGGTGCGCCCGGTATGCAGCGGTTTTGCCTCGACAGTTATTACGCCGCGGCTGACCGCACGCAAATGATTGGCGTTGATCTCGATACCTACCGGCGTCACCTTTTCGAGATCGGCTCCCGCGACAACGCCGATCGACGCGGCTGTTTCACATAGATAAAGAGAAACGCCGCCGTTCATAATGCCGACGTACTGGTGAACCTTTGGCGTGACCTCCATCGTCAGAACGACACGGTCCGCGGAGGCGACCTCGATCTTGACGCCTAGAAACTGCATCAACTCGTTATTGCCGGTCTCTTCGATCAGTTTGGTTCGGTCGATCATTGTTCCAGATATCGGCGTGCCGCTCTCAGGGCTTCGGCTACGCGGTCGGGCGCGGTTCCGCCGATAGTGCCTTTCGCCGAAAGGGCGGCCCCGAGGTCAAGTGCATCGCTCACATCGTCGCCGATCTCATCGGAAAACTCACGCAGTTCACCCGGATCAAGTTCGTGCAGTTCTCGGCCGCGGCTGATCGCGTAAAGCACCGCCCGTCCGACAGTTTCGTGTGCAGTTCGAAACGGGACTCCCTTTTTGACAAGATAGTCGGCGAGTTCAGTCGCATTGAGATAGCCCGCTGTCGCAGCTTCGCGGGTCCGCTCTTCGTTTACGGTCGTATTATCGAGGACGATCGCCGCGGCCCTGAGCGATATGTTGACCGTGTCGGCCGTGTCAAAAACCGCCTCCTTGTCCTCCTGCATATCCTTATTATAGGCAAGCGGCAAGCCTTTGATCATAGCGAGCAACGCCGTCTGATGCCCGAAAACGCGGCCCGCCTTGCCGCGAAGCAGTTCGAGCGCATCCGGATTCTTTTTCTGCGGCATCAGGCTCGACCCGCTCGATACGGCATCGCTGAGGCTGACAAAGCCGAATTCGTTCGAGCAATAGATGATCAGATCCTCGGCCAATCGCGAAAGATGGACCATGATCAGCGAACACGCCGAGCTGAACTCGACCGCAAAATCCCGATCTGACACGCCGTCGAGGCTGTTCGCCGAAACACCGTCAAAACCCAATTCACCGGCGACAGCCGCTCGATCGACGGGAAAGCCGGTACCGGCCAGAGCTCCCGAACCGAGCGGGAGGATATTGACCCGCTTTCGGGCATCAGCAAGCCTGTCGCGGTCTCGCTTAAGCATTTCGAAATATGCCAGACACCAATGTGCGAACATCACAGGCTGGGCCCGTTGAAGGTGTGTGTAGCCCGGCAGAACAGCCGAGGCATGACGCTCGGCAAGGCTCACCATTGCTGACTGAAGATGACATATGAGGTCATCGATCCTGTCGATCTCGTCCCTCAGCCACAGGCGGAGTGCAGTCGCGACCTGGTCATTACGGCTGCGGCCCGTGTGGAGCTTACGTCCCGCATCGCCGATCGCCGCGATAAGTGTGCCCTCGATGAATGAATGCACGTCCTCGGCCTCCGAGCCGTCGAAGATCGCCGCACCTGAATCGGCGGCCACGAGCATTTCGACGAGTCCGCCGGTAATGGCCGCCGCCTCGTCTGCCGTTAGGACACCGGCACGCGCAAGGCCGTTCGCGTGAGCGATACTTGCTCTCACGTCGGCGGCAAACAGCCGGCGGTCGAAACGAAACGAATCGTTGAACTCGGCAAATGTCTCGTCCGGCTTTTCGGTAAACCGGCCGCCCCAAAGTTGGCCTGATTTGGTCATTAGTACTCCTGCGCGAGTATAATTGTAGCTTGTCATAACCGTGAGCGGTAGTGACACCGTTGCTGGCGACTAAAAACAATGACCAAAAAGATCAACAAGGTAGTTCTCGCATACTCAGGTGGCCTAGACACTTCGGCAATGCTTTTGTGGCTGAAAGAAACTTATGACTGCGAGGTGGTCTGTTATTGTGCCGACGTCGGCCAGGGCGAGGAATTAAGCGGACTCAACGAAAAAGCCCTCGCGACGGGTGCGTCGAAACTGTATGTCGAGGACCTGCGCGAGGAGTTCGTCAAGGATTTTGTCTGGATGGCGGTTAAGGCAAATGCCTTGTACGAGGGCGTTTACCTGCTCGGCACCAGCCTTGCCCGCCCGGTCATCGCCAAACGCCAGATCGAGATCGCCCAGATCGAAGGCGCCGACGCCGTCGCCCACGGTGCGACCGGCAAGGGCAACGACCAGGTCCGATTCGAACTTACGTACTACTCGCTCAAGCCGGACATCAAGGTCGTTGCACCGTGGCGCTCGTGGGAATTCAAGGGGCGCGCGGACCTGATCGCGTATTGCACCAAACACGGCATACCGGTCACCGCCACGGCCGCCAAGCCGTACTCGATGGACCGCAACCTGATGCACATCTCGTACGAAGGCGGCATTCTCGAAGACCCGTGGGCAGCGCCGCCGGACGACATCTTTCTGCTCTCAAAGTCGCCCGAAAAGGCGTCGGACACGGCGCAGGAGATCACGATCACGTTTGAAAAAGGCGAGCCGGTCGCCATCGACGGCGTCAAATACGGAGCCGTCGACCTGCTGACCAAGCTCAATTTCCTCGGCGGCGAGCACGGCATCGGTCGCGTGGATCTGGTCGAGAACCGTTTTGTCGGCATGAAATCACGCGGCGTGTACGAAACGCCCGGCGTCACCATTCTCCAAACCGCTCACCGTGCTCTCGAGTCGATCACCATGGACCGCGAGGTCACGCGCTTACGCGACAGTCTGGGTACCAAATTCGCCGAGTCGGTCTATTACGGCTTTTGGTTCGCACCGGAATTCGAGATCCTCAAATCGATGGTCAACCAGACCCAGGATGTCGTAAACGGCGAGATCCGCCTCAAACTCTACAAGGGCAACGTCATCGTAAACGGCCGCAAATCACCAAACTCGCTCTACAAGGAACGCGTGGTCACGTTCGAAGACGACGCCGGCGCCTACGACCAGCACGACGCTGAAGGGTTTATCAAACTCCAGGCGTTGAGGCTGCGGCTGCGGAATATGGAATGATCCGGATCGTCCACACTGCCTTTCGTCACCGCTGTCTTATTTCGTAGACAGCGGTATTGCTGCATCCGGCATCAGTTGCCCTTGCAGTATTTCTTACTCATTCACTGAGAACCATTTATGAAACTTAAATTCGTTATTTTGGCTGCGATCATTTTCGCGGTCACGGCGGTTGGCTACGGCCAAACCAAAACCAAACCTATGGCACCGGAAACGGTCGTCAAGGATCTTTACGCGGCGCAAAAGGCGAACCGAGGCCCGTTCTTTCAGAAGAAAAGCCGTGCATTGGTCGACAAGTACTTCGTCGGTGATCTTGCCGACCTGATCTGGAAGGACGCGGTCGAGACAAAAAAGGGCGAGGTCGGTGCTCTCGATTTTGATCCGCTCTATTACGCTCAGGATGTTGAAATAACGAATTTCACTATTGCCAAGGCCGATGAGAATGGCGTTGTAAAGGTGAGGTTCAAGAACATGGGCAAAGACGAAGAGATCAGATTTAGTCTTTCGACGGCGAACACGTCGTCGAAGATCTATAAGATCGATTCGATCATTTACAGCGATGCCGAGGATCTGGAATCGATCCTGAGCTCGTCGGTCAATGATGACGGTAACCCGGTCGAACCGGCCGCGTTCGAGGGCGACTATCTGGTCGGGGCGGTGAAATGCAATGTCACGTCGAACCTGAGCGGCTATTGGGCACGGGTCAAATGCGACGATCAGGAAAACGTCCAGATCATCGACACGGAAACGTTGACCTTTGGCACATTCAACAACACCGAAAAGGGGCGACGCGGTAAGTTCGTTCAGGCCGCTGACGGCACGATCAACAAGTACGTTGACGAAACAGGCAAAGAGACCACGGTAAAAAAGGTCAGGTAGATCATTTGCGATGGTCAAATGGCGGGGCATGTAAAAATGTTCCCGCCATTTTTGCGTCCTGAGTGAGCAAACAGATAGGCCGAATTCGATCGCGCACAAGATTTTTCTTGAAACAACCGAAAGAACTGTGATATCACGGTTGTATCAAAACACACCTAAGGAGAACCAAAATGCCGAATAACAACTTCGATCTTATCAACACGCCGAAACAGTTGGTCAAAAATGCGGTCGAGACACGGCTGCCAAAGCCGATGCGTCATGAGATGGAAAAGGCGTTCGGAGCGGACCTCTCAAACGTAAGGATATTTCAGAGCCACGCGCCGACCCTGCAAAATGCACGGAGTTTTGTTGACGGCAATGACATCCACTTTGCTCCGGGCGCGTTTGATCCCCACTCAAATTCCGGACGCGAACTGATCGGGCATGAACTCGCCCACGTCGTTCAGCAACGCGGCGGTATTCCTGCCGTTCAGTCGAGTTCGGTCATTAACGATGCGATGAACAGTAATGACAGTGACAGCAACGACTGACGAGGTCCATTGTAAACGAATAAATTCCGCCGGTATCAACCAAGATACCCGCGGAATTTTTCTTTGGCCGCCGTGTAATTAGGAAATATCTTCGCCAGATCCTTTGCCCCAAGGTGCTTGTGCGCTGCCTCGGCAAACACGTCGCGAAAATCGGTCGTGACGTCGAGGTCACGGCCCTCGTACAACTTGTCAGTCTTCAGCCCCTTAAAGTCGCCATAGACCGTGCCGCCCTTGACCGCATTACCGAGCACGAACATCGCGTTGGCGTGGCCGTGGTCGGTGCCGCGGGTGCCGTTCTCGCGCGCCGTTCGCCCAAATTCGGACATCGTCAGCAGCACGACGTCATCCAGATGCTTGCCGAGGTCGGTACCAAATGCAGCGATCGATTCGCCGAAATCACGCAGCAGATTGGCGAGCTGGCCCTGTGAAGGATTTTGACCGAACGATTGGTTTGAATGCGTGTCCCAACCGCCCATTTCGGCAAAGGCGACTTCGAGGCCGACCCCGGCTTTGATCAACTGAGCGATCTGACGCAGTGACCTTCCGAGTGCCGAGTTTGGATAGACGGCGCCGTTTTCGGGCAGGAATTGGGCCGGGTTCGCCTGCTTCAGATAATTGACCGCTTCAAAAGTCTCCTTTCCGGTCTCGCCGAGCGTATCCTTGACGTTCTGCTCATAGATACCCTCAAATCCGCCTTTCATATTTTGCGAATATATGCCGGCCTTGATCGAAAAATCACCGAGGCTGGTCATCGCGACCGCCGGTGAGCGGCCGTAGAGCGAACGCGGCAGCTGCTGGGTAAATGACACGGCACGAAACGGCAAGCCGCCTTTTGTCTCGTTGGCCTGCAACACACGGTTGAGCCAGCCGTCGCGGGTTCCCTTGTTGCCGGGCGTGCCCGATTCCATATAGTCCTGAGCGTCAAAGTGCGAGCGGGTGTTGTCGGGCGACCCGACGGCGTCAATTATCGCGAGCTGCTTGGACTGCCAAAATTTCTCAAGCGGTTTGAGGCTCGGGTGCAGGCCGAAACGCCCGTCCAGATCGATCGCTCCATTCGCCCTTTTCGGACCCGGGATCGCGATCGACGGCCTCAGCGAATAATACTGATCGTCACCATACGGAACGACCATATTAAGACCGTCAACCGCCCCGCGTTGAAAGATAGTGACCAGCACTTTCTTTTTGCCGTAACCCTTTGCGGCTGTCTGTGCAGCGGCAAACTGATGCAGGAAATCAGGAGCCGCGGCCATAAAGCCAAAGCTCGCTAATCCGATACCGCTCGTTTTTAGAAAATATCGTCGATCCATAAATGCGTACCTCAATAGACCATAAAGTATTAATCAACCGTAGTGTTAGACGTCGCCGCTTTGTAAAAGGTCATCTTTTTTAGTTTCAGCGAGCAAAATAGGCTATTGACAAGCCACAGGTCAGGCGTACAGTTGAATTATGCAGGGAGTTTAATTATGCCGCTATTACCGCCAATTTTCGCGTTTATTTTCATTGTTCTGATCGTTATCGCCTCCGGCATCAGAATAGCTCAGGAGTATCAGCGAGCAGTCGTGTTTCGGCTTGGGCGCTACATCGGCATCAAAGGGCCCGGCATCTACTACCTGATCCCTCTGATCGACCGCCAGCAAAAAGTCGACATCCGCACGACGACCGTCAATCTCGAACAACAGGAAACGATCACCAAGGACAGCGTGACCATCAAGGTCAATGCCGTTCTGTGGTTTCGCATCGTCGACGCGTCGAAATCGATCCTCGAGGTCGCCAACTACGGCCAGGCCGTCTACCAGTTTTCGGTCACCGCTCTCCGCAACATCATCGGGCAGACATCGCTTGACGAGGTCCTGAGAGATCGCGAAAAGATCAACCAGACCCTGCAAACAATGGTCGGGCAGACGACCGAGCCGTGGGGCATCAAGATCGAAATGGTCGAGATGAAGGACGTCGAGATACCCGAATCGATGCAGCGTGCGATGGCACGCGAAGCCGAGGCCATCCGCGAAAAACGCGCCCGCATCGTCAAAGCCGAGGCCGAACTCGAAGCCTCGATCAAGCTGACCCAGGGAGCCAAAAAGATGGAGGAAAGCCCGATC
Source organism: uncultured Chloracidobacterium sp. (assembly GCA_937941715.1). Taxonomy (GTDB): domain Bacteria; phylum Acidobacteriota; class Blastocatellia; order Pyrinomonadales; family Pyrinomonadaceae; genus OLB17. The sequence goes on along the minus strand of CALDGX010000103.1, from coordinate 498 downwards.
GCACTTGAACTTCGCCGCATGCAGATGCTGTCCGAGATCGGCGTCGAAAATCATACGACCGCTATAGTCCTGATCCCGTCAGAGTTTTCTCAGGCCGCACGCGGCCTTGCGAGAATAGGCGAGAAGAGCGGAGACTAAACACTCTAGGACCACATCGCTGGGAACGCAGTGAATATTCGACTCGAACAATGCTGATCCATGTCACGCCGGAGGAACCGGCGTTTGCAGGCGAGGGCGCCTGCGTTCCCGGCAATTATTGGATAATTATCTCATCGACAAAGATCCATGGATCGCCGCCCGCTCCGGGGTGCCAGGACGGGATCTTGCCGATGTTGAATGCACGCACGCGTACGTAGCGGGCGCGTGTCGGCGTGATCTTTTGGCGGTATTCGCGGACCGTTGGGGTCATTTCGGTTTGCGGAAAGCCCGTTATGATCTCGACGGCTTTGTTAAAGGTGACGCCGTCCGACGACGTTTCAAACTCGACGCGGTCGGGCA
>CALDGX010000102.1 GCA_937941715.1 uncultured Chloracidobacterium sp. | reverse complement strand
TTCTGCCAAATGGTCGGGACGACTAGATTTGAACTAGCGACCTCTCGCACCCCAAGCGATTTAGGTAGGTTTGTGTAAATTGTCAAAACTGCTCAAAACCTCTTAGAATCAACAGCTTACGGCTACACGGATTCATCGTTAATTAGCCATGATCAGGAACGCTGCAACCAACCTGCAACCAAGTCACCTGATAGAATTCAAAGCATCCGTAGCGTGCTCAGTTCAAAAAATAACACCTTTCGCTTCGATTCTTTCAAAGAATAATAACATATCTTAGCGACTGTCATCCGCTATTTTTTTCATAAAACGTATCAGCCTTTGCGGTCCTCCAAGACTCTCAGGGTCGGCCTTCGACACAGTTCTTTGAGGATGTTTGGAACCATTTTGAGCCGTCAACCGGCTGCTCTTATTGATAACATTTGGGCATTAACCTATTCTGAATTGTTATGGCTTGTTGTGAAGATGATTGTGCGATAGACGCTTTGAGGGAGAAGCAGAGTTCGACGCTAAAGATCGTGCTTGGGATAAACGTCGCGATGTTTGCGGCGGGGATCGGTGCGGGTATTTATGCGGGTTCGAGCGCGTTGTTGTCGGATTCGCTGGACAATCTTGGCGATGCAATGACGTACGGGCTGAGCCTCTACGTTGTGTATAAATCGTCTCAGGCTAAGGCTCAGGTCGCTTTGTTCAAAGGCGGTTTGATCCTGCTGGCGGCGCTCGTTGTGCTCGGACAGGTGATCTACAAGCTGATGGTTCCGACGGTTCCTATTTTTGAAATAATGGGCGTTGTCAGCTTGCTCGCACTCGTCGGAAACTCCGTATGTCTCTATCTGCTTACTCGTCACAAGACGGACGATGTGAATATGAGTTCGGTGTGGGAATGTTCGCGTAACGATATTGCGTCGAATATCTCGGTCTTTGTCGCGGCGGGTGCGGTTTGGTTCTTTCAGTCGGGCTGGCCGGACATCATTATCGCCCTCGCATTGGTTTGCCTTTTCTTACGCTCCGCTTTCCGCGTCTTTTCAGGTGCAAAACGCGAACTGCGGAGTGCATAGATAGAGCTTTCTACACTCAAACCTAAACGCCGTGTTTCCTACGGATATTTCGCCTCTGCCAAATTAAAAACTCACTTTGATTCCCGTTTGCACGAGACGCGGGCCTGAGGGCAGCAATCCACGCGTACGATCAACGATGTATATCCGGTCGAGCAAGTTCTTACCCGTAACGAAAAATGTCGTCCTCCATTTCTCGACACGATAGTTTGCCGTCGCGTTCCAATAAGTTTGGCTTGGTATCGCTCCAAGCTGGCCATTCGAGTTCGGGTTAACCGCGTTCAAATCGTCGCCGAACTGGCGCCCGATGTAAACGTTTTCCACAAAAGCGTCGAAACCGCGGGGATGCGAATAGCCGATGCTTGTCGTCATAAGGACACGCGGTGCATATGGAAGGCGATTCTCAGTAATCGAACAACTGGTGGCCGAGACCCGCCTGGTTGTCGGGCAGTACGCATTAAGTGTTGCCGAACTGGTGATAGAGCTTAGGCGCATGCCACGGAACTCCGCCGTCGGCAAAAAGGTATAGGCGGTTCGTAGGTAAAGATTATGGGGGCTACGAAAAACAGAGCCGGAATCGATCTGCCCCGTAAATTCAAACCCCTGCTGTAGTGTGGCTCCGCCGTTTGTGAAGGCCGCCCCGCCAGCGATCGAAGCCGCGACAATCTGATTCTGATAATCGTTGCGGAAAAATGCGGCGGACAATTCTGTTCCTCTAAGTGGCTGAGTTCGCACTCCGACCTCATAGTTCCAGCTCAATTCTGAATCAAGCTCGATCACGCCGCCAGAATTTGTTACGACATCCTCTACTCTGGGCGGGGAGAACCCGCGATGAACGCCGGCAAATAGCGTAGTGTTCTTAACACCCGAGTAGGCAATGCCAAAACCCGGAATGATCTCGGTCACGGTTGTTTCACCGGTCGCCCCCGCTCCGTTGTTAGCGAGACGATTCGTTCGGCTAAATACGACGCGCTCAAAACGTACGCCCGGGGTCAATGCGAGGTTCTTCCACGTAAAGCGATGTTGAATAAATCCGGATTGAGCGAAAGCTTTACGCTCGTTGTTTTCAGCAATAGTGCCGTCGCGCGATGTTGGAAGGTCGCCATTTCGCTGAATCCGTTCCTGATCCTCGCCATGAATTCGAAAACCGACGACAAGTTCATTCGCAACTGATCCGAAATTGAAGTTTGTGGTCAGCCGCGTCTCGACGCCCTGAGTAAGATAATCGCGAAGCCTTCCTTCGTTGCCGCAGGTGGTGTTCAATGCAGCCAGGCTGAGGCAGTCGGGATCGACATTCAAACGATTAGGACGCTGACTGGAATTGGACGACTGACGCCACCAGTCGCGTGAAAAATAGTTAGAGTAAAAGCTAGTCGTCAGATTGATTTTAGAGGTCAGAACCGCGGCGTGCTGCAACGAAACACCGGACCTACGGCCATAAAAGAAGTCGTTCTTAAATATGTTGCCTCGGGGGTCTTCGGCGAATTCCGCCTCGGTCGCACCTGTGTAGGTTAGATTCGAATCCTCGCGAAAGAAAGTAAATTTTCCAGTCAGGGCGTTGCGAGCGTTTAACAGCAAAACCGATTTATTCGAAAAATCATATAACTTAAAACTTGTGTTCTCTCTCGACCCGTTACCCTGCTTATGATTGAAATTGAAAATCGCACCAAGTTTGCCAAACGTGCCGCCAAAACCTGCTCCGCCGTTGAAAAAACTTCTATTGCCGCCTTCTAGTTTGAAATTAAAAGTCGTTTTATCAGGCGGATTGGGTGTCAGATAGTTGATTAGGCCCGCGATCGTTTGTGGGCCATAAGCAATCTGACCCGATCCCTTGAGAACCTCGATCGACTCGTATCTCTCCACCGGAGGATGGTAGTAAGACGCATTATCTCCGTAGGGCGCATAAGACAACGGAAGTCCATCTTCAAGCAGCAACACCTTGGTTGAGCGCGTCGGATTGGTGCCGCGAATGCCGATGTTGGGCCGCAAACCAAACCCCTCCTCATCCCTTACATTCACACCGGATACTTTCCTAAGCACTTCGGAGAAATTGAACGCGCGGCTGTTTTCCAGTGTTTGCCTATCGATCCGTTCGATAGAACCCGGAATTTCCGAAAGGCTTTCCGGGGTTCCAGCGAGATAGCTTGACGTAACGGAAACGTCCACTGCAATGCCTCCGGGTGTTATGGTAAAGACGACTAGCTGCGTCGACGGGATCGTCATTTCACTGCGTAGTGTCGCAAAACCTATGGCACCGATCGTGACGTCATACTTACCATCTGACATATTTGTAAGCGAGTACCGGCCTTCGCCGTCTGTTACGGCTTTTGCAACCAACCGGACATCCTGATGCCGAACGGTCAGCGTTGCTCCCGCAACTACGTCGCCGTTACTATCGACGATTCGCCCCTCCACCCGGTTACGCGCCTGTGAATAGCCGATTACGGCAAAAATGGAAAAGGCTAAACTAAAAGCAACGGATCTCACAGCAATACTCTTCATAAAAACACCAGTTAGATTACGAGCCACTAAAAACAAGATGGTCTTATTGAAATCGATTTTCAATTTCATATTAATAAAAGTACAAGACCCTGTCGGCAGTGTCAAACGACATATTGCAGTGGCAAATGAAGGCGACGTTAGCTTGTTACTGATTGATGATTTGAGGCTGACACGACAGGTCTGCCTGGTTCTCCATTTGCGGGATTTATTTAACTGACCCGTACGTTGGGTAGAAGTTGTACCACCACGTCCAATCCACTATTAATAATTACGACGTGGTTTGGGGCGACTCTAGTCCAATTCGTGCGATCATCGGTCAATCTCTCGGAAGCGATGATGATTCCGCTTTGTACACTGTCGGATTCAACTATTTCAAACTTCCCTTCACGGTACCTGTATTTTCCGCGGTTTGAAAAGTAGAGTGAAATCGGCTCAATTTGCGGATTGGAGACATAACGCACTGTTACAAGGCTCTCACCATCAGTGACCGCAAAATTATAAACTGAAGGCTTTTTGATTCCAGCTTCATACGCCCATTCCTCAAGTTGGCGAATGGTTTTCACCAATCCGCTCGCCAAATCCACTGCTCCTAGTTTTTCCGTGTGTCGGCCCAGAAGGTTTAAGAAAACAGCAAAAGCGTGCTCGGAATCCGTGGTGCCTTCAATCGTCTGATAAATCTCGTCAGTCAACGAGTGTCGCAGGCGGCGCTTTATAGAACTAAAGCCTTCGATCGTACCGTTGTGCATCCACATAAATCGCCCTTGACGGAATGGATGACAATTACTTTCGGAGACAACCATTCCGGGCGATGCGGAGCGAACGTGAGCGAAAAAACAGGGCGATCGGATATGTTGAGCCAAATTCAACAGGTTGCGATTGCTCCAGGCTGGAGTTATGCTGGTAAAAACACATGCCTCGTTGGAAATCGCTGGTGAATACCAACCAACGCCAAACCCATCGCCATTTAGTGGCTCGCTCCGTTCTTTGGACTTATAACTTTGACGAATGAGTGAGTTAGCTGGATTTGAAATCAGGTCAGCGAGCAAAATTTCGCTTCCCAAATAACCGAGAAATCTACACATCGCGATTGTCTCCTACGTCTAGCGCGGCTAAACGGATTCTACATAATCAAGCGGGCGACGCGTGAATTCTTCCATACACCCTTCCGAACAAAAAAAGTAGTCTTTGCCATCATAATTCAACGAATAGCTGGCGGCTTCTTCGTCAATCTCCATTTTACAAACCAAGTCTATAATCATCATGTTCTCCATAAATGTGCGGCAAAGCAGGCCGTACTCTGACAACTCGTATCCGACGTTAATGATGCGTCGGGTCCTTTTTTAGTATTTCAGCACGGAGCAGGAAGCTGCCGTCTGTGACGATCTTGTCGCCGACATTCAGCCCTTCGAGAACGACAAACCTACCGTTGTTTTCTTTGCCGAGACGCACCGGCTTTATATTAAAGACATTTGGTTTGTCGGTGGCGACGAAAACAACCTGTTTGTCGTTCATATTTTGGACGGCAGACGACGGGATCATCGGCATTGTGCGTTCGGCCATCCCACCCGCGCCAAAGGCGACGTTTACGTACATTCCGATCTTCAAGACTTGTCCCGGATTGTCGAGTTCGACTCTGACTTGTGCGGTGCGTGTTTCGGGGCTGATATTTGGGTCGATGTAGGTTACGTGACCGCGAAAGAGCCTGTCAGGATAGGCGCCGGTTGTAACGCTTGCTCCGCTTCCATCACGAACTGATGAAAGGTCCTTTTCAAAGACCTGAGCGATAACCCAAACGCTTGCGAGATTTGTAACACGCATCAATTCCTTGTTTGCCTCGACAACTTCACCCGCGTTTACGTCTCGCTTTGTGATCGTGCCTGATATAGGCGCCATCAATGCGATCTCCGACGTTATTTGCGATGGGGAGCGGAGCGAATTTACTTTTTGCGGTGACAAACCTAGCAACAAGAGTCTTTGCTTGGCGGTCGCAAGGTCGGATTCGGCCGTTTGGCGTTTGACGGCGGCCTGCTCAAATTCGTTTCGGCTGACAGGATTGATCTCGGCGACCTTGACGGCACGGTCAAATCTTTTTTTCGCTTCTTCAACGTCCGCCTCCGACGCGCGTACTTTTGTCGTGGCCTGCTCAAATTCCTCGCGGCTGACAGCCCCTATTTCAAGTAACTTAAGCGTACGGTCATGTCTCTTACGGTTTTCTTCCAGCTCAGCCTGAACGGTTTTTAACCGCGCCAACATTTGGTCAACGTCTGTATTGCTCACGGGGCTGATCTTAACGAGTTTTGCCGTCCGGTCGTAGTTTTGCCGTGCGGCCTGAGCGTCGGTTTGCAAGGCCAGATAGCGCGATTGAGACGCTGCAAGTTCATCGCTGAAGATAACGGCAAGCGTTTGGCCTTTGCCAACATACTGGCCTAGTTCGCCACTAACGGATCGCAGTACCCCACCGAGAAGTGAGATCACCGGCGTTTCTTTGTAGGCATTTGACTGGACGACGCCGGTCGAGGCCACATCCATTGCTTCACTCGATAACGTTTCGCCAACCGTTTCGATCTTCAAGCCGATCTTTTCAACCTGATCGGGCAGAATGGTGACAGTTTGTTCGGCCGTAGTTTCTGTTGTTTGTCCGGTGCTGTTGTCGTCGAATGTGACCGTCCGTGGAGCCGGGACGGCATTTCCACCCTCACGCGAGCCCAAATACCAAAAAAGTAACACTCCCGCTAGGACAACGCCGATGACCGATAATGCGATATACAGCGGCTTTCGATTCGGTGTTGGCTTCGAGTTTTCGCCCATTTCTGTTTCTTTATTGAACTCTTCGTTATTCTCTTCGGTCATTTCTTTTTCAACTCCGGTGCATTGGTCGCCCGCATGATCTCAATGTTTGCTATGTATGTTTCGAGTCCGGCATCGATCAATTCGTTCTCGACATCGAGAAAACGCCGTTGCTCGGCAATGTAGTCAAGCAAACTTCTCGAACCAAGTTCGTAGGTTTGCCAAATTACCTGCAAATTAGAATTTGCCTGATCGCGAACGCCGTTTTGAAAGATCGACAATGACCGCGCCGCACGGTTATATCGAGCGAAGGCCACGGCAACTTCGCGCCGGATAGTAAGTTCGCCAAACTCAATTCGCCTCTGAGCCGCTTCTCGCTCGAATTTGGCGGCTTCGACCGCGCCTTGATTTCGGTTGAGCAGCGGAAGATCGATTTCAACCCCAAAGGTGAAAAAGTGAAATACATCCTGAATGGGCCGCAAAAGGCCGCGATCATCAAAACCGCTGAGCATAAAGCCGGTGTTCATGCGCTGGTAACCCGCCTTGACGCTTGCGTCGATCCGCCCTTCAGACTTTGCCTTTTCGATTTGTGCGACAGCCAGTTGGTCCATTGTCCTTGCACCTTGCAGATCGGGACGCTCACGCAAAGCGTAATCGGTTGATCCGGAGACTGAAGGCGGCGTTGCGATTAGGTTATTGAAATCGCCGCGAAGACGCAGCGGGTCTTCCGGCTTCATCCCAATCATATTGCGAAGCTCGAACATTGCCGTCTCGGCCTTTCCTTCTGCGGTTTCGCGGATCGATTGCAGCCGATTCACCTCGACAAGAAAAATATTCTGTTCGAGCGGTGCGATCTTTCCTTCAGTAACTCTAGCCGCAACAAGCTCGAAACCCTGCTTTGCCGCTGCCAAGGTCTTTTCGATAACCTCCAACTTTTTGATCGCCGCCAGAGCTTCACCGAATTTGAGTCTCACTTCTGACGCAAGCAGACGTTCCTGATTCTCAAGCGCAAACTCGCGAATTTCTAACTCTCGTTGTGCGACGGCAACTCGGGCTGCTCGACGTCCGCCAAGCTCAAGCGGCAGCATGGCCTCGGCCATTTGATTATTATCAGCGCCGCCAATCTGCTTTGCTCCGCTGGCGGTCAGCTTTGGATTCGCTCGCAAACCCGCTTGTTTGACCAATGCCCTCGCTGCGTCGACCTCCTTGCGCAAAGCTTGTATTTCGCCATTGTTTTCGAGCGCGAAGGCCACGGCTGCGTCAGCCGTCATTCCGCCTTGCGGATTCAAATATAGGAGCGAAACCGGCTGGTCGCTCTGGACTGTCTGAGCCGTCGCCGCCAGCGCAAATATAAACCCGAACGCGAATAATTTAACAACGGACTTGAGAGCAAGCGTCCTAGCTTGCCACGAGCTCGAACACGTGAAAAACTTGTTGGCGTCTCGCGATGGCACCGCAAGCGGGACGCTTGCGGTCCAGTCGGTCATCAAGAGACTGCCTGTAATCTTACAAATCTTCATTTCGTTTCAATTCGCGTACCCTAAGCCAATAAAAAATGACCGGCGTTACGATCAGCACGTGCAGGAGGCTCGAGACCATGCCGCCAAAAACCGGTGTTGCCAGCGGCCTCATTACTTCTGACCCCGCGCCGGAGCTCCACATGATCGGCAAGAGCCCGACAACAATGGTCATTACGGTCATGACTTTGGGACGAAGACGCAGAAGAGCACCTTCAGTGACTGCTTCGAGCAAAGTTTCCCTATCAAGCTGGCCGACTTCGTCCGCTTTACGTTTAACCGCCTCTTCTAGATAAACGACCATCACAATCGTGGTCTGCACAGCCGCTCCAAAAAGAGCGATAAAGCCAACCCACACAGCGACCGAAAAGTTGTACTGCAGCATCCAGAGCAGGTAAAAGCCGCCGGTCAAGGCAAACGGCACGGCAAGCAGAATATGGGCCGCTTCGAGAAAGGAGTGATATGTAATATAGAGCGTGGCAAAGATGATAAGCAGGACGATCGGGACCACGATCAACAGCCGCTGGCGGGCGCGCTCCTGATTTTCGTATTGGCCGCTCCATGTAATGTAGTAACCCGCCGGCATCTCAACTTTGTCGCGAATAGCATCCTTAGCTTCCTCCACGAAACTTCCGATATCGCGGCCGCGAATGTTGAGCAGAACCGTGCCGCGAAGCAGGCCGTTCTCGCTTTGAATCATCGATGGCCCTTCGAGGCTGCGAATATCGGCAAGCTGCGAAAGCGGGATCGACCCTCCAGCTGGAGAGGTTATCGGAATCTGGCCGATCGCCGTTGGTGATGAGCGAAACTCGGTTGCGTAGCGAACTCGGATGGGAAACCGTCGTCGTCCTTCGATCGTCACGGTCAGATTCGTTTCGCCGATTCCTTTTTCGATCACGTCCTGAATTGTTCCGACGTCAATTCCATACCGGGCCGCCGCCGTGCGGTCAATATCAATATCGACGTACGGCGCTCCGCCGATCCTCTCGGGATAAACGTCCGCTGCGCCGGGCACATCTTTTACCACCGTCGCAATTTGCCTCGCGGTTTCTTCCAAAGTATCGAGGTTGTTGCCGAAGATCTTGATGCCGACCTGCGAGCGGATACCGGTGGCAAGCATTTCGATGCGATTGATGATCGGCTGCGTCCAGATGTTTGTAACGCCCGGCAGCCGTGTAGCTTCGTCCATTTCGGCAATCAGTTTCTCCCGCGTCATCCCATCACGCCACTGATCTTCGGGCTTCAAATGAACGATGGTTTCGTTCATGTTTATCGGCGAGGGATCGGTTGAAGTTTCGGCGCGGCCGGCCTTTCCAACCGCCCATTCAACCTCGGGAAAGGCTTTCAAGATCTCGTCTTGTTTGCTCAGGATCCTTGTCGCCTCGTCCAGTGAAATTGCGGGATCGGTCACCGGCATGTACATCAGGTCGCCTTCATTCAACGGAGGCATGAACTCGCTGCCGATCTGCGTCGCGACAACCATCGCACCCGAGAAAAACGCCAGAGCGAGCAAAACCGTGGCGAGTCTATTCCGAAGCGCTTTTGTCAGCAGAGGCTTGTAGACCCGACGCAAAAAGCGCATGATCGGATTCCACTCTTCGGGACGCAGCTTCCCGCCGAGCAGATAGCCGCACAGAACAGGGATGAGCGTGACCGCGATAACGGCCGCAGCGATCATGGCAAAGGTTTTCGTGAACGCCAGCGGATGAAAAAGCTTTCCTTCCTGTCCGGTTAATGCGAAGACGGGGATAAAGGCGATAACAATGATCGCTATAGACGCGACGATCGGGCGCCCGACCATCTTTGTCGCTTCCAGCACAATCTCCCAAACACGCTTTCTATCCGAAAAGCTCACTCCCTCTTTCTCGATTGCTCGATATGCATTTTCAACTACGACAATTCCGGCATCCACGAGATCTGAAACCGCGATCGCGATACCGGCAAGCGACATGATGTTTGACGTGATGCCAAAGATATACATCAAGAGGAACGCGGCAAGTGCAGCAAGCAAAAGGGGTATCGTAACTATCAGAGTCGAACGAAAATGGGCGAGGAATATCAGATTGACAAGCGTTACGAGAATGAACTCCTCGGTCAACGCCCATGTGAGGGTATCGGCTGTGCGATTGATCAGATCGGTGCGGTCATAGAACGAAACCAGCCGTACGCCCGGCGGAAGACCGGGTTTGATCTCCTCGATCTTTTTCTTGACGTTCTCAATCGCCTCCAGCGCGCTGATACCGTAGCGCATGATGACGACGCCCCCGACCGCTTCCTTGCCGTTTTTATCAAGCGAGCCTGTCCGAAATGCGTTGCCGAGTTTGACCTCGCCGAGGTTTCGAACATAGATCGGGGTTCCGTTCTGAGAGCCGACGACGATATTCTCGACATCCGCGACCGATTCGACTAGCCCGATACCGCGGACAATGGCCCATTCGCCGCCCTGTTCGACGACGTTTCCGCCGACATTGTTATTCGACCGTTCAACCACCTCGACCACCGTGGATAACGGCATGTTGTATGCCCGGAGCTTATTCGGGTCTATGTCCACCTGATACTGCTGGACAAAGCCGCCGACAGTCGCGACCTCAGCGATCCCCGGCGTTGAATTGAGCTGATAACGTACGAACCAGTCCTGCAGCGTTCGCAGATCGCGGAGGCTCATTTCGTCCGATTCGAGCGTGTACCAAAATACCTGGCCAAGACCGGTCGCGTCCGGGCCGAGCGTTGGCACAACGCCCTGAGGCAATTGTTTCGTGACGAGATTTAGGCGCTCCAGAACTCGTGTCCGGGCCCAATAGAGATCGACATTATCCTCAAAGATAATATTGACCATCGAGAAGCTGAAGGCTGAACTTGCCCTGACGGTTCGAACTCCCGGCAGCCCCTGAAGACTCGTCACCAGTGGATAGGTAACCTGGTCCTCAACTTCTCGTGGAGAACGGCCGGCCCAATCGGTAAAAACTATGACCTGGTTATCCGAAAGGTCAGGGATGGCATCGATCGGGGTCTTTACAAGCGCGTAATAGCCCGCCAACGCTACCGCAATATAGACCGCAATGACGATTACTCGGTTTTTTAGCGACCAATCGATAAGCCAGTTAATCATACCAACAACATCCTCGTCTCAATCTTCGGCGGACATTTAACCGAGTCATAAGAACAAAAAGAAAAGCGTCCTTCTTAGCCCTACTTATTGGGCCGTGACGGGAATAGAAGTCTTTCCTTTTCCGGCTGGACCTTCATAGGTAATTTGCATTTCCCATCCGCCGGTCATCTCGATCTTGACTTTGCCGCGGTAAACGCCGGGTGTGCCGGTGGTCGTCAAGGTCGCGGCATTATTCATCGCCCCCATCGAACCCATCGCGGGCATATGAAAATTGAGCGAGGCAGCTCCCACATCAACCGCTTTGCCCGAAGCATCCGTAAAAGCAAGCATAAGTTCTTGCTCGCCGTTTTTGACCTTGCCCGACTCGCTCGATAACGAAACCGTCAAATTGTTAATCTGACCGCTTTTGATAACTTTTCCCTGCACCGGGTTTTCGGCAGTGGGCTGTGTGCTGGAACTACAGGCCGTGAAGAAGGTGATTGCCCCGATGAAGGTCAATAAACTGATGAATAAAAAAGTCATTTTCATTTTTTTGTATCCTTTCTTGAAAATATCTTGGGTGTCCCGACGCCTATAGAGGAGCTCGCAGAAACACATTGAAATAGTCGCAAAGGCGCATTGCACCCCAAAAAGGGCGCACTTCACCACCGAAACTAGATCAGAAACGATTTATATTGGAGGTATTTGGGCTGGAAAGTGCGCGTCAACGTCTTCCGCAAATACTGAGGTGACACAGACGGCTCGGTTTTCGCATTCGAAAACAAAGCTGCGATTTGATCGGCAATCGATTTGCAGATCGATATGTTTGAAGGAGTGAAGTTAAGCGAGCCGCCGAACGAGATTGGAGCCGCATCTGAGCAGTTTGTCGCGCAACAAAGACGAGCAGCCTCGGCTGCGGGAGATTTGTCCTTGCTTTTCGCTTTATCGCAACATTTCATCATCTTGGCGTTCGACGAGTGAAGCGGTGTCCCCGACACAACCCCACCGACGACGGCGAAAAGTATGAAAAGAATCAAGACGCGAGTAAGCATTGAACGTAGTATACTCCACTCTTTCTGAACCCATCAGTGATTTACGTCACAAATCACAAATAACCAGTTAGTGGTCACAACTATTTTCTTGTATTGAACAAATTCAGTATTGGAACAGGCGCGAAATTTTTCGCGCATCGTGAGGCTTTTCAGGGCTTTAACTAAGAATTTGGTAGATACTGCCAGCTATAAACGCTGCACCAGGACATATCAGGGTGGCATAAATATTGTATTTGAAGGGTGTGAGGCTTTGTATTACGCAGGTGGTCATTTTGATAAAAAGATCATGATGTGGAGGTAGTAGAAGTACTTTTGAAGTAGCTTCATTCAAAAAAAGAGGTGAATTAGATGAATAAAATATTGTTTCTAAAATTTGCAATTTTCATCGCCGTCGGCACCTTGTTCACAAATTCGGCCCTTGCCCAAAAGGAAAAAACGATCGGTGTCGACAAAGAGGGAGAATTTCACGTTTCGTCGCCAATAAGAATTGGCGATCAGATGGTCAAAAAAGGGATGTATCAAATGTATCGAGTCGATATAAATACGGAACCTTTTATTGTAATCCGAAGAGTTGCGATGACTTACTATGGAAAAACAATGGGAAGTATGAAGCGGGGTGACGAGGTGGTCAGACTGAAATGCACTATTCAGCGGGTGGATGAAGAGAACAAAAAATCAAAGATCCTGTTGATACAAACCATACCCAATGAGCATGTGGCCCTTCAAGTGTGGTTTCGTCACGAAAAATCCAAATGTATCTTGCCTATTCGCGTGTTTTGATTGTAAGTCTTAAATTGTGGGGAATAGATCGCTCGTCAGGTACTCGCCGCTGTGTCAAGAGGAATTGTCAATGCAAAGGTAGTCAGACCTTTAGTTCGTTTTGCCGTTAAGTGCCCGCCGTGCTGGGACGCGATTTTATGGGCAATTGAAAGGCCAAGTCCTACCCCTTTATCCTTTGTCGTGTAGAACGGGTCGAAGATCTTTGAGAGATTTGATGGGTCAATGCCGGAACCCGAATCGGCAACCTCGACAACAAAATTATTGTCTTGCTGAAAAGTTTTAAATGAAAGGGTCTTTTCGGCACCATTCGACTCGGACATGGCTTGCAGAGCGTTGATAGCTAAATTCAGTAACACCTGCTTGATCTGCTCGGCATCGACGAGAATCAGCGGAAGATTCTTCCGGAGATCTCTAACCACTGCAACAGACTGTGACGCGGCCTGGTTTTCGATCAAACCTGTGATTGAGTTCACAATCTCGTTTAGATCAGTCGGCGTCTTGGACGGTTCGGTCGGTCGTGCGAATCGCAGAAACTCCCCAACTAGCCGGTCTAATCTATCTATCTCACCTTTTGCAAGACCAACAAACTCACGCCGAGGACTGTCATCAGTGAGTTCATCTTCCAATATTTCTATAGCCCCTTTGATAGACGCTAGTGGGTTTCGAACCTCGTGAACGATTCCCGCAGAAAGTTCTCCGAGCGACGTTAGTTTCTCTGCCTGAAGTAGCTGTTGGAAAGTTGTCTGAAGTTCATCGTACGCCTTTCGTTTCTCCTCAGCATTTCTTTCAGCCCGTTCTCTGGCCTTTCTTAAACGGTCGCCCAGAGCTCCCATTATTCCGCCAACGAGATTGAAGATCACGATTTCGGCATATTGGTTAATAGAGTAATCAAAATGTCCATGTTGCCAATGTAAATAAACATGTGGCGAGTAAATGATGGTTGTAAAAAGAGATGCCGCGAGGCCACCTCTGAGACCAAATATCAAAGCGGCGGCAATAATCGGCACGTAGTAGATCCGTTGATATATCTCGTGCCAAACGATCTGATCTGTAGGCGTGAGAAAGTGCAGCACCGTAATGAGGATGATCACCGCTGCAATGACAATCCACACGTACAGGCGGTTACGGGAGGAGACGATATTGAAGGTCTGCGTGTCCATCTAGTCGTCCGAAATGCCGGAACCCGACTCCTCTAAGTTGTACTTCTGTATTCGATATATAAGGGCGCTTCGAGTAATACCCAGATATTTAGCGGTTTGTGACTGATTTCCGTCATGACGTAGAAGTGAGCTACGTATAATTTCCCGTTCTAAGGCTTCTAGATTAATCGGCTCGGAAGGCAGGTCGAACCACAATTCCCCCTTCGTTGAAAAAGGCTTCTTCACGTTTTCCGGGACGTCGTTAAGAGTTAGAGTATCACCGTCCGAAAGAACAACCATTCTTTCTACCAGATTCTCCAGTTCGCGAACATTTCCCATCCATGGGTAATCGAAAAACACCTTGAATACGTCCCGCGTTATCTTTGGCGGTCTCATGCCATGTTTCGACGCGGATCGGGTTGCAAAATGTTCCGTCAAGACTGGCAAATCTTCACGCCGGTCCCGCAAGGGTGGAATTGTGATCGGAACGACCGCGAGTCGGTAGAAAAGATCTTCGCGGAAGGCGTTTTCCTTTACAAGTTCCTGCAGGTTTTCGTTAGTGGCAGCAATTATTCGAGCATCTATTTTACGCGGGTTATTTTCGCCCAGGCGTGTCACTTCCTGCTCCTGTAGAACCCTTAAAAGCCGTGTTTGCGCCTGGAGAGGCATAGCACTGATCTCATCAAGGAATAAGGTGCCACCATTGGCTTCCTCGAATTTACCCCTCGATTCTCCAACCGCACCAGTGAAAGCGCCTTTTTTATATCCGAATAACTCGGCTTCGATGAGCATTTCGGGTATGGCGGCACAGTTGATAGCAACAAAGGGATCGTCTCTGCGCGTGCCGGAAAAGTGTATTCCCTTCGCGATCAATTCCTTTCCAGTACCCGACTCACCCTCGATTAGTACGGTAACGTTTGTTTTTGATACTCGCTCAACCAGATCAAAAACCTGAAGCATCTTTTCAGATGATCCGATAACGTTCTCGATTCGAAATTCTTCGTGAATCTGACGTCTAAGCCGGCGATTCTCCGCTAAAGCGTGGCCATATCTTAGAGCTTTCTCGACCGTTAGTAGAATTTCCTGGCGGTTAAAGGGTTTTGTAATAAAATCAAAGGCCCCGCCGCGCATAGCTTCGACTGCTGTATCGACGTCTCCGAAAGCGGTAATAACAATTATTGGTACTTCGCTGTTGATCGCCGTGGCCTGTTGAACCAACTGCGACCCAGTGATCTTCGGCATGCGCCAATCGGTGATCACACAGTCAAAGTCGTCTGCTGAATACAACCTTAATGCTTCTCGGCCGTCACTCTCGCTCACGACCGAATGCCCGGCCTCCGATAGCTGAAATTCAAGAACCCGACGCAGCGACTCGTCGTCATCGACCAGCAAAATTTTGGCGGGGGCTTTTGTCATGCCAATCTTATTCTACCGCAATTGCCAAAACAGAGCCCTCGACCACCGCATGAAGAGAATCAGTGCTGGGCGGGGCTAGCCGCCGATATTTGAGGTGGGTCAGTACGTTTACCCTAATGCTGTTTTATCAATGGTCGAATCTTTGTCTCGAATTCGTCCACAAATATTACGCCGTCAATGCGGTCTACTATGTTGCCTTCTCTATCAATGATGACGGTAATCGGCAGGTTATCGCTCGGTTCAAAAAGTCTCTTTGTCGCCTTCGAGCCTAGGAGTATGGGGTAGTTAATCCCATGGTCTCGCACGAATCCGCGGATCTTACGGAGGCTTGCCGGTGGATATGTAATACCGAGGATCTGCAATTCATCCTTATGCTCATTCTGCCATTTAACCAGCTCAGGCACCTCGGCGACGCAGGGAGCACACCAAGTTGCCCAAAAGTTAACAAGGACGACTTTTCCCTTGTATTTGCCTAGCTTGACGGTCTGACCCTTTAAGTCTTTGAGCTCCAGTGACGGGGCCTTGATGCTCTTTGTCTCCTGGGCGAGGGATACCGTTGCCGACAAGAAAACCAGTAAAATGAGGATCAGTCGATTCATCAAAACAAATACCTGATGCCGAGCAGCAGACTGTAGTCTGTTCTCAGCACTTGAGCTCCGGCATTACGGAAAACCGGAACTTGTAAACTTCCCTCGACGACGAACTGCGGCCGAGCGGCATATTGCAGACCCGGTGCAAGATAGTATTCCGTGGATGAACTGCCCGGAGCGATGGTTCCATTAATTCGGCCATTGCTGCGAGTTACCAGAGATGACTCAAGGATGAGAAAAAGTTCTCCGCCTGGTTTTGGATATCGGGAGGGGGCGATGACGTATTCGAGATCGGTGTTGAAACGCAACTCGTGCCCCATACGAAATCCATCGCGTTCTGTTCGGTAGGTACCTTGGACATTTCCGCCGAAGATCACTCGACCTCCGGCTTGCGAGTAGGAAACATCTATCGTCGGTGAGAGGCCTCCGCTGATCGGCCCAAGTTGGGCCCGGACGAACGCGGGAGCGTTTACCTGTCCAACGGTCGGTAATGACGACTTTCCCGTGGGCAACTCGGTCCCAAACCTAACTGATGCTTGTTGGTCGCCGTAGGTTTTTACAGTTCGAAAAAAGCGGTACTTCGCCCACGCCGTAATATTTCCGAGTCCAACGCCGGATCCGCGTACCACTCCGTCGTCATAACTTGTCCGCGAAAACGGAACTTCTAGTTCGAGCTGAACACGCGGCGATGGCGTATAAGAAACGGTAACGTCAGCGATGTGGCGCCAAACATCAAGATCTCCGAGATGCTGCTTCACAAAGTAGATCCGAGGTGTGACCGCCCCGCCTTTGAAAACAGTTAAGCCCGGTGAAGTAGTACGGATCGGAGCAATCGGCTTTGGCTCAGAAGGTTCAAACCCGATGTCGGTCTTTATGAAACTGGTACGGACGAAGTAGCCAGCGATCGGCCTTTCCGGAGATACCGCCCTCGGTGTCACAGTCTTCGGATCGACCGCTTCGTACGCCGTCACTCCTGTGCCAACCGTGGTCCAAAGGCCAGTAACCTCAACGCCCGTGTCCTTTTGAGTTTTGGCAAGGATGGCTTCAACGCCCTTGCCCTCGAGCGCAAACTTTTGGCCAGAAATGTCGGCGGTTAGGAACCATTTTTCGCCGACGCTCGAGAGCTTACCGTTAATCGTTATGTCTGCTAAGGCTAGGACATAACCTGCTTGCTTGAGATTAGCCTTTAGAGCGGCAAATGAAGCGGGTTTATCAGGTAATGGCGTGAAGACGCCAAGCCCCCTCTGGATATCGGTGACTTCGATCTCTTTTAGTTTTGGTGCGTAGGGTAGACGGCTAACTGCCTTCTGAATGTTATACACTCAGTTCCCGCAAAGATAGCCCGCTATGTGCATTTGCACACGTTTAACCTGGGCAGACGCAGTCAGCCCGGTCAAAAGGATAGCGGCGAACGCTCCCGTAATCATAATTGTTTTCTTTGTTCTCATAGGTTCTCCAACCCGCAATGACATTGCCATTTAGCATTTTCAGGCAGGGCATTGGCGTAAGTATCTATAATTCTTTTAGTCATCTGATCTCGAAAGTCAGCGTCGTCCATTTTGATTCGTAGTTCAGTTTCGGGTCATCAAGTTTGACGATATTAATAAATTTTACGTACCACTTGCCTGAGCCGTCCAGCTTCAATTCTATTATCCCTTTCTTGTCACTGCGAAGCTCGGGAGCCAGCGTCAATTTACCCTTTTCCTCGCGACCGGCGAGAACGACTTGATCCGCGAGTGGCTTCCCGTCCTTCAGGCACAGGACTTCCATCGTGTCACCCTTTTTAAGCTTGTAAGGATTCTGCTGAGGGACGAGTTCGACGGGATATCCAAGAATTGTTTTGTAGTCGTCCGTCTGTTTTTTGCCAACTTGCAGGATCGCTTTAACGTGCTTGGCGTAACGCTCATTGGCGTCCTTTTCGAGTTCGCCGGTTTTGCGGCGTTCTTCGAGCGTGTCGGGCAGGCCGTCCTCTTTAAGATATTCGTTAAAATCCGCCGCTTTCAGCGCGATCTCGCGCGCTTTGGTTGAAAGCCCGATTACGTAAGTACCGGTCGCCCCCGTTGACAGGTTCAGAAAGGCGGTCGTTTCGTCTTTGGTAAGATCGGCCTCCACGGGATGCACACGATTTCCCCCCGAAACGACGCTCACGTCGTTCAGCCGGGCGAATGTAACCGCTCCCTCGCTCGCCAGAAAGGTTCCGTTCATCACGTTGACTGTAAACTTGGAGTTAGGCTTCAGGAAATAACTGTCCGTTTTGAGAAACAGATCGTGAGCAAAAACCGACGCGACCATCGACAACGATAAAATGCCTGCGAAGATTGTTTGTTTTTTCATGCGGATTCTCCTTTTACTTGATTTCAAAAGTCAGGGTTGCCCATTTGGATTCGTAATTCAGTTTCGGATCGTCGATCTTTACCATGTTAATAAACTTGGCGTACCAACGGCCTGCGCCGGTTAGTTTTACTTTGAGCATGCCGTCCTCGTTGGTGCGGGCACTGGTTTCGCCCAGCATTTTGCCTCCGGCCTCATATCCCGTTGTAACTATCTGGCCAGCGAGCGGTTTTCCATCTTTAAGGCATAAAATATCTAGCGAGCTTCCTTTCTTTAGCTTATAAGGATTTTGCTGAGGCACCATTTCGACGGCATAGCCAAGGATCGTATTGTAATTATCGGTAGCTTTATTGCCCGCCTGAAAGATCGTTTTCACATATTTCGAATAACGGTAGCGGGCGTCTTTATCTAGCTCGCCGTCACGTTTTCGGTTCTCCAAAATGTCGGGAATCCCCTCGGCCGGCAGGTAGTCATTGAATTCTTTTGCTGGGAGTCCATTCTCACGCCACATGGTGGAAAGTCCCGCCACATGAGTTCCGGCCTCGGTCGGCACGAGACTGAGGAATGCGGTAGTTTCATTTTTAGTAAAATCGGTCTCCGCTGGATTCGAACGCCTGCCCGAAGGTGCAATGACACTCACATCGGTCAAACGCACAAATGTTACCGCGCCTTCGCTCGCCTGAAACGTGCCGTTCATAACGCTGATCGTGATCTTTTCATTAACCTTTACAAAATAGCTGGTAGGTTTTAAGAAAAGGTCATGCGCAAAAACGGACATGGCCGTTAAAACCACTGCCATTGCGAAAAAGATGATCTTTGTTTTCATTTGTCCTCCAGGATGACTTGCCTACTGCATTTGTGCAGTCTAATTGTCCCAAACAAGCTGTTGAAATGGGCCGTTTCCTCTATCGAAGCTAACCCTGCCTCTGCCATCAACTGCGGCAATAGACCGTCGAAACTATCTGCGGTCGTTTCAAAACCGTCCAGAAGCTGGATCAAATACGACGACCCACGCATTAGCCAGCTAGCGGGTAGTCCCCAGTCCGCGACGTGAAACTCACCATTTGGCTTGAGTACACGTCTTACTTCGCGTAGTGTTTTCGCCTTATTTTCCCGCGTTAAGTGATGAAAGAAAAGACTGGAAGTAACCCGGTCGAACGATTCGTTTGTGTATGGCAAATCAAACGACATGCCCTCGTCGAATTGAATCTCAAGCCCAGCCTTACGCGCCTTTGTTCTCGCGATTTCTAAGATTTTCGGATCGCCGTCAATTCCGACGATTTGAGCCTTTGGCTGTTTTTGTTTCAGCAAAATGGATAGCGTCGCTGTGCCACAGGCAAGATCAAGGACGCGATGACCTACGCCTATTCGCGCTTGCTCGGTCAAAGCATTCTTGAAGGTTTTTTCGCGGGTCGTCAACGCGACGACGGGGTCGTAAAGGCTCGTTAGCCAATCGTAGCTCAATGCCGGGATGTATTCTTCATTTTTCATCCTGTTTACAATTTCAAATTCCTTAGGCGTAACGCATTGACAATAACTGATACTGAACTCAAGGTCATGGCCGCGCTTGCAATCATTGGGCTGAGCAGCAAACCGAACACCGGATACAGAACGCCGGCAGCGATCGGGACGCCGACGAGGTTGTAAATGAATGCGAAGAACAAGTTCTGACGGATGTTCTTCATCGTCGCCTCGCTAAGTTTTTTCGCCCTCAGGATTCCACGAAGGTCGCCTTTTAGCAGCGTTATGTCGGCGGATTCCATTGCCACATCGGTTCCGGTCCCCATTGCGATCCCGACTTGGGCTTGAGCGAGTGCCGGTGCATCATTTACGCCGTCGCCGGCCATCGCGACGATCTTGCCCTGGGCCTGTAATTCTTTGATCTTTTCCGCCTTCTGTTCGGGCAACACGTCGGCGAAGATCTTGTCGATCCCGAGCTTTTGTGCTACGGCGTCGGCCGTAATTGCATTATCGCCCGTCATCATGACGACTTCGATCTTTTGCCGATGCAATTCACTGATGGCATCCTTCGCAGACTCTTTGATTGTGTCTGCAACGCCGACCAGGCCAGCGGCTTTCCCGTCAACGGCCACAAGCATTACTGTTTGCCCTTCCGCACGAAGCTCATCGGCTTTTCCATCCGCCGGGAAATCAATGTTATTCTCCGTCATGAGCTTCGCATTACCCAGTAACACCTTTCTCCCGTCGATTGATCCCGTAATCCCATAACCCGTGATGGATTCAAAATCTTCGACCTTTCCCAACTCGATCTTTTTCTCTTCGGCGCCATTGATGATCGCTTCGGCAAGCGGATGCTCGCTCGATTTTTCAAGACTGGCGGCTAACCGCAAAATCTCGTTTTCAACGGAGCCATTTAACGGGATAACCTTTTGAAGGCGAGGTTTGCCCTCGGTCAAAGTGCCCGTCTTGTCAACGACAATCGAATTCACCTTCTCCAGAATCTCTAACGCCTCGGCCTTCTTAACCAATACGCCGTGCCGCGCACCGTGTCCCGTGCCCACCATGATCGACATCGGCGTCGCCAGGCCTAATGCACACGGACAGGCAATGATCAAAACCGACACGGCAGCTACCATCGCGTATGCGAAACTGCCGAAGATCAGCCAGACGGCGAACGCGACAATCGCAACGACAATAACCGCTGGAACAAAGTAAGCCGATACGACATCGACAAGTCGCTGGATCGGAGCGCGTGAACGCTGCGCCTCGCCAACCATTCGAACGATTTGTGCGAGTAGCGTGTCGCTGCCGACCTTTTCCGCTTTCATTACAAAGGCGCGTCGACCATTGATCGTTCCGCCGATAACTTTATCGCCGACCGTCTTTTCGACCGGGATCGATTCGCCCGTCACCATCGACTCATCGACCGAAGTATCGCCTTCTAGGATTGAGCCATCCGTTGGAATCTTTTCGTTCGCCTTAACCCTCAAACTCGCGTCGATCTGTACATCTTTTAGCGCAATCTCGGCTTCAGTTCCATCGTCAAAAACAACGATCGCAGTTTCAGGTGCAAGTCCGAGGAGTTCTTTGATCGCGCTCGAAGTTTGACTCCTTGCCCGTAATTCCAGCACCTGTCCGAGCAGGACAAGTGTTGTAATTACAGCGGCCGCCTCGAAGTATGCGGAGATCAACCCAGTGTGCTCATTTCGCATCGATGCGGGGAACAATTCGGGGAGGACCAGAGCAAAAAGACTGAATAGATATGCGGCCCCAGTGCCGATGGCGATCAGCGTGAACATGTTCGGGCTGACATTCTTGACGGAAGTCCAGGCACGCTGAAAGAAAGGAAATCCGCCCCACAGAATTACGGGTGTTGCTAAAGCAAACTGGATCCAGAGTGCGATCTTCGGTGCGACGTATTCGTGATAATTCGGCAGCATCTCCCCCATTGCCAGAGCAAAAACGGGGAGCGTGAGTACGGCCGAGATCCAAAACCTCCGCTTCATATCCATATATTCCGGATCGGGCCCATCGTCGAGGGTCATCACCTTCGGTTCAAGAGCCATCCCACATTTAGGACAGCTTCCGGGGCCGATCTGCACGATTTCCGGGTGCATCGGGCATGTATATTCAACGCCGAGGCTCTCTGCCTCCAGTATTTTTTCCTTTTTCTCTTGGAGAAAGCTCGACGGATTTTCTTTGAACTTTTTCAAACAGCCCGTCGAGCAGAAATAATAGGTTTTGCCTCCAAGATCGTATTTTCCCGCTGACGTTTCGGGAGCGACCGTCATCCCGCAGACCGGGTCAACAAACTCTCCGCCAGCCGTTGCCTTCATGTCGCCGTGCGGGACGGTTTCCTTTTGTTCGCGTCCGATCTCGACAAGACCACTCGCGGGAACGTCTTGTGTTTGGGCAATAAATTTCTGCAAGCAGCCCTTAGAGCAAAAATAGTAAGTCTTGCCCTCATGAATAAAAGTTCCCGCCGCCTTTGCCGGCTCAACTGTCATTCCGCATATCGGATCAATAAATTCGTCTGTCGTTGCGATCTGTTTCTCGGTTCCTGTCATGGCCCCTCCTGGTGGGGAAAATACGTTCCCACCCTTGCTCAATTACCGCTGCAACAGCTTGCCGGGCTACTGTTCGGAGATAAGAATTTCTGCAGACAGCCAGTTGAACAGAAATAATAGGTTTCTCCGTCCTGGTTATAGCTGCCAACAGCGTCTGCCGGTTGGACTTGCATTCCGCAAATCGGATCGATGAATATTTCAGCCGTGGATGTTTCGTTTTCAGTCATATTTTTATCATTCCTGTCATTAAGAAGTAACGATAGGAACTATTCTACAACCTGTCAGCAGGGGTCAGGTCAAGCGCTATTTTTCTGTATCGCTTACTGATTCGATCAAGTGGCAAACCGAATCACCCGTCGGCATTGAATTCCTCATTTTCGACCAGTCCTGAAGTGCTTTCTCCATTTTCCGTTGGAGTTTCTGCATCTCTTTTATTTTTCGTTGATTCTCGGCAATTCGTCGAACAATAATTTCCCGGACCATCGGACACGGCGTATTCCCTTCTTTCGCCTCTCTCAAAATATCCGCGATCTCGGCGAGCGAAAATCCCAGATTGCCAGCCGCTTTGATAAAACGCACACGCACTGCGTCCGAAGGCAGATAAACCTTATAGTTGTTTTGGGTATTGCGGGTCGGCTTCAGTAAACCGATGCGGGTATAGTGCCTGACCGTGTAGAGGGACACGTCGGATTGTTTAGCGAGTACCGTAGCGGTCATCATTTGATCGGCTTAATCCTCATCTATTTCGTTCCAGTTCATCGAGTTTTCTCTTCATCCCGTCGATTTCCTTCTGTTGGCCGATCGTTATCGACTTGCATAAATCCCGTATCCGAAAAAGACCGACTAGAGCTTGTTTGGCTAACAATAAATTATGGTTTCGGCGATGCGGCTGGCGCTGGAGATCTTCGCGGTGCGCTCGAATGCCAATGAACGATCCGCCATTTGCCATCGCGCTGTTCCAAAACCGCCGTGCCCAGACCTCCGCTGTCCACTTTTCGAGTACCCATTTCGGCGGCAAGAGAATATTTAAATGTCGCCCACGCGGTCTTGCCATCGACTTTAACCTTTAGGTCGGAAAACGAGTATTTTGTGTTTTTGAATTCCTTTAGTTCGGGTGCGAGATGGGTGTTGCGATAATCATTCCAACCATAATTGGCATGCCCGCTCTCGAATACAGTCACGTCCTCTGTGTTGGCCCAAATTTTATCGAGGGCCGCTAGATCACCCTTTTCCACGGCTGCCGCTTCGCTCATCATGATGTCCGTGACAGCTTTAACTTCGTCGGTCTGTGCATTGATGAGAAAGCTCGAATTTAAGCCAAGTACGCAGGCACCAAGCACCAGCGCACCGATCAAAACTGGGCTCAAATTTATTGTCTTCATAGTTTTCTCCTCAATCTAATTAAAGATATCAAACAACATTTGGAATCCTTTAACTTTCCGTTGCAGGAGCTGGATTCGTCGGCGGGAAGTCCGCTGCCGTATCAGCCCGATCCCTTGCCCATTCACCGGCCCCGGATACGCTACGCTGCCGTTCCGCGATGACTCGATCCGCACTTGGCCGTCCGAACTTGTAAAAAACAGCCGGGGTTACAAGTTGATCAAGCAGGGTTGAAGTCAGAATCCCGCCCAGCACCACTACCGCAAGCGGGTGTAATATCTCTTTGCCCGGAGCATCCGCCGCAAGGATGAAGGGTATTAGCGACAGTCCCGCGGTCAGGGCGGTCATCAGGACGGGAACAAGCCTTTCTAACGAGCCGCGGACAATCATGTGTTCGGTAAAATCTTCGCCTTCTTCTTTCATCAGGTGAAGGTAGTGCGAGATCATCATGATCCCGTTGCGGGACGTGATACCGACTAGCGAGATAAAGCCGACCATCGTCGCGATCGAAAAAACACCGCCCGAGAGGTGCAAGGCCCAAACCGCTCCGATGAGAGCGAGAGGAATGTTTATCATCACCTGAAGGGCCACCCGCCAGTCGCCTAGTGCTTTTATTAGTAGAAAGAAGATTGCGACCAGAGAGAAAATTGAGAGTAGCGAGAGGGTTCTAGTTGCCTCCTGCGATGCCTGAAACTGTCCTCCATACTCGAGAAAATAACCGGTCGGCAATTGCACCTGCGTCGCGACGCGGCTTTGAATGTCACTGACGACGGAGCCAAGATCACGTCCGGCTACGTTTGCTCCAATGACAATTCGGCGTTTTGTGTCTTCGCGTAAGATCTGGTTCGGTCCCGGAAAATTCTCAACGACGGCCACGGCCGAAATAGGAATTTGGGTTCCCTGAGGTGTATCGATGGTGACATTTTGGAGAGCATCCAGACTGTTGCGTGACGCTTCATCAAAACGGACAACGACGTCATAACGCCTCGCTCCATCAATGGCTTGGGAGACGGTTCGCCCGTTCAGTGCTGTTTCCAGTGTTTGAGTAACCTCGCCAGGCTGAAGCCCAAATTGCGCCGCCTTGACGCGGTCAACATTAAATCGCACCTGCGGGATCAGCACCTGTCGCTCAACCGAAACGTCCGTTGCTCCCTCGACAGTTTGGATCGTATTGCGAATCTCCTCAGCCTTTGAACGCAGTGTGGCCAAATCGTCGCCAAACAGTTTGACCGCAATCTGTGCCCGAACGCCGGATTGCAAATGATCTAACCGATGAGAGATCGGCTGTCCTACGTTAGTGGTAACTCCGGGAACAACCGCGAGTTTATCTCGGATCGCCGAAAGGATCTCCTCCCGCGAGCGATCCGATTTCTTTAGATCAACGTCGATCTCTGTGTAGTGAACACCCTCGGCGTGTTCGTCGAGCTCGGCCCGTCCCGTCCGGCGGCCTGTAGAAACAACTTCTGGCACCTCTAAAAGCAACTTCTCTGAAATCTGTCCGATGCGATTGGATTCAGCCAGCGACGTACCGGGCTGGGCCTGAACATTGACCGTGAGCGTCCCTTCGTTGAACTCAGGCAAAAACGAGGTCCCAACAAACGGCAAAGTAGCCATCGTCACGATGAATAGAAGAGCCGCTCCGACGACAACTTTATAAGGATGGCGAAGGGTCCATTGGAGAAGCCGGCTGTCGTATTTTTTCAACCAGCGAACCAAGAAACTGTCCTGATGCTCTTCCGCCGATGAAGACCGAAAACGCCGCCACATTTTCGAAACAATGGAAGCATCCTCGTCGGCTTCGTCTTCGATCTCAGGCGGACCATTGACCGTTTTTGTCTCCTTTCGCCTAAACGTTTGCGGCAACAGATACGACGCTAAGACGGGCGTCACGGTCAAACTTACGAACAGGGATGCGACAAGTGCCGTAATGTACGCGAGGCCCAAAGGAGCGAGCAATCTGCCCTCGACACCCGATAAGGCGAATAGCGGAATAAATACGAGGGCGACGATCACCGTCGCATAAATGATCGATGAGCGGACCTCGAGCGAGGCGTGATAGATCACTTCAATGGAGGGACGCGGATTCTCAAGGTTCCGGTTTTCGCCTAGTCGACGGAAGATATTCTCTATGTCCACGATCGCATCGTCAACCAGCTCGCCGATCGCAACCGCCAAGCCGCCGAGGGTCATTGTGTTAACACTTATCCCAAACGCGTAGAGAATAAGAAAGGTAACGATAAAAGAAAGCGGGATCGCCGTGAGTGTGATAAACGTGGTGCGAAGATTGAGCAAAAACAGGAACAATATGATCGCGACAAGGATCGCACCGTCACGCAATCCTTCGGTCACGTTGCCGATGGAGGCGTTGATAAAGTTGGCTTGCCGGAAGAGATTAGGGTTTATCTCAACGTCGGGGGGCAGTGTTTTTTGCAGTTCCTTTACCGCTTCGTCAACCTGTTCTGTCAGATCTTGGGTGCTTGCCCCGGGCTGCTTTTGAACGGAAACAATGACGGCGGGCTTTCCGTTCGTTCCGGCCTCGCCTCGCTTAATTTTGGCACCAAACTGCACTTCGGCGACATCGCCGAGCCGAATCGGGGTGTTATTTCGGTAGGCAACGACGGTTTGCTTCAGTTCGTCGATGGAGTAAAACCTGCCGAGGTTCCGAACAAGGTATTCTTGTGACTGGGCATCGACAAAGCCACCGGTGGAGTTGATATTCGATTTCTCCAGCGCGACCGAAACATCCTCAATGGTGATGCCAAACTGCCTAAGCTTCTCCGGTGAAACAAGGGCCTGATACTGTTTGACGCCGCCGCCAATGGGAATAACCTGAGAAACCCCGGTGATAGTTAATAGCCGGGGACGGATGGTCCAATCGGCTAGAGTTCGCAGTTCCAAAGGGTCGGTCGTTCCATCTTTGCTCGACACCGCGATCAGCATGATCTCGCCCATTATTGACGAGATGGGAGCGAGAAATGGTGACACTCCTTCCGGCAACTGCTCGCGAGCTTCGGTTATCTTTTCCGAAACAAGCTGCCGGTTTCGGTAAATATCCGTTCCCCATTCGAATTCTATGTAGACGATTGATAATCCGACGCCGCTTACGGAGCGAACACGTGAAACGCCCGGGACACCGTTCATCACTGTCTCGATCGGATAGGATACTTGGGTCTCAACCTCTTCCGGCGCCAGGCCGTTAGCTTCGGTTAGAACCGTAATCGTCGGCTTATTCAGATCCGGAAACACATCGACCGGCAGATTGAACGCGATGTAACTGCCCCAGACAAGCAACAGGGCTGAGATCGCAACGACGATCAACCGATTCTGCAGAGACCATTTAATAATTCCATTGAGCATTTAAATCAGATACGACCGGAACTATTTACTCCACTTTGTCTTCCACTCACCCATCATCTTGATCTCGGCTTCTTGGGCTTTTATTATTTGACCGGCAAGCGTCTTTATCTCAGCCTTTTCGCTCTTCTGCAACGCTTCTTTCGCCATCGTAACGGCCCCAACATGATGAGGAGTCATCACGTCGATAAACGCAACATCAAATTCTTTGTCTTTCGAATTTGTAAGTTTTGCCATATCCATCTTCATGGAATCCATCATGCCCGGCATTTCCATGTTTGTGGCCGCCGGCTTGCCCGCGAACCACTTCTCCCGCCAGTCTTTCATTTGGCTGATCTCTTTTTCTTGATCTGCGATGATCTGTGCGGCAAACTTCTTGATGTCGGGATTTTGTGTTTTGCCCTCAACCATCTTCGCCATGTCCACGGCTCCCTTGTGATGGGCGATCATCGTATCGATAAACTGCAGATCGTACGGCTGGCTTGCGGCATTCGGTGAACTTTTCATTGCCGAATGATCCATCGACATGTTCGAGTTCATCGGCATCGAATTGTGATCCATGCCGTTCATATTCATTGACGAATTGGAGTTCTTCGTCATCGAATTATGATTCATGGAGTTGGCGTTGCCGCCCGTCTGACCGCACGCGGCTAAGCCTGTAGCTCCCAGCCCCAACGTAACCGTTAAGAATAGTGTTTTCATTTTCTTCCCCTTATTGAGCTTGTTGTCTCAGCCCTCGCTAACGACGATGCTGCCCTTATACATGCCCATTCCGCATGTGAACGAAATAGCCCCCGCGTCCGTCGGCGTAATGCTGACAACCACGTCTTTTCCAACCGGCAGGCTTTTGCGAATCTTGTATTTCGGCATCACGACCGTGCTGCCGCAGCCTTTCGCGTCAGCTCGGTTGAAAACGAGATTTAATTTGTGACCGGCCTCGGCCTCGATCGAAGATGGCGAAAAGCCGTTCTCATCAACTTTGATCTTGACCGTGCGAGTGTGAGCCTCGACGCTAGCCGCAATGGTGCCGACGCCTACTACACCGGTAACCAGTAAACAAAGGGCAATCAGTGATCTTTTCATAATTTTTCCTCCAATATCTGTCAGATTTTCTCAATTCTTTTACGATTTACGTCGCTTATTTCGCAAATTTGATCGCATATTTAACTCTTTTCGTCTCTTATTTTCTATTCCCTATGACTCAGTTCATCTTCTACGTCATATATTTTTCGTTCTTTGTCATTTAATTCGCGTTCCACGTCATCCGGTTGTTGTTCCTTATCACATCTTATGGCTCAATAACGACGAGTTTTCCTCGCAGCATGTCCATTCCGCAGCCAAACGCGATCTCACCAGCCTCGCTTGGGGTGAATTCGACCATGACTGTCTCACCGACAGGTAGTTTCTTTCGGATCTTTTGCTTGGCGAAGACGACTTCGCCGCCGCAGTTCTCAGCGTCGGCTCGATAGAAGGCCAATCTAACGGGCTGCCCTTTGACGACCGAGATTGACGACGGCTCATAACCGTCCGATGAAACAGTGATCTTTGTCGCTCCCGCCGGAACATTCGCCGCCTTTACAGCCTTTGCCGAACCTGCCGGAACATTTACGATAAACGGAATGCTGATGACCTTCCCTTTGCGTTGAAACTGGGCCCAAAGCTTGTACAGGCCGGGACGCGGGAAAGCAGTATGTGCCGACACTTCATACGCGCTCGCCTTGTTCGCCTTCTTCGAATCTGCCCCATGCGAATGGCCGTCCGCATTATGATCTTTTTCCTTCTTATCGCCGTCCATCTTCATCCCGTCCATTTTTTCGCCCTTCGCCATCGGATGAGCGTGGACGAAATCAACGAGATCCTCACTGATGATGACGAAATGCGCTAATTCGCCAAGGTAATTCTGCAGGTCGGTAGCGGGCTTGTTGGTTTTGGCATCGAATGCCGCAAAATCGAGCGTCAATTCCTGTCCCGCTTCGATCTTTGCACTCGGTTTCATCGTTACTTTCAAACCATCTACTACCTTTTCAAGTTTCTTGTCTGCGACCAACGCAACCTTTGCCCTTTCGGATCCCGCGACCCTGACATCTATCCGTTCAACGACCTGTTTGGCATTAGGCGGAGTGAAGTCCGCATAAAGTTTGAAATCGCCGCCGCTTGGAAACGTGTGCTGGACTCGGTAAGACCCATCCGCGGATGGCTCGGGGTGCACATGATAGAACTCCGCGAGATCCTTCGAGACGATCAGTAAGTGCATGGGCTTTTCATGAACGACCTGGAGGTCCTTCACGACCGCGTTCTTACTGTCCTTAACAGTAAAAACCAGCGTCGCCGGAGCACCGGCCTGAATCTGGCCCGGCTCCGTTTTAAAATCAACCTTAAAGGCCGAATCCGAAGCGACCGTGTTCGCGGAATTGGTTTCACTGACAACCACACTTGCGGCATTCGTGTTGTTAACGACTTGCGAATTTGCCCCGACATCACATGCCGCTAAAAAAATGCCAAATGATGAAATTATTAAAACTGTTCCCAAAATCATTTTTCTTGTCATTGTTCTCATCTCTCGATTTTTTTCCTTGGCGATCACTTCTCTTGATCTATTCACCAGCCTGCGTAGTTCGAAGCTGATACACGCCTTCAATGACGACCCTATCGCCTTCCTTTAATCCTGATACGATCTCGTAGAAATCCGCACCTTCGGCCCCCAGTGCGATTTGACGCCTCTCGAACGTCTCACCACCATCGAAGACAAACACAAAAGTCTCGCCCTGTTCACGAACTATCGCTGACTTCGGAACAGCAAGAACTTGCTTGTCGCCGCTGGTGTCGATCGTGATCTCAATAAAATTGCCATCCTTGAGTCGGTTGAATGGATTCTTGACCTCGTATATCACCGGCACCGTTCGCGTCTGGTCATTAACGGTCTGGCCGACTGAGATGAGGCGTCCGTCCCCGTCAGGCGTACCTATCGTGTAAACTTCGCCGAGCAGAGCAGACGACGTAAAACTTGCCCGCGTGGATTCGCGGACCGTGGCCAGATCTTTCTCAAAAACCTGAGCTTCTAGAAGCACCGTGGACAAATTGACGATGTTGAGTAATTCGGCCCCGCTTGCGACCTGCTGGCCGCTCGTGGCATTGATCTGACTGACTAATCCCGTTATTGGGGATATTAAGGGGAAATTTCGCGACGGCTGTCTGATGGTGGGAGAGCGGAAAATACTTTGTCCGGCCTGTGCCGATTTGATCTGCTCGCCCAATAGAACAACTTGTTTATCGGCTGAAGCTACTTCATCTTCACCCACTTTTACGGCTGTTTGAGCTTCTTCGACACGCTTTCGCGGTACAGCCCCGACCTCCAAGAGGTTCTGCGATCTTCGAAGTTCACGCTGCGCCTGAGCGAGACGCGTCCTTGCTTGGCTGGCCGCGGCCCGTGACTGTGCCTGCTGAGACTGTAGCGAAAGAACTGTATTTCGCAGTTCCAGCTTCCGAGCTTCAACCTCCCGCTGCTGGGCCTCGACATCCAGCCTTTGCGTCTCAAGCCCAGCCTGTCCCGCAACATCCAGCACCTGTTCAACGTATCCGATCTGTTCGCCGCGACCGACGGCAGAACCTAAAGATACCGCCTGATTAAGCACGATCCTTCCCGGCACCTGTGCGGTCACGACGCCTTTAGCATCCGGTCGGGCCCTGACCACTCCCGTGGTTTTCAAACCGCTCGTTATCTGCCTCGTGTCGATCAACTGAGTCTTTATCCCAAACAGTAGCTGCGATTCTTTCGGCAAGGTGATCGTCGTTCCCTTCGGCAACTCGTTAACCGCTGCAGTTGAAAAGGCGTCTGGAGGAATCGCAGCCGTTTCGCGCGTCTGAAAAGGCGGAAGAAGATACGCCAGAGCGACCGCACTCAGAAGAAAGACCGCGAGAACAACCGCACCAGCCGGGGCAAGTCGCCGAAAAGATGTGTCCCCTTTCCTTTTTAGAGCATAAAGGACGACTGCGAGAGCAACACCCGAAAGAACAAGCACGATCAGAAGAGCGATCCAAAAAGATGTCCGGATTGGTGCTCGTGATACTGTGACCGGAAAGTCGGCCGAAAAAGTCCTTTTGTCTTCCGTGGTTATAGAAAAAGCTATTTTGTAGTCGCCCGCGCTGTCAAAAACATAAATCCCCCGGTACAAACCGCCCGGCTCTTCCGTCGCCAGCATATTCCCGGCAACTACCGCACCGTCAGGCCTTGTAATGCTAAACATGACGGCGGCCTTTTCGACCGGCAACGGCCCCGACCCGAACCCGCCCTGAACCGTCTCGCTCAATGAAACAAGCACATGTCCCGTTTCGCCGGAGCGCGGATCGCCGGGAAGACGTTTCATAATGACGGTCAGCTCGCCGCTGTCGTTTTTCACATTCCGTTCGGAGGTGATCGTCGTAATCGGAGTCGATCCCGCCGCCGCAGGAACTGGAGCCTCCGCAGCGAACGACGGTACGAGGCATAGAGAGATAAGGAAAAATGCTATCTGACTTCGCCTCACTTTCGCACTCCCGGAACGAGCCCTGAGCATCAATTTTTTGATCGGCCTATCCATTAATGTGTGTGTGCCTTGCCGTAAAGAGCTTGCATCGACAGAACGTCGATCCTAACGGCGTCGGTGATTGCTTTTGCCACATCATCCTTGGCACCGTTCGCCTTTATATCCGCTCCTAGCAGCAGATCATCATCATGGCCCTTTCCGGCAAACTGGCTGAGAAAACCCGCCGGCACGCCCTCGGCCTTGATCTCTTTAATTGACGGCGACCCTTCCTTGTTCTCATAGACAACTAGGATCTCCTTGCCTGCCGCCTTGACGATCGTGACCGATCCGAGCTGCGTCTTTGTACCATTCACGGTGGAGAATCCCGGATAGGAATGATGATCTTTTTCGGTGACTTTTCCGCCCGTGTCTTTTTCAATCGACGCGATCTGAGCATCGGTAAGCTCTTTGTGCATGGCCGTAAACGTCTGCGCTCCAGGAAGTGCCGCCTTGACCGAGGCCGGAACCTCATCGGCTTTCGCTGGTGGGGCAGCGTTATTTGCTGCGGTCGAGTTCGCTGGCGCCTTATTCGCCGTAGCGGTGTTGGGACTGGTGTTTGTGCTCCCGCCGGAACACGCCAGCGATAACAGGCTCGCGGTAATTACAGTTACGAATATGAGTATTTTCATTTTTTCTCCTCTTCTATTCTTGGTTTAGTCGATTTTAGTAATCCGGTACGTTCGGCTTTGTGCTCGTTGATCGACTTCAAAAATTCTTCCCTGTTAAACTGTCGCGGCACGATCTTCGTATCCGGCAGGACCGATGTCGATCCAGGCATGAATGCGGATGGCGGCAGGGCGGCACCCACTGCTGCTTCGAGTGCCGTTAGGGTCGTGTAGTATTCTTCCAAAACCCGGTTATAATTCGTGACGTTCTCATTCAGACGACGCTGTTCGTTAACGACCTCAAACACCGAAAACTCGCCAGCATTATATGCAGCCCGGACAGTCTGCAAATTTGCCTCGGCTCTCGGCAGGATTTGAGTTGTATACAACACCAGCTTTTCCGCCGCGGCCCGATACTGGCCGTATGCAACGGCGACATCACGCCGTATCGTCGCCTCTAAAAATTCACGTGTCCGCACCGCCTGAGCCTGTTCACCGATTGCGGCTGCAATACCGCCTTGGTTACGGTTCGACACGGGAAGATCGATCGACACGCCGAATGTCAGTTCGTTGTCGCGACTGTTGATAATTCCGCCGCCCGCTGACGCAGGCAGGTCGGTAAATGCTTTGGTGCGTGAAAAGCGCACCGACGGCGTGATGTCCGGAGCCGCCTGAGCACGGGCCAGGTTTAGCCTCGCGGTTCCCAGCTGCTCGCCGATCCGCGCAGCCTGCAAGTCGGAGCGATCGCTCAACGCCTTTTGGGTAAGTTCGCTAAGACCCAGATCTAGTCGCGGAGGCCGATCGGATTGCGGCGCCAAGCGAAGCGGTTCCGAGACATCGGATCCGATCAGCGTTCGAATTCTTAACAAGGCAATTTCCAATTCGTTTCTCGCTTCGATCCTTTGGATCTTCAGGCGATCACTTTCGACCTTGACTAAATTCAGGTCGAGCGGCGCCACATCGCCCTCGTTTAAGCGTGCTTCCGTCACCCGAACCAATTCCGCGTCAGCAGCCAGAAGTCTTTCCAATACATCGAGCTGCCGCGCGGCCGATATGGCCCGTGCGTAGTCACGGCGAATTTCGACCGCGATATTCCGTTCGATAGCCGCGACTTCGGATCGAACCTGTTGGAGTTCGAGTTCCGCGACGGTACGACGCTTTCCACGTTTTCCTCCAAGCTCGAAAGGTTGGGCCAGCTCTGCCGAAAAGTCATACTCGCTTTCGCCGCCCAAAAAACGGGGGCTGCCGTATTCGGTACTAAAGACCGGATTTGGCCGAAGTCCGGCTTGAACCAGACGCCCTTGGGCGATCACGAGTCGCTGCCGCGCCGCAAGCAGATCTGCGCGCCTACTGCCCGCACTTTCTACAAGCTGCTCGACACTCAAGCCATCCTGCCCGATGTATTGAAGCGACGGGGCCGGAGTCGGTACAGGCGTAGGATCAGTTTGTTGCGCCAGTGCCGAATTAAGGCTGCCAAAAAAGAGGACGGCTAAACCGAGCTTTGCTGAATACTCAACTACGATCGCTAAAATATTCCTTATGCCCATGGAGTGTCGGTAAACGATGTTCGCTAGAATCTTACGCAGAAAGTGCTTCCTCGTTAACTCCGGGGCCAGCGGCGAAACGCCACACGAAAAACACAAGCCCGAAAAGCAAAATAAATACAAGCAAAAAGACAACGCCGATCACCAATTGCGTGAACCAAGACGTTCCGCCCTCGGCCGTAACCGCGGGCGGCTTTACTTCGATTCCGGAAAAAGTGGCAGTGTCAGTTTCGCCGTCGTGCGACACGTTAGCCCGCATCTTGTAAACGCCGGACGGCATCGCCGGAAAGGTCACGCTGTATGTGCCCGCCTGTTCGCCAGTCGCAACGGTCGCGTTAAAGACCGTACCGTTCGCGGATTCGATCTCGACCTTTGCATCGGCAAGCTTAAAAGGTTCATTGGTCTCAAATTTCGTAATAAAAAGAACCCCGGTCGTAGGCGTGTCCGGCTCCATCGAAGGGTGCTTTACCATTAGCTCGAGTTCGCCCAAACGAGTCGAATGGGATACAACGCCCTTCGCGTTCGCCGTGGACTTTGGCTTCGCGTCACCATGATCCTCACCGCCATGGGCGAGTATCGCAACAGGCGAGACAACCGTGAACAGGACGCTACCCAGAATAAAAAACCCAATATATCGCGCGATCTGACTTCTCATATACTCGGAACTGAATGCAACAGCTATACCACTCGCTTTCTGAATGTTTATTGGGTTTAACGGGAGTATTCTAGAAAGACGGAGCCGCTACCATGTATAAAAAGAGACAGGAGCTGTCTGTTTTCAAACAGCAACAGCGGGGTGAGACTTGTTTACACCAGCTAGCTGATTTCAAGAATGGAAGGTCGTGCTCATCGGTCAAAAAGTGAAGCACCGCTCGGTCACGCCATACGTAGAAATTCTCGACCGGTAGTTCGGCGTCGACTAAACGGCAAAGTCTTGGCCGGATTCTGCGATCTCATACACGTCGTCCTATCTGAATAATCCGATCACTTTCTAATAAGAATCTTTGCTAAGTCTTCGGGAACAGGCATCGACTTGAAAAACCACACGTTCGCCCCGCCTGTGTTCCCGGTCGGGTAGATTCCAAAGGGCGTTTTGGTCGAGGCTCCGACGATACGGACGATCTGTCCCCAAATCTCACGGGGCGAACGCTGTTTTATGGCAAGCTTCAACATTCGCCAATGGATGCGCGTGTGCTGATAGGTCGATGCCTGACCGAGAACGTGAGCCCGTTCGAGGTGATAAAAGGCTAAATGGAAGTCGCCGCTTTCAACAAGCGATTCGGCCAATGCTAACTCCTGAGAAATCGCGGTTGCCAACACTTGATTGTTATCGGGTTTCATTTTGAGCCTCCCTTCGAACGCCTCTCTGATAACTTACCGAGAAGAAAACCTATGCCTACTAACAAGGCGATAATCAGTAAGCTTACACCTACGAAAATTATAAGCTGATGCTGCGTAAAAACATGAAAAAAGTCTGTTTCTTGTTCCATTGCGTTCTTAAATATGCGTCTCGTGACTCGCAAAGCCCTTGCGTTCGGTCTGCACTGTCACGTGTGTGATCTTAAATTCCTCGACGCAATGCTCATGAACTCTTGTCAGTACGTCGTCATGTTCAGCGCCGTCCGCAAGCACGGCGTGAACGCTGAGGGCATTCACCCCCGACGTGAGCGACCAGACGTGCAGGTCGTGAATCTCGGCGACGCCTTCTATGGTGGACAAGCTTTCGCGGACTTTCACGATATTTACGTCAGACGGCGTGCCTTCGAGGAGAACGCCGACCGCATCGCGAAGCAAAATCCACGTTCGCGGCAAGATGAAGAGACCGATTCCCGCAGAAATAAGCGGGTCGGCGTAGTACCAACCTGTCGTCAGCATTATCACGCCAGCGATGATGACACCGATTGAGGTGAGCATGTCCGAGAGAACCTCGAAATATGCACCCTTCATGTTAAGGCTTTCCTTCGAACCGGCCCGAAGGATCACGACGCCCACGATGTTGATAACCAGTCCGACCGACGCCACCCCAAGCATCCAGCCGCTTTCCACTTCGGGCGGATTCTTAAACCGCTGGTAGGCTTCGTAAAGAATGTACAGCGAGATAAAGATCAGCACGACGGCATTGGTGAGCGCCGCGAGTATCTCGACGCGGTAATAACCGTAAGTGCGTTCGGGCGAGGCCGGCCGCTCGGCAAACTTTATCGCGAGCAGGGCAAGCCCGACGCCCGCAACATCCGTGAGCATGTGCCCGGCATCAGCGAGCAACGCAAGGCTTCCGGTCCAAAAGCCTCCGATCACCTCGACGACGAGGTAAAAGAAGGTCATGAAAAAGACGATCGTCAGCTGCCGCTTATTCTTACCCGCCGCCGAAACCCCGTGTGCGTGTCCGCTTCCCATATTTTCCTCCTAACTTCGCGGCCAGTACATAATTATCGATACACCAACCAACGCGACAGCTCCGCCAATAAGGTCGAAACGATCCGGAACAACTTTATCCACCTGCCAGCCCCAGAGAAGGGCGAGAACGATAAAGAATCCGCTGTATGCCGCCTGAATTCGACCGTAGTTCGAGGTCTGCATCGTATGCATAAAACCATACGCGACGAGGACTGCGGCGCCGGCAAGCCCGAAAAGAAATGAGCGGCCGTTCTTGAGCCACAACCATATCAAGTAAGCTCCGCCGAGTTCGCAAATACCGGCGAGAAAGAAGAATAAAACTGATTTTGCTATCTCCATAGATCCTAACTGCGAAATTCGCTACTATGCATTCTCCCGCACATTTGAGGCCGTAAACCTCGAGTAAACTTTCGCCAATGAATGGCGAGCAGGGCAAGCCCGAGGCGCCTGTCAACAGATACCCGGCGTCCGCAAGCAACGCCAAACTTCCCGTCGCATCTGTTTACAACCGTTACGATCAAGAGCGTACTTTCTTTCGCCGCCGTTTCTTTCTCTGGTCTGCCAACATCCGCCGACTCCCTTTGCGATTTAGACCGGCGTCCTTGGTATCAGACTTGGTAAATCTAAATCTGCGCAATCCTTTCGTTGAAGCAAAGTAAAGAATTGACGCCAAAACAACGGCGACAATCAGGCCCAACCAAAACTGAGTGGATCTCGACATCCAAGCAAAAAAGAACAAATGAAGATTCCGTCGTTCATTCGGAAGTTTGCCGTTCCGAAGGCTTTTTATCTTGAGAGCTTTTACCGGACTCCTTGTAAGCCTTGTCTTCTGGCTTGCCGAAATGCTCCGCGATATCGGCAGGGCTAATACGATGGATGCCCGGAAGTTCATCGTTGGCTTCGGGTTTGGTGCGACTGCTCCCCGGTGTTGTTTGTTCTTTCTGTTTCATTTCGCGTATCGATTATCCGAGCGGCCGGTCGTCGATATGAAGCACGTCTCCGCAACGGCAGAGACCTAACTAAACTTAAGGAGCCTCAGGCTGTTCAAAATAACGAGCACAGTCACTCCCACATCGGCGAATATCGCCATTGCCAGGCTGCTCAGGCCGAGGAGCGCGAGCACGACGAAGACGAGTTTGGTAATCACGGCGGCGGCGGTGTTGAGCCGGATGGTCGATATCGTTTTGCGGCCTAGGCGAACTAGATACGGGATCAGTTCGAGGCGGTCGTTGAGGATGGCGATCGACGCCGCTTCGATGGCCGTGTCACTGCCCGCTGCCCCCATTGCCACGCCGACATTTGACAGTGCCAGAGCCGGAGCGTCATTGACGCCGTCGCCGACCATTGCCACGGTGCCGTACTTTTTGAGAAGTTCGCGAATGCCGTCGGCCTTGTCTTCGGGCATCATATCGGCCTTCACTTCGGTGATCCCGACGATGGCGGCGACCGCCTCGGCCGGAGCACGGTTATCGCCGGTCATCATTATTGTCTCGATACCCAATTCCCGCAGATCGGTCACGGCCTGCGTGCTTTCCGGTTTCAGCTCGTCCGTGAGGGCGATGATCCCTTCTACGCCTCCATTGCTGCTGACCACGATCGAGGTTTTACCTTGCTGCTGCAACTCTTCGACCTTTTTGACGACCTCTAGCTGAACCGAATGCTCCTCGGTAATGAATGGCAGTTTGCCGATGCAGTGATGTTTGTCGTAACAGATCACACAGTCGGCCTGTGCGCCCTTGCCCATCACGGCCCGAAAGTTCTCGACGCCGTGTATCTCGATCTTCTCGTCGCGCGCGGCGTCAACAATCGCCTGCGCCAGCGGATGTTCGGAATACGTCTCAATACCGGCGGCACACGCGAGCAGATGTTCGCGGGTCGTCTCGCCGAACGGGATAACGTCCGTGACCTTTGGCTTGCCATACGTTAGCGTGCGCGTCTTATCCATCGCGATCGCCTTTACCTGGCCGATGGCTTCGATGTATTTGCCGCCTTTGACAAGTGCCCCGCGGGCCGACGCGTTGCCGATGGACGCATAGATAGAGATCGGCGTGCTGATGACCAGGGCACACGGGCACGCGATGACCAAAATCGTAATCGCCTGTTCGAACCAGACGTTGAACGGCTGAGCAAACAAAAGCGTCGGAACCGCAACAAGCAGCACCGCGATAAAGATGATCGACGGGGTATAGTAGCCGGCGAATGTCTCTATGAACTTTTGCGTTTCCGCCTTGGTCTTTGTCGCGGCGAATGTGGTTTCGATGATCTTGGAGAGCGTGGAGTCCTTTGCCAGCTTTGTCACACGGGCTTCGAGATAACCCTGCATATTCAGCGTTCCGGCGAAAACGTTATCGCCCGCGTGCTTATCCCGCGGCAGCGGCTCGCCCGTAATGGTCGATTCGTCCACCGACGAAGACCCGCTAATGACCTCAGCATCCATCGCGACCATGTCCGAGGGCTTTAGGACCAGAATGTCGCCGAGTTTGATGTCGTCAAGTGGCGTATCGGTGATCTGCCCGTCGTCGCCTTTGATCGCCGCCGTTTTTGGAGCCCGATCGACGAGAGCCTGAAGAGCCGACTTACTGGTGGCGATTCCAAACTTCTCAAGCGTCTCGCCTAGCGTGAACAGCACAACGACAACCGCCGCCTCCTCGTACTCGCCAAGATAGAACGCCCCGATGATCGCGATCGTCATCAGCAGATTTATGCTTTTGAAGTTAAGTTTCGCGAGAGCCGTCAGCCCGCTTCGAAGAGTGTGCCAGCCTATCGCAAGAATGATAACTGCAAAAAATACCGCCGCGACCCATCGCGAATACGGCTGCCAGGCCGGAACCGGGGCGAGCAGGAACTTGAAGACATCAATATCCGCCAGCGAAAAGAATTCGAAAACAGCGACCAGTGCGACACTAAAAACAAGCCACTGAAATTTGCGGTCGCCCAATACCGACGGGGTTTTCACGTTCGCTACCGTTTCTGTTGCAGACATCTTTTATCGCTCCATTAAAGCCTGTTCACATCAAGGTTGCCCGGCGGCTTTCGACGCTGAGCCGGGCGGAGGACAGTTTGCGACTGCCCCACGCCCGTCATTGGTTATCCGCTCCATTGCGGCCAACCTCATCAACGGTGACGGCGACGGTAATGGCTGCTCGTGCGGCCTCCGCCTAGGATCACCCTGAAGATGCTGCCGACCGTCGAACGGCGCTGCTGCGGATAATACGTCTCGCGGCCATAATTACTGTTGTTGCCGTATCCACTGTTTCCATAGTAGCCGCCGTTGTTGCCGTATCGAGTATTACCGTAATACACAGGCGTGCGGACGACCGGCTGCCGATAGGTTGGGCGATGATGTACGTCGCGCCGGCCTTGAGATCGACCCCCATGGTGTTGAGCGCTGGCCGCAACGCTTCCCAGCCCGACCAGCAAAAGGCCAAGAAACAGCATCAATGCTCCACGTTTCAGATCTAGTATCTTCTTTATCATATTTTCTCCTTGCCTTTTCAGGCTGTAACCCACGGCACACAAAACGTGCCGATCAACCTCGTCGAGGAGAGGATTTGTGCAGGCTTGCTCCCGCACTGAGCTATCGGGCTTGGAGCCCGAAACTATTAATATGGGCGACTAATGTCGCCGCCCGCCCTTATGCACAACGCGGACAACCGGGCGATGAACTACTCTGTGACTGCCAACTCCGAATCCGATATTTCGCCGCCCGAAAAGGCTGAAGCCCGAATTTGAGAATCCGAAATGGCGGTGATACCCAAACCCGTAAGGTGACGACCAGCCGGAATGGTATGGCAGAAACGTACGGGTGCCGAATAACGACGAGGAAAGCCAATAGCCGGAGAGACCTCGACGACCGAACGGGTCGTTTCGGTAGCTGGACGAAAGCCGTCCAAGGGTCTGCTTGGACAACTTGCCGTTCAACGACGCGAGGGTCTCAGCCCGCGACGAACTCCACAGATCGAAGTCATCCCCTTGCTTAGTATCGAACTTCGCTGTTGTAAACTCGCCGCTTCGCAATACCGAGATCTCTCTGCCATCCTTGACCTCTTCGCCGTTCACTCGTGCTTTTCCTTTGAAGACACGGACAGTTACTGAATCCCTCGCGGATGGGGCCTGGACTCGATAGACGCCTCTGCGATCGAGGACAATAAAGGCGAGGCCCGAACGAAGAGTGACCGGTGCGAGCGAGTAACCCGAGCCGGCAATTTCGATGATCGCTGTTCCTTTTGACAATGCCACGCTTAGCGAATCGAGTGAGGCATCGACCAGTTCGATCTCTGAATCTCCGGAAAGCCGCAGATAGCTTCCGGGGTTTAACAAAAGTTCGACACGTCCGTCCGGGCTGGTCATCAACCTGTCACCAGACGAGATCGTGTCGGAGTTTGTCACGCTCCGGATTTGCGATTCTCCTTTGGCCAAATAGCTTGCTTCGCCGCTGACAAAGTTAATGCCGCCAGCCTTCGCCGAGATCACGTAGGTATTTTGATCTTGCGCTTTTAAGGCGGTGACGCCGGCGGTGATAAATATGATCGAGAGAACAAAAATGTTCGCGCGATTGATTCTTGATAAATATATATTCACGGTAAACCTCCTAACCGATCATCTATCTCCTAATACCCATAACGCCTGTTCCTTCGCCCGTACTTATACGACAGAAAGGTCACCACGGCCACGACGGCCAACGTCAACGCGATCTTTACGCCGCCGGACCAGTTGTTACCTTTCGCTTTTCTGACTTGCGGATAGGCAACGGTCGTGGCGTTCTTGGTAGCCGGATCGACCACCACGAAATCGATGTCATTCGCTTCGCTGACGTAGCCTTTGACCTTTGTTTTATCCCGTAATTCGAGTTCGATTTTGGCGTCCGTCCCGGTACCGAGCTTACGGATCTCGGCCCTCGTCTTTTCGGCCTGCTTTTCATCATCGTTTGACGGAACTGCCGCCGATACGACAATAGAGCTACCGCAGATGGCCGTCACTAATGCCAGAGATATAAGTTTCTTCAACATAATAGTTCACTCTCCTTACCTGCCCGGCGAAAGGGTGTGAGCGCGGACAAGCCGGTTCGCTCAGCCCTTGAGACAACATTTGCCTCGTCAGATCATCATTGAGTCCTCGATAGGCAGCACAAGGATAAAACCGTCACCTTTGCGGCCCGTATGAGCATTCCGCTTGATCGCATCAACGATTGTCGGCACCATCGTGTCCTCACAAACGATCTCGATCTTTCTGCTGCGGCGAAACGGATCGAGTACATCGACTTCCGCCGATCTCGGCCCCTTGCCAAAACCTGCCGCGTCCGTCATTGTCACGCCCGGGAAATTCTCGATGTTCTCAAAAGCTACTACCAGTTTCTCAACAGTAAATGGTCGTACGATCGCAACGATCATTTTCATACATTTTCCTCCTCAAACTCACCTACAGCATCCTTCTCAAGCCAACCGTAGAGCGTCGGCAAGATCAACAGCGTCAGCAGAGTCGACGTTATCAGGCCGCCGATGACAACAGTCGCGAGCGGACGCTGTACCTCCGCTCCGGCTGATGT
Source organism: uncultured Chloracidobacterium sp. (assembly GCA_937941715.1). Lineage (GTDB taxonomy): Bacteria > Acidobacteriota > Blastocatellia > Pyrinomonadales > Pyrinomonadaceae > OLB17. Next base: position 9,772 of record CALDGX010000102.1, on the reverse strand, counting down.
CGCGAGAGCCATCGGGATAAAGCCGAGACTTGCAACAAGGGCTGTCATCAGGACTGGTCGTAAGCGTGTCTCCGCGCCTTCCTTAACGGCTTCAAGCACCGTCTTGCCTTCTTCGCGCAGATGGTTGATAAAGCTGATCATAACCACGCCGTTCAGAACTGCCACCCCAAAAAGGGCGATAAATCCGACACCCGCCGAGATCGAAAAGGGCATTCCGCGCAACGCGAGAGCAATGATCCCGCCGACAATTGCAAACGGAATTCCGGTATAGATCAGGGCGGCCTGCTTTACCGAATTAAAGGTGGTATACAGCAGGACGAAAATTAGAAATAACGCAATCGGAACGACAATAAGCAACCGCTCTGACGCACGCTGCAGATTCTCGAACGTGCCGCCCCATTTCAAGTAATAACCAGGCGGAAGCTGAACATCCTTTTCAATCTTCGCCTGAGCTTCTGCTACAAAAGAACCGATATCGCGCCCGCGCACATTGAGCTCAACTCCGATTCGCCTACGTGTATCCTCGCGGGTGATCTGGGCAGCGTCCTCGACAAGTTTAATATCGGCGATCTGCGAAAGGGCGACGCGTGATCCATTAGGGGCTGTCAGAATCAATCCCCTAATTGAATCTACATCCTTACCGGATTCTTGGTTCAATCGAACGACCAAATTGAAGCGCTGTTCTCCCTGATAAACTTGGCCGGCCTTTTTTCCGGCGACGACCGACTCGACCAGATTGTTCACGTCCTCGACGTTCAGGCCGTACCGGGCGATCGCGGCCCGATCCGGCTTGATCTGTAGCTGCGGGAGACCGCTCGTGGCTTCGGCCTTGACGTCTTCGGCACCCTTAACGGCCTGAACTGAGCGCACAATCTCGTCCGCCTTTCCTTTCAGCACGGCGAGATCATCACCGTACAATTTTATTGCGACATCCGAGCGTACACCCGATATAAGCTCGGCAACGCGCAGCTCAATTGGCTGCGAAAAGCTTATCGTCGCGTTTGGAACACCCTCCTCCAAAGCTTTCGACATCTTTTCGACGAGTTCAGTCTTATCCTTCGTGACCCATTCGTCGTGCGGTTTTAAAGCTACATAGAGATCCGAAAAATCAACGCTCATCGGGTCCGTAGCGACTTCGGCCCTGCCAGTTTTGGAAATCACGGTCTTGACTTCGGGGAATTTCATCAGGACCTTTTCGATCGCCGTCGTCGTTTGAACCGACTGTTCCAACGACACACTCGGCAACTGTTGAACCTGTACGGCCAGATCGCCTTCATCCAGACGCGGGATAAATTCCGCACCTAAATACGGGAATATCGCAAATGAAATAGCCACCAGGCCGACGGCAAGCGCCAGTGCCTGGGATCGCCAACGGCCGACGAATGCCAACGAGGGTTCGTATATTTTCTTCGCCCAGCGAATCAGGAAACTTTCCTTCTCCGACACTTTACCGACCAAAACAATGGTCATCATTGCCGGAACATAGGTCAACGAAAGGAGCAACGAGCCTACCAGAGCAAACACGACCGTTAGAGCCATCGGCACAAACATTTTCCCTTCAATGCCCCGCAAGGAGAGAATTGGAAGGTAAACGATGGCGATAATGGCGACGGCGAATACGACGGGGCGAGCCACTTCCAGACAAGATTCCAGAATCGTCCGCTGCGCAACTTCTCGGTGTCCTGAAAGTTCGGCTTCATGTTGTGCCTCAGCCCTTCGCCGAATCGTGTTTTCAACCATCACCACCGCCCCGTCAACGATCAGCCCGAAGTCAAGCGCACCGAGACTCATCAGGTTTCCGGATACGTTAAAAATCCGCATCAAAATTGCCGCAAACAACATTGAGAGTGGAATAATCGTGGCTACCAGCAATGCTCCGCGCCAGTTACCAAGGAGGAGCATCAACACGACGATGACCAGGATGGCACCTTCGATCAAATTCTTTTCGACTGTGGCGATGGCTCGGTCGATCAGTTCCGTGCGGTCGTAGAATGGCACGAGTTCCACGCCTTTTGGCAGTGATTTCTTTACCGTCTCGACGCGCTCTTTTACGTTATTCACCACAGTGCGCGAGTTTTCGCCCTTGAGCATCAAAACAATGCCGGCGACGATCTCTCCCTCTCCGTTTGAGGTAACCGCTCCCTGCCTGACGGTCGAGCCCTCGACGATTTCGCCAACATCTTTAACGTAAACCGGAACGCCTTCCTTGCCGGTTTTGACGACGATGTTGCCGATGTCGTCCGGGTTTTCGACTAGTCCGATGCCTCTCAAGAGATATTGCTCCGAGCCTTTCTGAATGTAAGCTCCGCCCACATTGGCATTATTTCGCGAGATCGATTCGTAAACGTCGCGTAATGTTAGACCGAAAGACTGGAGCTTCGCGGGATCGAGTTGCACTTGAAACTGTTTTTCAAAACCGCCGAAACTGTTGATTTCCGTTGCCCCCGGAACGCCCAAAAGCTGACGGCGTACGCTCCAGTCTTGGATAGTCCGAAGCGATTTCGCGTCATAGCCCGATCCTGGTGCGGCCCTTAGCTCATACTGATAGATTTCGCCCAATCCGGTGGAGATGGGTCCCATTTCCGGCGAGCCGATGCTGTCCGGAATTTGTTCACGAGCGGCGGCGAGACGCTCCAGAACTAGCTGTCGTGCAAAATATGTGTCTACCGAATCGTCGAAAACGATCGTGACCGCCGATAGGCCGAATTTTGAGACTGATCGGATTTCCTCAACATCGGGCAATCCCGACATCGCAACTTCTACTGGAAAAGTCACCTGCCTCTCCATCTCAAGTGGTGCGAGCGACGGTGCGCTCGTCAAAACCTGCACCTGCACGTTAGTGACATCGGGCACCGCATCGATCGGCAAATTTATCAGACTATAGGCTCCCGCCGCCGACATAATTGCGACGAGGAGCAAAACGACGAGCCGGTTCTCCACCGAAAAACGAATTAGACCGTTGATCATATTAGCTATTTATCGAGTTCAGACGGCCACACGCCGCTTTGAATAAAAAATCACCGAAGTCCGGGACGGACGAAGCAAACTAATGGCCATGTTCGCCCATTTCGCCTTTCTGCATCTGCGTTTTTAGAGTAAAACTTCCCTTGGTCACGACCTTCTCGCCGAGCTTGAGCCCGCTAATGACGCGGGTATAACCTTCGATGTCGCCGCCCACCTCTACCTCACGCACCTCAAAGGCTCCCGGCTCGTCGTCCTTAGGGACGAAAACGATCGTCTTTTCGCCTTCTCGCTGGATAGCGTCGCTAGGAACGACCAGCTCCTCACCATCGGTTGTATTCGTGCCGGTTTGAAATCCGACTTCCGTAAACATTCCGGCTCGCAGTTTTCCGTTCGTATTTGGAACTTCAAGCCTTACCCGGGCGGTCCGCGATGTTTCATCAAGACGCGGATCTATGTAACCAACTCGCCCATTGATCGTTCCGATAGACGGAGACTTAATTTCGGCAATAGCACCCACGAAGAGCTTGCCGACATTTGCTTCAGGAACGTTAGCGATGACATAAACCGTCGAAAGATTAGAGATAGCAAAAATCGGCATTGCCGCTTCGACGCCGGCGCCGGAATTAAATTTTCGTTCCGTAATGACGCCTGAGAGCGGGGCACGCACCGCGACCTGCGAATTATTTTCGTTTCTATGATCAGTAGATTGTATTTTAGTTTCACTAACGCCCAGGGTACGCAGTTGATTTTGAAGTTCCGCGAAATCGATTCGAGCTGTTTCGACTTCTGCCTTTGCCGTTTGGATCTCTTTGTTCAAGCCGATGTTGCTCTGAAAATCGTAATCTGCCTTGGCGGTCCTGTAATTCGTATCCGCTGCAACCGCGTCTTTTCCTGCTCCTGCTCCGAGCTCGATCAGACGTTTCGTGCGTCGCAAGGTAGCTTCTGCCTCATCCAGTTTTGCTTTTGCCTGCAAGATAGAAACGCGATTTTCGGCTTTTTGAACCCGGGCCAAATTTGCATTCGCCAGATTAAGACGGGTTCTGGCTTCGTTCGTCTTACCATGCATCTCAGCAAGCTGCGGGCTCGAGATCAGAGCCAGAGTTGCTCCTTTCTGCACATAGTCTCCGACACCGTAGAAAACCTGCTCAAGGCGACCGCCGACCAGTGGAGTTGCCATTTCCGTGGTTTCGGGATTCAGTTCAACCGCTCCCGTTACGTACAGTTTTGCGATCGCCGGCCGCTGGGTCACCGTCTCAGTCTGGATTCCCGCTGATTCGAGCATTTCGGGGTCGAGCTTTACCTCTTCCCCTTCCTCGCCCTCGGTGTGGCCCGGCTCCTCTTTTTTCTCTTCCTTAACGGCAACATTGACGTCAGTGGACGAGCCTCTACTGGCAATCCAGATGATACCCAGCACAGCGATCACGCCGGCAATAACCGCAGTGACGATCCACGCTCTGGCTGATTTAGCTAGACCTGGCCGCGTAGTCTCGACTTTGAGATCTGCCGAATCCAGATTGTTCTCAAGACGTTCAAGCTCTCCTTCGTCGTTTCTTTCGTGCTCGTTTGGTTCTGCGATATTCTTGTTTGACATAACTTCCTCAGATTTACAGTGTGATTCCTAGTGCAATAAAAAGATCGGCCTGCGCCCGATAGCGTTCCGTCAGAGTCTCAGTCAGATCACGGTTGGCATCCAACAATCTGCGCTGTTCCGCAATTAGATCAGTGATCTTGAGTTCTCCGAGTTCATAAACTCTTCTAATGGTTTCAATGTTTTGACGCGAGCGCGGCAGCACGGCGGTTTCGAGGGTCATCAGCGACCGGTTGGCCGCTTCGATCCGTTGAAATGCAACAGTGATCTCGTTCTTAATAAACTGCTCGGCAAACGCTCGGCGTTCCTGAGCCTGGCGTATCGTGATCGCTGCTTCCGCCTTTGCTCCCTGGTTCTTGTTGAATAGCGGCAGCGTAATTGCAACACCAAAGGTTAGCGATCGATCGCGATCCTGCGGAAACGGGCCGGTCGGTAGATCGATGGATGAACGTCCCTGAGTGTAACGGGTATAAGCTGTTAGATCCGGCCTGCTCTGAGAATTGATCAGCCGCAGACCGGCGCTTGCAAGCTGCTCGTCCAGCTCGGCAAGCCGAATCTCCGGCCGGTTACGCAAACCGACGGCAATCCCTGTGTCGATGGAGGGTGGAAGTGACGGGAGAGTCGCCGTGGATATATCTTCGCGAAGTTTGAAAGGAGCTTGCGGCTCGACTCCGGCGTAGAATCTCAATCGTGTCAGTGCGGCCTGCAGCCGTCCCTCAACTAATTGCCGCCGGGCCCGCAGCCGCTCAACCTCGGTTTGCAGAAGGCTAAGTTCGAGCGGCGGCGTCTCGCCTTCGTTGACGCGGATCTGCACAAACTCAACGGTCCGCACGTCAAGACTTAGCAATTCCTCTGACACTTGTAGCTCACGCAGTGCCGCAAGGGCGTCTGTGTAAGACACAAATATTTGACTCGCCAAAGTTCGCTGCCGGGCCGTGATCTCAGCCTCTCGCAAGGTGATTTCGGCATTTGCCACATCAATGCGCCGCTGTCTTCGCCCGTATAGTTCGAGCGGAACCGCGATCCCGGCGCTGAACTGGCTGTCACCGGGCGAACCGGCCAGACGACCGGAGCTTTGCTCGACCTCAAGCGTCGGATTTGGCCGCAGCCCAGCCTGGGTCAGGCGAGCCCTAGCTTTATCGACTTCGAGACGGGCGATCTTTATCTCGCCGTTCGTTTCAAACGCAAGTCTGATAATCTCAGCCAGCGACATACCGTCCGTCTGGCTATAATAATTTGGCACCAACAAAACCGTGAAAGCGTTAGTTCTGGTGGGAATGTCGCCCGTCGAGGGAGTGGACTCTTTTCCGACTATTGCTACCTGCGACTGACCAAAACTTGTACTTGTTAAGATGGCTGCTGCCAAAAGTAACGCGCCAACGGCACGTCTACCAAAAAGAACATACATAAACCTGATCCTTAATTAGAAACTGGAAAATCTCGCTTTTCTCCCGGCACCAAGCGGGGATAAAGAGCGCAGTCGTTTCGATTAAAAGAATTAGGCTGTTCTAGGCGGACGGAAGAGTTGAGTTAGGCTTGAATTAGAATACCGTCCTACGTACGTATCGGACTGTGAAAACTCTAATTTATTCGTAGACTTGGTGGATGGAATTGCGAAATATCCCGTGACGACATGGGAACAGCAGCAAAAGCACGTATCATCGTCGCAATCCTGAGTCGGGTCGTTTCCTTGTCGGGGTTCCCCGTCTGACTGCAGACGAGTTTGAATGGATTTAGTAGCGGAGCGGCTGTCAGGATCGCGGGCAGTCTTTGAAAGATGGTGGGCGGGTGGAATGCCGACTGCCTCGTTTCCACAATAGGCTTGAAGAACAGTAATGTCAGCCAAAGCATAAACCACAAATAGTAGTGCAACGAGACTGATAAGTCCGCGTTTTATACTGTTTTTGGTAATTCTTGGGCTATTCATACTAAATTTTAGACCATACATTGGCAACAAAAATAAGTCAATGCTCAATTGAAACAAATGGGTATTTTTGGTATCAGTCGAGATCCGCCGTCAGGCATTCGCCACGTTTAGAAGTATTGTCACCGTGAAGTAGTGGAGCCATCAATAAATTTTGCGGTCAAGTGCCCTCCGTGCTGGGTCGCGATATTATGAAATTGAATGGATAGAAAAAATTTGGCCTGGGCTATCTCTGTTGTAATAAACGCTGATTTGATGATCCTCTGTACTCCCCCGTCTCGAAAACCAGTGAGGAGTCGAAAGGGCCGTCAATGAGCGTGTCAATGTGGGATATTATATAGCGGATGTCAAAGTCGCCTTTTGCAATTAATTGTTCACTTGTATAGCCCGTGTAGACGACAATGTGAAAGTTGTAGCTCTTCAGTCTTAACACAAGCTCCGCAACGGAATTAGATTGATCAAAGGGCTCGCCTCCGAGAATTGTTACACCGTCGTTCTCATGGCATCTTGAAAGGATCTCATCGAGAACTGAGGAAATGGAGACCTGTTTGCCATTATGGCGACTATGGGTTTCGGGAACGTAGCAACCTGGACAACGAATTGAACAGCCCGCAACTTGAATCACGCTCCGACGACCCGGGCCATCAACCACAGAGTTGTGATATATGCGATGAAGCCAGAGGTAGTGGCGATCATCCTTAGAAAAGCCCGGTTCCCAAGACTCGCCTCCGATCGGCTTTCCGCAATTCAGATTCTGAGAGGTTCCAAGGTCGTCTCTCAAATCGATCAGTAAATCAGTCGGAATGCCTGAGACTTCGGTCGTCAGCTTCCCATTGTCGTGTTCAAGAATGAAGGTGATCTCTTTTTTCATTTTCGTTTTGAAGTCTGTTTTGACTCCAGCGTGATGAAATACTCTTGCTTTTTAGTTTCAATAGAGGGGTCACCTAAAATCTCCTTCAGCTGTCTCGCGGCCTTCTCGCACGCAGTCCCTTGATACCCTTTTATCTCGGTTTCGCACGTTCCGCTTTCGATATCGATCTTGAATTCAACTTCGGGCATTGGCGGTATTCTCCTCAGTATTTGATTCTTATTTTGAGAGTTTTTCCGATTCGTTCCTTGATAAGCCTGCCGCCAAGTTTCTTAGCCATCTTCCGGGCCGCTGCTTCGTGATAGCTGTTCTGTAGCCTGATTACAAAGTCTTTTCCGAGACGGTAAGCAAGATCCAAATCATCGATGATGGCTACATACCCTTTGGCGGTTTTCTGGAACCCGATATCGCCTAGTAGTGATTGGCCCTTTACATCCCGACGCCGGATCACGATATCGGCTGTTTGTGGATCGCGTTTATCCCATCCTTCGAGAGGAATGTCGGTTCCCACAGTCGGCGATGCAAACCCGCATTCGGCTAGGGCTTCGAGAAGCAACTCTCGATTCGGAAACGATTGAGAGTCGAATGTCATGTATTTACTCATTGAAATTACCCCTTAGTTAGAGTTCATAGATCCGATCGGTGCGGTTTCCGGCAAGGCCGGTATTCTCGATTCGAGATCCGACGCCTTTGATATTGTTCCGGGCCCATTTGCGGATCTCTTCGATCTTCTCGCTCATCATCTGTGCTGTAGGAGTAATGTTCTCAGCGGCCTTAATAATGTCGCGGGTTTCAGCCTGCCGGTCGCCATCGATAAAGGCTTCAAGAACTCCGTCTTGTACTGCACCTTCTATCTCCGCACCGGAGAAGTCCTTACTCTTTTCTACGAGCTTGTCGAGATCAAAGTGGTCGGCATCGAGTGCTCTTTTCTTAAGGTGAACGCGGAATATCTCCTTGCGATCCTCGGTTTCGGGAAGATCGACGAAGTGGATATATGAGAACCTACCGATCCTGAACTGCTCGGATTCGAGTTCGCGTACGTCATTGGCGGTAGCGAATACAAGAACGTCCTTGTTGTCCTGCATCCAGTTGAGAAGATAGGAGATAGTTCGTGCTGTCTCACCGCCGTCCGTCTTGTTGGACGACTTCATTCCTGAGACGGCCTTTTCGAACTCGCTGATACCAAGAATGCCCTTGATCGTTCCGGCGATAGACAACGCCCGCTTTATCGACATTGCCGACGAGCCAATGACGCCTCCGCCTTCACCCATAATCGAGCCGAAATCGAGATCGAGCAGAGCCCGATTCGTGATGCTTGAAGCGACGCGTTTACAGAGATCTTTTCCGCAACCGGGAAGGCCGACAAGCAGTATGCCTTTGCACGGTTCAACATGTCTTGCTTTTGCTCGTGGGCTGAATGTGTAAGCTGCACGTTCGAGGATGGCCCTTAGCGACTGGTAACCTCCGAGGTTACTTGCCGGTTCGGGATGAACATAGGTCAATGAACCGCTGCCTCGAATTACGTTCTTCTTTTCCTCAAGAATGACATTAATTGAGTCCTGATTCAGACCGTTACAACTAATTACTGCCTTTGCAACCACATTGCTTATCTCGACTGCTGTTAGACCAAGAAGAGATTGCTGCAGTGCGTCCTGGGTTTCTTTCGTAAGGCTAATATCGAGGCCGTTAGACCTCAGGTTTTCAAACTGAAGTTCTATGGAGTCTTCGATCTCGGATTCCCTCGGAAGATCGAGTTCTATCTGCGTCACTTCCTTTTCGAGTGTTTTTAGTTCGGGAAAGTTCGGTCCGACAAAGAGAACCGTGGCTTTCGTCGATTTCAGCTTCCAAGCGATCTCACGAAGTCGTCGAACCAGTAAAGGGTCTTCCTGACCATACGGTGAGATATAAGGAGCGTAATCGCACAGCAGGAAAATACCCGTCTTCTGCTCGCTAATAAAGCCAAGAAGACTTTCGGGATCTTCCGTATCGCCGATCGTTTGAGGCGAGTTTAGTAGTCCCTCTTTCGGATCGACTACCTTCTGAAGGCCGCTTGGACGGCTCCAAAAATAGAGAGATTTTTCCTTATGCCGCTCTTGAAAGACGAGATCGACCAACGCCTCTCTTACGCGATCTTCTTCGAAGGTATTGATAGCGATAAGCGGATATCGGGCTCTGATTCTGATATCAAGCTCGTGCAGAAACTTCCGGATGCTGTCGGCACCCGCTTCTATTTCAGACATGTTTTGTTTACTGGAAAGTGTTTACGAAACGGATTGTGTGACAAGACGCCCGTCATGGCCATTTCGTCCATTGTTGCCGGTCGGTCTAGGTGCCTCGGTCATTCTTTCGACCTTCTGCATCTCTTCTCTTGAGGCGATGCCGTTGTCGATCTTGAACCCTAGATTTGCTAAAGCCCTGCCAACAGCAC
>CALDGX010000101.1 GCA_937941715.1 uncultured Chloracidobacterium sp. | reverse complement strand
GCGGCGTTTCCATATTCTTATCGGCTTCGCCGCTCATCGCTTCGACGGCGGCCTTGAGTGCCGCGACCGGGCCGGCAACGTCGGCCGAACCGCTAACGGTGTATTTCGCCCGTGCCGGATCAGACTCGTCCTTCAGCGCCGGATAGCGGAGCCCGTCATAGGCCGGCACGCTTTCCGCGATCGACTTGAATACCTGCGACGCCGAAAAATCGTATCCAAAATCGACGCCCATTTCCCTTGCGATCAACGAGGCGATCACCCAGTCCGGTTTCGAACGGTGAAGCGGCTCGATCGCCTTGCGGACACGCTGGACGTTGCCGGCGTTGTTGGTAAACGTACCGTCAACCTCGGCGAAACTCGCGGCCGGGAAAACGACATCGGCATGATCGGCCGTTTCGGTCAGGAACAGCTCCTGAACCGCGATGAAATCCTTGCCCGCGAGGCCGTCCGTCGACTGGAGGCTGCCGCCGATCAAGAGTGCCTTTGATCCGCTGATGACGTCACCGACGGTCTTGCCGCCGGACATCATATCGTGGGCACCGACCGAGTTGTTGTATCGTGCCAGCGGATGGAGCAGAACGCGGCGGCCGTCACCCGCAAATTTTGCGGCCGTGCCGGCGATCGCGGCGTGAGCGTCGGCTGAGAGTTCATTGCCGATCATAAATATCACGTCGCCCTGGGCGTCGCTGATAGTTTGCCGGGCGGCGGCGATCTCACCGGCGTCGATGCCGAGTTTGGCCGCGGCCAGGGCGTCAGCCGACGCGTCCGCCAGAGCCAGTGCAAATCCGTCGGCCGTGCCGCGGTTTACATGGACAAACTGCGTCGCACGCCGCGAAAGATTGATCGGCGTATCGTTGACGCAGATAAATTTCGCTCCGCCGTTCCTGACCGCCTGGCGGATCTGTTTGGCCGTAAAACTCTGTTCTTCTTCGGGTTCGCCGCCGATCAGCACGATGACCTTGGCGTGGCGTATTTCCTTGTGCGTACAGAGGTCAACGCTCAGGTTGGCGAAAATCGCCCCGAGTTTGCTGTCCTCGGCGACCGCAAAATTGTCGCCGCCGACGGCCTCAGCGGCAAATCGCTTGAGCGTAAAGACCGATTCGTTGGTCAAACGCGGGCTGGCGATGACGCCGACCGCCTTGCCGGCGGCCTTGAATTTCTCGGCCGCAAATTTAACGGCCTGGTCCCACGTCGCCGGGATCAGCTTGCCGCCTTTTGAATAGCGGATCA
>CALDGX010000100.1 GCA_937941715.1 uncultured Chloracidobacterium sp. | reverse complement strand
GGTCCAACGCCGGATTTGTCATCTGGTTAGCGGCCAGTTCTTCGCCCCAGTGATAGGGTATGAAGATCGTGTCCGGCCTGATGGTCCGCACCACGAGGGCCGGAAAGATCCCAAAACCGCGACGCGATACCACCTTGACCCGCTCGCCGTCGTGAATGCCGAGCTTTTCGGCCATATCGGGATGGACCTCGACGTACGGCTCTGGGCACTGATCGACCAAAAATTTGATCCGCCGCGTCTGGTTGCCCGACAGGTACTGAAAGACGACACGGCCGCTCGTCATTATCAGCGGAAATTCATCATCGGGCTTTTCGTCCGCACCTTTGTACTCGACCGCGTGAAACTTTGCCTTGCCGTCAGGATGATAGAACCGATCCTCGAACATCCGCGGCGTACCGGGATGATCTTCGGTCGGGCACGGCCAAAAGACGCCGTTCTCGCGTTCGATCCGCTCCCAGCTGATGCCGCCGTAATCCGCGGTGCCTCCGCGCGACGCTTCGCGCATCTCTTCAAACATCTGCCGCGTATTCTCGTACGGAAAGAACTTTCCGCGGCCGAGCCTTTCGGCGAGCTGCTTGACGATCCACCAGTCCGGTTTCGCTTCTCCGGGAGGATTGGAAGCCTTGTTTATCTTCAAGACCCGGCCTTCGCCGTTGGTCGTCACGCCCTCGTCCTCGGACCACGCCGTTCCCGGCAGCACCACGTCCGCGTATCGGGCTGATTCCGACATAAAAAAGTCTATGCAGACGTAAAAGTCGAGCCCCTCGAGCGATTCGCGGACCTTGTTTGTGTCGGGCAGCGAAACCATGACGTTGTTACAGACCGACATCAATCCGCGTATCTCGCCCTCGCGCATCTTTTGAAACATCTCGACGACCGAAACGCCGGCCTGCGGCATCTCGCTTTCGGGAATGCCCCAGATCTCAGCGATCTGCTTTCGGTGTTCGGGGTTGTTGATCGAACGCTGACCCGGCAGTTGATCGGCCTTTTGTCCGTGTTCGCGGCCGCCCTGGCCATTGCCCTGCCCGGTAAACGTCGCGTAACCGCGGCCGGGAGCCCCGATCTTGCCGCTCGCCAAAACCAGGTTGATATAGCTGAGCACGTTGTCGACGCCGTTCGAATGGTGCTCGATGCCTCGAGCGTGGAGGACAAATCCGGTCTTCGCCCGACCGTACAAACGGCCCGCCTGAACTATCTTTTCAGCCGGAACGCCGGTGATCTCGGCACAGTATTCAGGCGTGTATTTTTCGATGACCGTCTGGCGAGTTTCTGCCCATCCGTTCGTCTTGTCGGCGATGAACTGCTCGTCGATCAGGCCTTCGGTGATCATCACGTGCAAAATGCCGTTGGTCAGGGCGACGTCAGTTCCCGGCCGTAATTGCAGGTGCAGGTCACCCTGACGGGCGGTTGCGGTCTCGCGGGGATCGATAATGATCCAGATGCCGCCGTTGTCCCGCTGCTGCCACATATATTTGTTCAAGACGGGGAACGTCTCGGCGACATTTGCCCCCGCTATCATCAGCACCTCGGCGAGCGGTATATCGCTCCACGGATTGGCGGCACGGTCAACGCCGAAAGCCTTATTGTTGCCGGCCGCGGCCGACACCATGCACAGCCGGCCGTTGTAATCGACATACCGCGTCTGCAGCCCGACACGGGCAAACTTGCCCATCACGTACGTCTTCTCGGTCGTTAGCGACGAACCCGAGTAGATCGCCAGCGAATCCTGCCCGAAACTCTCTCGCAGCTTCTTGAATTTTGATACGACCAGATCGAGGGCTTCATCCCAGCTGGCACGTTCGAAAACACCGTTGCGTTTGATCAGCGGATATTGGAGCCGGTCCGGATGGTGCGCCTGCAGGTACGCCGTCACGCCTTTGGGGCAGAGCTTTCCCTCATTGACGGGAAAATCGTACCGCGGTTCAAACCCGACGACGTGATCTTCCTCGACGAGCAGATTCATCCCGCATTGGACGGCGCAGTACGGGCAGTGCGTCTTGACGACCTTATCGATCGTTCGATCGGCCCGCCAACCGCCATAGGGCTCGTCATGGAGCGTCGGCCCGAATTCTTTAATTATTTTGTCGAGATTCTCAACTTTTGACATATGTTTCGAGTCCGCGAGCGGCTACTTTTCGTCGGCCCTCTTTCCGTAAAATACCGGTTCCGCTTTGTTCGGCAGCCCTGAGTAAGCCAGACCGCGCATTATTCGCTTACATCGCGGACAATAGTCCTGAAGCGTCGTTCCGTCCTCGAGCGTGTAATCAAACCCGAGTTCCTTGACCACTCCTTTAAGATCGTCGACCCACATTTGGGCCGCAAACTTGGTACCGCAGCGAGGACATTCGGCCAGTTCCATTTCCTTTGAACGCGATTGATACAGCTCAACACCGACTGACGCCGGACGCTGGATGATGTGAAAGAACTTGCCGAACGGCAGAAAAAATATCGTCATTATGACCACGGCCTGATGCGACAGGGCTATAAATGAATACATATAGCCGTCAAACCAGAGACTAGACGCGGTCAGCATAAGGCCCGAGACCGAGATCGCGATCAACAACAGATGCGGGACAAAATCCAACAAAAATTGCTGAACGGCGATGGCTCCGCGGTCCCGCAGACGTCGCTGGATGGCGATCGCACATCCCGCAATGACCATCAGTGCCGAAAAATCCAACGCGTGAAATACGATCCACGCCATCACGCTGCGGCCATTGAGCACGGTCAGCGGAAATCCGAACAGGTACGTCCGGTATCCCATTTCGCCCTCAAGGTTAAAGTGGACCCAGCCGAAGACCAACGGGAACGTCACCGCCGCCGCCGAAAGACAGCCCCACATGATCAGAAAGTGCATCAGCCAACGCATCGTCCCGCGTTTGAATATGAATCGCTGTCCGACGAGATTCTTGGCGAGCGTTTTGGACGAATCGACCGTGTTGGCGGCAAATTTTCGTCTTTGGAAAAAAAGTTGGATCCCGCGGCGGAAATAGACTCGTGTCGCCGGCCGTTGCAGCCACAGTGCGTATCTGAAAAATATAGCTCCGAAAGCGACCACGCTGGCGACCGTGTATCCGAAAAGCGCCGAGTCAAAATGCTCGAGATTTCGTGAACCGATCACAACCAGTGCGGTCAGCAGCATCGAAGCGGCAAGGCCGATCAATGTCGGGTTAAGGTAGTTGATTTGGCTGGTTCGTTCGTTCATTGGTTCGCCTCGTACCGAACTAACATTTTTCTGATTGCTTCGGATTTGGGAACGTGTCTTCGTCGTCCTTTCCGGGACGCGGCTTCAGACACGAAAGATCCTTTTCGATACCGATCTCTATCATTTCCCCGTCACCGATCGGCTGGTCGCCGGCGAGTTCGATCTGCGGGCCCGCGAGCCATTCGTTCAACGCGGCGGCGGGCACCGTGACCGCGATCTCGCCGGCACAAAAACCGACCGCAATTTTATCGCCATGCTCGTCGGCCCTGATCGAGTAGCTCAGCCGCTGATCTGCGCCCGGGCCGAAACTCGTACTGTCATCGACGGTTCCTGCCTTTAGCAGCGTCGCGACGTCGGTCTGCGTCAATCTAAATCTGATCGTGTTTTTTCGGAGTCTGACTTTCATATAAACACCTACGTCAAATTCTAATCAGCTTTACACCGGTTGATTATGATCTAAATCATATTGACGATAACATTGCATCATTTTTTTCGTAAAAAGACGCGGGAGCGGTTTGCCCGCCCCGAATGCGGTATCACTAACCAAATTCAGCGATGTTTGCTAATCTAAGTTGTCCGACAGCGGTTATTTTGTGATGAATATCATTCTCGCCGAGATCAAAAGCGACGGCAGCGAGTCACCCGAACAGCCATTTGCCAAAAGCGTGCTGCGCATCGGGCGCGATCCTTTCGAATGCGATATCGCGTTTCCCGGCGACGTGCATCCGATGGTTTCCCGCA
>CALDGX010000099.1 GCA_937941715.1 uncultured Chloracidobacterium sp. | reverse complement strand
GCACCGCTCTCTAGTTGGAGAAACCTGGAAAAGGCGGGGATCAGGGCCGCCGCGGGCGACGCAATGGTCAGGACGGGATGCCTTAAGCACTTTGTCGATGGCGACAAGGCCGCCGCCGGTGAACTTGTGGCGGAGATCGCAGGGGCAGACCGGGCCGGGCTGCAGGTGATGATCCACGCGATCGGGCCCGACGCGATCGACGAGATCCTGACCATATTTGAACGCGTGATCGATCAAAACGGCGCGTGTGACCGCCGCTTTCGGGTCGAACACGCCCACAATGCCCGCGTCGCCGACCTGCCGAGGTTTGGACGGTCAAAGGTCATCGCTTCGATGCAGCCGTGGCTGTTTTACCGGCCGGGAAGACGTGACGCGGCGTTCAGATCGCTGCTTGCGGCGGGCGGCCGACTGGCCTTCGGGTCGGACGCGTCGATGACGGACCTGAATCCGCTTTTCGGGGTATCTGCCGCAGTCGAAAGCGGGCTGACGCCGGAACAGGCCGTCAGGGCGTATACGATCGACGCGGCGTTTGCGGAGTTTCAGGAAAGCGTAAAAGGCACAATTGAACCGGGCAAACTAGCGGACATCGTGATCCTGTCAGATGACATCTTCAAGATCGCACCGGCAAAAATACGCGGCACAAAGGTCATTGTAACGATCGTGAACGGAAAGGTGGTTTACAAAAGCCGATAGCGGTCGCGGGCCAACGAATGGACGACGGCAGACAGTATTATGAATTTTCGGCAAACAACATTATTGATCGTGACCGGTCTGCTCCTGGTCGCGGGTATCGTCACTCCGGGACAGACGTCAGGCAATTGGGTCCGTTTTGAGTCGGCGGCAAGGGATCTAAGCATTTCAATGCCGGACGGTTATCTGGTTCACACCGAATCGGATAAATACGCCGATCGAAAGACGATCTACGCGTTCGAAAATGGCGTAAATATGGTCTTTTCGGCGGCCGATGTCAGTGATGCGGTCGGGAATCTCTCGCGGGTCAAACCGGATGCTGACCGCGAACCGGCGATCATGAACTTTCGTATGGGCGGTTTTGAGGGCAAGTACATCACCTACCAGAAGCCCGAGTTTCAGATCACGATCTTTTTAGCGAGAAAGTCCACCAGCTATCGCATCGAGGTTTCATCCGTCGACAAGGACGCGCCCGAGGTCGTGCGGTTCCTGCGTTCGATCGTTATCGGGGGACAACGTTTGGCTACGGGCGATTCGGCTGACGCGGCTGTTTCGGACAAGGTCTCGATGAAAGACCTGAGAACGAGCGGCGCCATTTCGGACGTCCTCGACAAACAGGCGGAAAAGTACGCCGGCAAGATGAGTTTCGAACCACTTGCGGGTTTTCGCGGATGTGAAAAGGTATTGCCGGCCCGTCCGGCCATCGTGCTCGGGCGGGTCCAGGCCGATATGAACCGCGGATTTCTGGACGTGAGAAAGGGCGGCGAGATAAGATTTCGTATCGAGTTGCTGAAAAATGGCGGTGTTGGCGATATAATCGTTTATTCGGATGTTGACGTTCGAGTGCTGAAGTCGTTTGCCGACTCAGCAAAAAAGCTAAAGTTCGTGCCTGCGTCAAAGAACGGCGTTCCCGTTGATTCGTGTCATACGCAAAGACTCACCTTCGGGGTCGAGATGTCAGGCAGTATCGTGACCATTAAATAGTTCATTACGTAAGGGAGATATATTTACATGAAACGCATTATTGCAATAATCGGGCTGGTAGCGGCAGTCTCATTCGCCGCCGTTGCTCAGGAAAAGATGGGAGGCGCCAAGCCTACCGAAAAGGACAAGACCGAGGCTATCCCGACCGATAGCTATCTCAAACGCGGTGTCGCGATAGGCAATTCGAAAAAGGTCTCGCTGAACAAGATCCTGAAGAATCCGGCAAAATATGCCGGAAAGTCGGTTCTGGTCGAGGGCGTGGTCGTACGTTCTTGCAAATCCGAAGGCTGCTGGGCCGAGGTCGCCGAGAACAAGGACAGCAAGAGCGTCCGCGTTAAGATGAAGGACCATTCGTTCTTTATCCCGTTGCAGTCGGCCGGGTCGCTGGCCCGTGTCGAGGGTGTCGTGGCCGTAAAAACGCTGAGCAAGAAAGAGGTCGATCACCTGATCATGGACGACGGCGCCAAGTTCGAGAAGATCAACGCTGACGGAACGGTGACCGAGGTGTCGTTTGACGCGACCGGTATCGAACTGAAAAAAGCAACTAAGTAGTACCCGCGGGAATCGTATGACACGGTCTTTCGATCGCTTCATACGATTCTCTTTTTTTGCATGAAACCCTTTAAGATCAGGGACATCACTATCGACCCGCCGGTCATTCTGTCACCAATGGCGGGCGTGACCGACTATACATTTCGCCGGCTGATAAAGCGTCGCGGCGGTGTGGGACTAGTGGTGTCCGAATTCATCTCTGTCGAGGGGCTGACCCGGCACAATCCCAAATCCAAGCGTCAGATGCGTTTTGACGAAGAGGAACGCCCGTTTGCGGTACAGATCTTCGGCGGACGGCCCGAGCGAATGGCGATGGGGGCCGAAATGGCACAGGAGGTCGGTGCCGACATCCTCGACGTAAATTGCGGCTGCCCGGCACCGAAGGTCGTCAAGAACGGCGGTGGTTCCGGCTTGCTACGCGAACCGGCGTTGCTTGAAACGATCCTGAAAGAGATCAAAAGATCGATCACGATACCGCTGACGCTCAAATTGCGGACCGGCTATTCGGACGCGTCGATAAATGTCGTTGATGTCGCGAAAATGGCCGAGCAGTGCGGCGTTGAGCATATTCAGGTGCACGGCCGCACCCGCGAACAGGGTTACAAGGGACTGGCAAATTGGGAGATCATCCGCCGGGTCAAAGAGGCCGTCAGCGTGCCCGTTTCGGGCAATGGCGACATCACGACCATCAAATACGGTATGGACCGCTGGCGGGAATCCGGCGTCGACGGCATACTTATCGGTCGCGGAGCGATGCAAAATCCCTGGATATTCCGGCAGTTTGCCGATGTCCTCGCCGGCCGCGAACCGTATCAGCCCGACCTGCAAGAAAAAAAGGACGTGCTGCTCGAATTTTTCTCAATGTGCCGCGAAGAGATGCCCGAGCTCGTGAGCCTCGGCAAGATGAAACAACTCGCGGGCCAATTTACGAAGGGGCTCGTCGGTGGGGCCCAGTTCAGGCAAACGCTGTATCATTCGCATTCGGCCAATGAGATCCTGGATAACATCACAACATATTTTGAAACGCTGACGAGCCGCGAAACATTCGGCGACGGCGTCATCGAGGCCGAATCGGATGAAACGGCCGATTCCTGCGACAGCGGTATGGCGTTACCGGCGTGCGACGCCGGGTCGACCGCCGCGATAGCCTGACCACGGCTTGAGTTTCTATTCTGTTGACGTGAGGTAACCTATGAAAATAATGAGATCGATGTTGGCGGCGCTTGTACTGACCTTGACCGCCGTGTCGTTTGCCAGCGCCCAGAAGCTGAAGGCCGAGGACGTTGTCGCCAGGAATCTCGAGTCGATCGGGACGCCCGAGGCACGTGCCGCGGCCAAATCGCTGATCGCGGTCGGCAACGGGACGGCAAAGTTCCTTTCGAACGCCGACCTGCAATCGCCGGGGCGCATCGTGATCGCTTCAGAGGGGACCAAGTTCTTTTTCGGCATCAATTTAGAATCGACGACCAATCGATTTGCCGATGAACTGTACACGTTTGACGGCAATACGTCCTCGGTCGGCCTTCCGCGTCAGGGCAACCGTTCGGCGTTGGGGCTTTTTGTCCAGTCAAACAAAATGACGATCGAACAGGGATTGCTCGGCGGCACGCTCTCGACGGCGTGGGTGATCGCCAACATCAGCGAAAATAAGGGCAAACTGTCGTTCGACGGGCTGAAAAAGGTGGACGGGAAAGAGGCGTACGTGCTCGGGTACTCGAAAAAGGGCGGCGGCGACGTCGATGTGTCGCTCTATTTCGACAAGGAAACGTTTCGGCACATTCGAACCGAATACAAACGAATGTCGTCAGCCGGCATCGGCCTGCGGCCCGAGGATTCGACAAAATACGACGAAACGCGATTCAAGCTCGTCGAGGAGTTTGGCGATTTTCGAGCAGAATCAGGATTGACGCTGCCGCATTCCTACCGGATCGTTTATTCGACCAGCGGACAGCGGGGAACGACCGAGATCGAATGGAAATTTACGCTGAACGAGTTTTCGGCAAATCAGAAGCTTGAACCAACAACATTCAAGGCATTGTAGGTGCGGGATATGTCGAGAAAAATGTTCCTGATCATCGCCGCGAGTTTGTTGATCGCGGGTTCGGCCGCGGCCCAGGAAAGCGGAAAAGGCGAGACCGGTAAAGAGATCGGCCCGATCCGCTCGTCAGCCGCCTATGCCGAGGTGCTGTTGCGAAAGACCGAACTACAGTCCGATCTCGAGTCATTTCTGATCGATTACACCGAGCAGAATCCGAAGGTGGTCGATGTACGGTTCGAACTGGCGGCACTCAACAAGGAGATCGACAAGATATTTGCCGTTCGCCCGTCAGAGACTGCCAAACTGACATCGGCGCTCGGTAAGCTGGTGCTCAAAAAGGTCGAACTCGAGACTGACCTGTCGCGGCTGCTGCGTTCGTACAGTGCCGACCATCCCGAGGTAAAGCGAATGAAGAGAAAGGTCGAACTCTATGCGGCCGCGGTGAAAGAGATCCTCGGATAGTTCCGGGCCGGAGAAATATAAAGGGCGTATCCTTCACCGGGATACGCCCTCTTTTTTCGGATACATATGATCCTAGTTGCCAGGTTTTGCGGTCCGCTCATCGGCGAAGAGGATCGGCGAAACGATCGGGCGATAAGTATCGCTGATCTTGATGTAGGCCTCCTCGCGAAGCTGTGCCATAAACTTCTTCTGTTCGGCCCCGACCTTTTCATTCATCATCGCGAGCCTCACGGCCCCCTCGTCGAACATCGCGTCGGAACTGGCCTCGGTCCTTTCGTCGACACGCAGGATGCTGACGCCGGTTTCGTCTGCCTCGACCGGATCGGTGATCGAGCCGGCCTTGAGGCTGCCCAATACCTTGGAGAAAATAGGATTAAGGTCGCGGACGGGCAGTGCTTCGAACTTGCCTGACGTCTTGGCGGCATCCGGCCGGTCGGAGTTTGCGGCGACCAGCTTGGCAAAATCCGCACCGCTGCGGGCCTCAGCGACGAGCTTTTTGGCACGCTCGCGCACGGTCGCGGGGTCGCGGCCGGCAAATGAGAGGAAAAGCTCGCTCAAGCCGATCATTTCGGGCTTGGTAAACTTGCTCTTGTTCTTTTCAAAATACTCTTTTATCTCTTTGCCGTTAAAGCTCCAATACAGCTTGCTCTGGACTTCACGCTGGAGGACCCTTTCGCGAGTGATCTGTTTACGCCACAGTTCGCGAATGTCCGTAGGATCGACGCCCTGTTTACGCATTTCCTCGTACATGGCTTCGAGCGTCTTGAGATCATTCTGCTTCATGATCTCGACAAAACGGGCGTTGATCGCAGCGTCGACCTCGGACTCGAGCCCGAGCTCCTTGGCCTTTTGGATCAGTAGTTCTTCGTTGATCAGGTTAGCGATCATTTCGCCTTTCTTGTCGGCGACCATCTTCTCGGCATCTTCGCGTTTGGTGCCCTTTTGCAGTTCGATCTCGATAATGCTTTTGGTCTCGCGCTTGATGCCCGACAGCGTGATCACACCGTCGTTCACCTGGGCCACGACCTCGTCAACGACCTTGGTCTCAGTTTCCTGAGCCGCAATCGAACCGGCAAATAGCAGCAGGCCCAAAGATATCAGACCCGCGATCCTGAATAATTTCATTAATAACTCCTAAAAAATGCCAAAGACTCTTATAACTTTCCAAGACGGAATTTGCAAACTGACGGGTTTGATGCGGTGCGGCCCGCAAAGGTTTATTTTAAGGTGTCCAAAGCGAAAAAGGCGTGGAATTTGACCAGATTGGATGTTTTTATTAATTAGCGGGTACATTTCCGCACACGTCTCGACCGCAAATGCAAAAAAAATGCCTTGAGTGCCGCCTGGTCAATTACCCGCGAACGGAACTATGTGTCCGGTGCGGGGCAAAACTGCCGCCCGCGACGCGCTCGAGAACGCTCGGGCAAACGATCGTTCGGCGGGCGTGGATCTGCCTTGTCGTTTGCATGATCGTGATCGCCGGATTCTACCTGTCGCTTATCGGATCGGCAAAGACACTCACGCTCGAACAAAAGCAGACAGTCGCCAGGGCCATCGACGTGCTGCGGGCGAAGGGGTTTGCGGACGAGGTATTCCTGCTTGAGCACGTCACGGCCTTTCGGTCGGAGGACAACTGGCTTAATGCGTCGGTGCCGAAGGAGAACGCCTATGCGGCGACCAATTTTCCGTTCGAGATTATGACGCTGTACGAAGATTTCTTTACCTATCCGCGTGACGACGTCGAACGCGCCGCGATCCTGCTGCACGAAGCAAAGCACCTCCAGGGCAAGGATGAGCATGACGCGTACGAATTCGTTTGGAAATTCAGATCGCAGCTCGGATGGACCCGCGAACATTACCGCGACTCGCCGGTCTGGCACAATACCCGCAATCAGACCCGCGAGATCATCCCGATAATGTTCGTCTGCGATTTTAACGAGGCAGGCGACTGCACTGAAACACCGCTCTAACCGCGAATCCGGTCAAGTGCCTGATGGGCGGTATCGATCGGGTCGGCGTTGTTGACCACGACGCGCAAAATGCCGCTGGGCGAAAAACTCGAACCTTCCGTTTCATTTACAAATGCCAGTAACCTTTCGGGATCGACCTTTGCCGAATCGCCGAGTTTGATCGCGACGCCGTCCGCGGTGCGGTCGACGGATACTATCGCCATTCGTTCGGCCGACTTACGCAGACGGGCATAGGCAAACAGGTTTTCGACCGAGCGCGGAATGCGGCCGTAGCGGTCGGCGATCTCCGCATGAATGCGCGTGATCTCGTCCTCCGATTCGGCTGACGAAATTCGTTTATAGGTTCGCAAACGCTGACTCGTTTCGCTGATGTAATCTTTCGGTATCGCTACGTCGACGCCGAGATTGATGGCGACACTTGTCTCGTCGGCGATCTCGTCTCCGCGGATCTCGGCGATCGTCCGTTCGAGCATCTTGGTATATAGGTCGAATCCGAGAGCGTCGAGATGCCCCGATTGCTGGCCGCCGAGTATGTTGCCGGCACCGCGAAGTTCGAGGTCGAGGGCGGCGAGGCGAAATCCCGCCCCGAGGTCAGAAAACTCGCGAATGGCGGCGAGCCGACGGCGGGCGATCGGCGTCAGTTCCAATTCGCTCGGGATCAGCAGATATGCGTACGCGCGCCGGTTGGAACGCCCGACTCGTCCGCGAAGCTGATACAGTTGAGACAGACCGTAGTTATCCGCCCGATTGATGATGATCGTATTCGCCCGCGGTATGTCGATGCCGTTCTCGATGATGGTGGTGGCGACGAGAATGTCGTATTTGAAGTCGATAAAATCGAGCATCACGTCCTCCATCTCCGTTTCGTTCATCTGGCCGTGACCGATCGCGATGCGGGCCGTCGGGACGATCTTCTGGATGAGTGCGGCGACCGATTCGATCGATTCGACGCGATTATGAATGAAAAAGACCTGGCCGTTGCGGGCAAGTTCGAGTTCGACGGCGGACCGGATCACGCCTTCTGAGAACTGAACGACCTGCGTGTTGATTGCCAAACGATCGCGCGGCGGCGTTTCGATCACGGACATATCCCGCATCCCGAGCAGCGACATATTCAGCGTTCGAGGGATTGGCGTCGCCGACAGTGTAAGTACATCGACCTTTTTCTTGAGCTGTTTGAGCTTTTCCTTATGGCCGACACCGAATCGCTGCTCTTCGTCAACGATGACAAGTCCGAGCTTTGGCAGTTTGACGTCGTTCGAGAGAATTCGGTGGGTGCCGATGACGACATCTACCTCGCCCTTGCCGGCGAGTTCGGCGACGGCCTTCTGATCCTTGCCCGAGCGAAACCGCGAGAGTAGTTCGACCTTGATCGGAAAGGCGGCAAAGCGCTTTTTGAATGTTTCGAAATGCTGGTAAGCAAGCACCGTCGTCGGTGTCAAAACGGCGACCTGCCTGCCGTCCATCACGGCCTTAAACGCGGCACGCATCGCCACCTCGGTCTTACCGTAGCCGACATCGCCGATGATCAGGCGGTCCATCGGCATAGCCGATTCCATATCATTTTTGACGTCCGCGATCGCCGATGCCTGATCGACCGTCAGATCATAAGGGAACGCGTCCTCAAACTCGTGCTGCCACGGAGCGTCCGGCGGAAAGGCGTGCCCGCGGACGAGTTTGCGTTCGGCGTAGAGCTTGAGCAACTCGTCCGCCATGTCCCGCATCGCCCTTTTGGCCTTGGCCTTGGTCTTTTGCCAGCCGATACCGCCAAGACGATCGAGCGTCGGCGAGGTCGCCTCGCCGGACGAGTAACGCGAGACGAGATCCATACGCTCGACGGGCACGAACAGCTTCGTGTTGTCCGCGTAGATGAGCAGCATGAATTCGCGGTCCGAACCCTGTGACGAGATCGTCTGCAGCGAGTCAAAACGGCCGATGCCGTGATCGATGTGGACGACATAGTCGCCGGCCTTGAGGTCGCGAAAGTCAGATATAAAAGCACCGAGCTTTGACCTGCGGCCTGTCGGGGGTTTATTTATCGCGGCTACCGACTCTTCGCCGGCAATCTCGCCGAAAATGTCGCTTTCGGTAAAGGTGACAGTTCCGAAAGCGGGCATTTCGTAGCCGCCGGAGATGCGGCCGACACGGATCGCGTCCGGCGGCAGCGGGGCATTGTACTCGTTAAGGATCTCACGGACGCGTTCAGCCATGCCGGCCGTTTGAACGACTATCTCTGTACCGCCCGCTCGCCGGTCCCTGCCGGCCGCGAGGGTAAGCTGCCCGACAAAAGCGGGTATGTCCCCGTAAAATCGCCGCGTCGAGCGCGATATCAACTCGATCTCGGACGCCTTTTCGACCGACGGGAACAGGAACAGCGGCCCTGTGCCGTCAGCTTCGCCAACGGCAAATTCGTCGTCCGTGACGGCGGCGGCCCTGCCGAGCGAACGCAGTTCGATCAATGTTTCACGGCCGATCCGCGAACGGAGTTCGTCAGCGGTCAAAAACAGATCCTGCGGCGGCAGTCCGATGTCGCCGTTGTCGCTGATCGACGCAAAGCCCGCATCAAGGTGCTCGAACAACTCGCCGAGAGTGCGTTCGATCATCGACGGTTCGTCGATCACAAAGACGCTCTCGGGCAAATGGTCAAAAACGGTGCCGTCCAGCGGTTTGACGAGCGGCATCAGAAATTCCCAGCCGGAAAATGACTCGCCTTCATCGGCAAAATCGGTACGGTCCTTCAGGTTGCGGAAATATTTGTCTTCACCAAATCTCTCGCGGGCAAAAAAAGCCCAGTCCTTGAGGTCCCGGGCCGTAACGGCCATTTCGCGCATCGGTGCAACGGCAAACTCGTTGATCTGCGCGATAGACAACTGAGTGTCGGGGTCGAATGTACGGATCGAGTCGATCGTGTCGCCGAAGAACTCGATGCGGGCGGGCGAAACGGCGTCTGGCGACCAGATATCGATGATGCCGCCGCGGACCGAGAATTGGCCGGGCCCGAACAGCGGTTCTTCGCGGACGTAACCGCCGGCAAAAAGTGTTTCGACGAGTTGTTCGGGCGGCAGGTCGGTATCGCGGCGGAGCACGCAGCCCATCGCCGATATCGCCGCCGGAGAAACCGTACGCTGTGTCAGCGAGCGGGCGGGCAATATGACGAACCCCGTCTTTCGGCGGCGCATTTGCCAAAGGGCGAGGGCCCTGCGTTCCTGAGTCTCGGCGTGCGGCGAAGCCCCCGAGTACGGATCGATCTCAAACGACGGCAGGGCAATGATCTCGTCATCGCCGCCGGCGTAGTACGAGAGGTCGCCGAGCCACGATTCCATCTCGCTGTTTGAAGCCGTAACGACGGCGAACGTCCGACCGGTCGCGGTGCGC
This sequence comes from uncultured Chloracidobacterium sp., assembly GCA_937941715.1. GTDB lineage: Bacteria > Acidobacteriota > Blastocatellia > Pyrinomonadales > Pyrinomonadaceae > OLB17. The sequence continues at coordinate 2,115 of CALDGX010000099.1, read as the reverse complement.
AGGCGGGCCAGCACCGACGCCTTTGCCGCCGGCGATATCAGCCCGCTGAGACTGATGACGCGGGTGCCGCGTTCGATCTGCCGCTTAATTTCGTCGAGTTGATCCGCCATAAACGCACTTAGCCGCAGAAAACGCTTTCCGACAGGCAGGCGGCGTTCTCATGCGGTGTGTATATTCTGCCATATTCCAAAGATGTTTGCTGAGTCAGCGGCGGTTAACTATAATCAGAGATTCAATTATGAGCATTCCTGCATACAACGAGATCATCGAGGAAAACGACCAGACCGAAGCACGCCTAGCTTCGTTGAACGCCCTGCGTGAGCTTGTCGGCAACACCTATCCGAACAAATTCGTCCGTTCAAATGTCAGCGGCGGCGAAGACACGATCACAGATGTCAAAGCATTCGGGCCGGTGGCAGAGATCGTCGATGAGATCGCGGCGGTCGTCGCAACGCTCGCCGAACGCGAACGGCCGCCTGCGGAGATCAAGGACGCGTTGAACGAAAGGCTGAGGGCGTTTGGAACCGTCCGAATCGCCGGCCGCCTGACAACGCCGCCGCGCGGAAACTTTGTCCACCTGACCGACGGCATCAGCAAACTGCAGGTGTATTGCGACAAGAAGGGCGGTGCGGCGCTGATACGGAATGACGGCAAGGACACCCTTGATCCCGAAAATGGCTGGAACGCCTGGAAGCTGCTCGATCACGGCGATTTCATCGGCGTCGAGGGCTATCTGTTCATCACCAACACGGGCGAGCTCAGCGTACATATCGAAAAGCTGCAGTTCCTCGCCAAGGCTATGCTGCCGATGCCCGACAAGATGCACGGCATCGCCGACGCCGAGATCCGCCAGCGTCAGCGTTACTATGACCTGATCGGATCAAGCCTGCAGGTCGAGCACGAAGGCCTGACGACACGCGAGGTCTTTGAGGTGAGGGCCAAAACGATCTCGTCGCTTCGCCGTTTCCTCGAGGACAACGGCTATGTCGAGGTCGAGACGCCGATGCTCACGCCAAAGGCGACCGGTGCGGCCGCAAAACCGTTTAAGACGCACCATAACGCCCTCGACATCGACCTGTACGCACGCATCGCGCCCGAGCTGTATCTAAAGCGCCTCGTCGTCGGCGGGTTTGAAAAGGTTTACGAACTCAACCGCAACTTCCGAAACGAAGGCATTTCGTACAAGCACAATCCCGAGTTCACGATGCTCGAATTCTATTGCGCCTACATGGACGTCAACGGGATGATGGACTTTTGCGAAGAGCTGATGCGGCAGAGTGTCCTCAAAGCGACCGGCGGGTTCGTCGTGAATTACGAAGGCAACCAGGTTGATTTTTCCAAGTTCGAGCGTGTAACGATGAAGGACGCGGTGGCGCGATATGCTCCGCAGGTGGCCGTTGATGACACGAATATCGTCGCGGCATTTGACGAGCATGTCGAGCATAACCTCATCCAACCGACATTCATCATCGACTACCCGAAGTCGATCTCGCCGCTGTCTAAAGCCTCACCCGAGAATCCGGAGATCGCTGAGCGGTTCGAGCTTTTCATCAACGGGATGGAGGTCGCGAATGGGTTCAGCGAGCTGAACGACCCGAAGGAGCAGTACGAGCGCTTTGTCGATCAGATGTCGGAGCGCGAGCGCGGCGATGAAGAGGCGATGGTGCTCGACGAAGATTACATCCGTGCACTCAGCTACGGCATGCCGCCCGCCGCCGGCATCGGTATCGGTATCGACCGCCTCGTTATGCTCCTGACCAACAAACACTCGATCCGCGACGTGATATTGTTCCCGCACATGAGGCCGGAGAAAAAGGACGGTGAGAAAGACGGCGGCGACGCCGGTGAAGCGTCGTAACCGACGGGCAAACGCTCAGAGCCAAACAAATACGGCACTTTTGCCAAGTTCTTCGCTTAAGATGGCTCGGGTTTTCGTGAAAACCCCAGGGTTTTCACGAAAACCCGGCGAGTAACGACCAAAACCTCAGGGTTTTCACGAAAACCCGGCGAGTTGTGACGAAAACCCGGCGAGTTGCGGTGAAAACCCGGCGAGTTGCGATGAAAACCCGGCGAGTTGTGACGAAAACCCGGCGAGTTGCGATGAAAACCCGGCGA
>CALDGX010000098.1 GCA_937941715.1 uncultured Chloracidobacterium sp. | reverse complement strand
CAAATAAGAAGGCCTCGCCGTCGGGCGAGGCCTTCTTATTTATAGTCGATCGACCGGAGTTTGTACTAGTCGTCGTCCTCGTCCATTGCGAGGAGTGATGCCGACGTGACGAGGTCGTCCTCGCCGCATTTGATCAGGGTGACGCCCTGAGCACTGCGGCCGGTCTCGCGGATCTTATCGACGCCGAGGCGGATGAGTTTTGCCTGCTGCGTAATGATCATGATCTCGCTGTCGTCCTCGACGGGAAATGCGGCGACGACCTTACCGGTCTTATCGGTCGTTTTCATATTGATGACACCGATACCGCCTCGCTTGGTCAACCGATAGCTGTTGACGGTCGTCTGCTTGCCGAATCCCTTTTCTGAGACCGAGAGGATCTTCTCGGTGCCCTCGGGCGAGACTGCACAGACCGAAACGACAAAGTCGCCCGGCCTGAGATTAACGCCGCGAACGCCGCGGGCGACACGGCCCATCGGCCGAACGTCCGATTCGTTGAATCTGACCGCCATTCCGTCGTGAGTCGCGACAAATATCTGCCGCTTACCATCGGTGCGGATGATGTCGAGCAGCTCGTCGCCTTCGTCGATATTGATGGCGTTAATGCCCGAAGCACGAATATTCTGATAGTCGGCAAGCGAAGATTTCTTGATAATTCCCTGCTTTGTGACCATCGTCAGGTAAACCTCTTCGCCAAAATCACGCACGGGCATGACGGCGACCAGTTTCCGCTCGGACGATAGTTGCACCAGATTTACAACGGCCTTGCCGCGGGCTGAAGTGTCACCCTCGGGGATCTCGTGGACCTTGATCTTAAAGACCTGACCGTCGTCCGTAAAGATCATCAGGTAAGCATGCGTCGAAGCAATGAAAAGATGTTCGACAAAATCGTCGTTCTTCGCCTTGGCCCCGAGCCTGCCCTTACCGCCGCGTCCCTGACGCGTGTAGGCGGTCACCGGCGTCCGCTTGATATAGCCGGCGTTCGTGACCGTGATCGCGACGTCCTCATCCGGGATCAGGTCTTCGATGCTGAGTTCGACGCCTGCATCGACAATTGTCGTCCGGCGGGCATCGCCGAACTGCCGTTTGACCTCGGTCAACTCATCGACGATCACCTGCCGCAAAACGCTCTCGTTTTGAAGAATATTCTCGAGTTCGGCAATGTACTTGATGATCTCGGCGTATTCGTCGAGGATCTTTTGACGCTCGAGTGCCGACAGTCGGCGGAGCTGGAGGTCGAGGATCGCCTGAGCCTGGATATCAGAAAATTCGAGTGCCGGGATGACCTTGTTCAGCTCTTTGACAAACTGTTCCTTGGTCTTGTCGCCCGTTACTCCACGCCAAGCCGCGATCTCGCCGGCCGTCGAGAGGTTGCCGGTCAACCATTGTTTTGCCTCATCGACAGAACGTGAATTGCGGATCGTCGGAATGATATAGTCCAATGCGTCGATCGCTTTGTTGAGGCCCTCTAAAATATGAGCCCGTGCCATCGCTTTGCGCAGGTCAAACTCAGTACGGCGCCTGACCACCTCGCGGCGAAATTCGACAAACGCCTCAAGCATCTCCTTGAGCGTCAGGAGTTTAGGCTGGCCGTCGACGATCGCTATGTTGATGATGCCGAACGAAGACTGCATCGGCGTCAGCTTGTAAAGCTTGTTGAGGACCACCTGCGGAACCGCGTCGCGCTTGAGTTCGATAACGATGCGCATTCCCTCGCGGTTTGATTCGTCGCGGATCTCCGATATGCCATCGAGGCGTTTTTCGTGGACCAACTCGGCGATCTTCTCGATCAGGCGGGCCTTGTTGACCTGATACGGCAATTCGGTGATAACGACGGCGTCCTTTACGCGATCCCCGCGGCCGATCTCATCGACGACGGCTCGAGCCCTGACCTGAATGATCCCGCGGCCGGTCTTGTAGGCTCTGTGGATCTCCTCACGGCCGTAAATAAATCCTGCCGTCGGAAAATCCGGGCCGGGAATGAACTGTATCAACTCATCGACCGTCATCGCCGGATTGCGGATCAGTTCGATCGTACCCTCAAGGATCTCGGTCAGGTTGTGCGGCGGTATCTTCGTCGCCATTCCGACAGCGATGCCCTCCGAACCGTTCACCATCAGCAGCGGGATACGCGTCGGCAGCACGGTCGGCTCAGACAGCGATTCGTCGTAGTTCGGTTGAAAATCGACCGTCTCTTTCTCAATGTCGTCGAGCACCTCGCCCGTGATCTTTGCCAGGCGGACCTCGGTGTAACGCATCGCCGCCGCATTGTCGCCATCGATCGATCCAAAATTGCCCTGCCCGTCGACCAGCGGATAACGCATCGAAAAATCCTGCGCGAGCCTGACCACCGTGTCATAAACCGCGGTGTCGCCGTGCGGGTGATATTTACCGATCGTATCGCCGACCACGCGGGCACTCTTTTTATACGGTTTGTTGTACGTATTCCCGAGTTCGTTCATCGCCCACAATACGCGGCGATGCACGGGCTTTAGCCCGTCGCGAACATCAGGAAGGGCCCGGCCGATGATGACCGACATTGCATAGTCGAGATACGACCGCCGCATCTCGTCTTCGATATTGATCTGGTTACGTTCTAGTGCGTCCATTTATAAACCTGTCCGGTTGTGATACTGCAATTTCTATATTTTCCCGGAGAATGTCCAAGGCAAGGTGCAAAAACTTTTTTGGAATAAACTTAGTTATGTCCGTTTTCTTATAATACAGGCGTCCAGCCTGATTCGCAACCGGCGAAACTCCCGTAAAACCTAGTATTTCGAGTAAGTTGACAGCACAATTCCGGATCTCAACTCAGACCGGTCGAATACGGGAAATCAACAAATGGAAACAACTGTCGCAGAAAAAGAGAACAGACGGATACAGCGAATTTCGCTGCCGTTGCCGGTCCGCGTCGAGGTGACCGTCGACCGGACCGTAACCTGGAACGAGATCACCAGGCTATCTGACATTTCTGCTTTCGGTGCCGGTTTCACTCTAAGACGGCCGATAAAACGCGGACGTTTGATGTTGCTCACTATCCCAATGCCGCGCCAGCTTCGATGCTACGATTATGGCGAGGCCCAGTACCGAATTTGGGCGTTGGTCCGCCGCTGTATCGCTGTCGAAACCCGCGATAACGAGCAACTATTCTCAGTCGGTGTGGCGTTTATTGGGAAAAAGCCACCCGAAGGTTACCTCGAGCATCCGTCGCGTCTATATGACACTACACATCAGGAAACACAGGGTCTCTGGCACATAACGGAAGCCGATCTGACAAAGGATGACAGTGACCTGCCGAAGGACCTGCGTCGTCAGACAAGATTCCACATTCCCGAAACTCTTATCCTTGAACTAATGGACGAGAACGGCGATGTCCTTAGCTCAGAAACTACCGTCACCGAGAATATTAGTCTCGGCGGCGCGGCGGTATTCACTCAATTTGACGTCGAGGCCGGTTCTTTCATACGTGTTACCAGCCAGCGTTTCAATGTTCAGATAATCTCAGTAGTGCGCGGAAAGCGCGTCGGCCCGGACGGGATCACCCGGCTGCACATTGAGTTTATCGATAGATTTTTCCCACTCGAGGGCATCGAATGATGTACTCAAGAAACTAAACCCACACTCACACAACCCCTCCCCGAAGTACCAATGAAAATTCACAACAAACGTCCCAAAAACGAAAAACGCTCGGCCGAAAGGTCACCAACTGAACTCAGAACCATTGTCCAGGTCAAAGAAGCCAAGGACGAGGTGTGGAAAGAAATAACTAAAGTGACGACCGTCTCAAAAAACGGTGCGGGCTTCACGCTAACGCGGCCCTGCACCGTCGGCAGGCTCATTTCACTTGTCCTGCCGATGCCGCCGGAACTGCGGGCCTATGATCATAAGGAAAAGGTCTACCCGATCATGGGACTCGTGCAGTACTGCAACGAGGTCAACGTCGACAACGTCAGCCGATATCACATCGGTGTCGGCTTCGTCGGTAAAGACGTCCCCGAGAGCTACATGGCCGATCCGCAGCAGGGGTACCGTATAACGGGCGTGACGGATGACGGCCTGTGGAGGTTTACCGAGGCCGGGACGGCATTCAAACCCCGCCAAAACCCGCGATTGTGGGCTGCGGTCGATGTCACTATATCGCTTATCAAAAAGGACCGGCTACCGTCGGACAAGGAAGCGGTTGTAACAAGCAACATCAGCGCCAGTGGGCTGTCGGCCATTTGCCAACTGGCGGCGGAGATCGGCGACCGGGTAAAGGTGGCGTTCAAAGAATATGATTTTTATGCCATCGCTATCGTCCGGAACTGCAAACCGGTTGACAATGGCAACTCCATTCATCTCGAATTCGTCGAGCACAGTTTCCCGATGGAAAAACTCTACGCAGAACGTGCTGCGGCACTTATGAGAGCTCGAGAGGCTCTCGACCGATCGCCGGAACCGGATGACGATATCGTGAACGAGGCCGACGACGATATCAGCGACCGCCCGAGACCGGTAAGGGCTGAATACAAGCAGGCGGGATTTGAACTTCTGAGGTATTGACCCTAATCTGATAGGTCGGAGCCAGTATCCGGCCTTTTTTGTGACTCAGACAAGACCCGACCGATACCCGCCCAAGATAACAGTCGCCGCTGTGCGGCTGCTTGCATATTTGATCAGCAAGCCGCTTTGGTTCGTGCGGTTTAACGGCAAGGAGAATATTCCGCCCGAGTCCGCCGGCGGCATCATCATCGCGTCCAATCATCAGACTTATATTGACCCGGTTTGGATATGCATCCCGCTAAGCCGGAGGGTTCGGTATTTGGCGATCGAAAAGGCATTTCACTGGCCCGTGATCGGGGCCGTCATCAAGTTCTTGGGAGCATTTCCGGTCAAGCAGACCGACGGCTTGAGTGTATCGACGATCAAGGTCGCTCTTCGGTCTCTACGGGAGGGAGCGGCTGTGATCATATTTCCTGAGGGCGAACGCGAATTTGCCGATGGTAAGCTGCTCCCTTTCAAACAGGGTGCAGCGAGATTGGCGGTACAGGCCGGCGTAGGCATCTTGCCGGTGACCGTCAGCGGCGGCGACCGGATCTGGCCTCAAGGTCAAAAGTATCCCAGAATATTCAGGCGTGCTGTGATCACGTACCATCCAAAGATCGAGATCCCGTGCGGCCGCGACATAAAAAGTGATGAGGTCATCGAACAGATCACGTCCGCTCTGGAAGCGGCGATCAGCGGCAGGGCCAATGAGCATAGTTCGGGCAACAGTGTTGCAGCTTAATATTTCGGCGGCGACGGCGGCCGGACGCCCGGCGGTAACCCGTTTGCACGGCGTATCGCATCGCGCACTTTTCGCCTTTGGGCGGGCGTCAACTTACTCATATCGATCCCATCGATCGCCGGACCGTCAATCCTCATATCGGGACGAACTGTTGTCGGAGGCGTCTGACCAGGCTTGCGGATACGCATCGTCGTGGTCGTTCCGTCGGGATTTTTCTTTGTTATTACCATGTTCTCGGGAAGGTCTTCGTCCGGCGGCGCCTGTATGTCGATAGTCGAATCTCCGGCGTTCAGATCGCCGCTCGTGGCCGGTTTGCCGTTCTTAGCGGCGGTCGGCTGTTTTGCTGCCGTATCAACAGCCTTTTCCTTCTCCGCGGGCGTCGAGGCCGTGTTTGAAGCAGTTCCGGCCTGAATGTTACTGTCGATCGAAGTATTTCCGATGGTGCTCTGGGACGAGTCCGGCACAACCGAGTTCTTTTCGGCGGTTGGTTTAGTGTTACCGACGTTTTGCCCGGAACCGCCGCTCGAACCGAAGATCGCCGGGTCGTAAAGATACGCACCGCCGGCCGCCATCCCAATGATCGCCAACACCGCGACCGCCGCCGCTGAGGCTGCCATGCCTCGGCGCTTTTTCGGAGCTGCATTCGTATTGGCGTTAGCCGCCGAGGTCGCCCCGCCGCTCGGCGTAACCGCCGCCGAGAGGCCGCGAACCGACGTCACCTGCGAAACGTCAGCCGACATCACCTCGGTCTTGACATCGGTATGTTGAACGTTTCCGGCATTTGTCTGTTCGGGCATTAAACGCGTCGGTTGGGCAAACACGTGCGCCTCGTTCCGCTCGACGGCATCTGTCCCGCTGGCCGCAAGATAAGCGTAATTCTCGCTATTGGCCAGCATTTGCCGCATTTCACGGGCCGTATGCGGCCGCTCGCTGGCGTTCAGATCGAGTGCTTTTTGCAGTACGCCCGCCACACCCGCCGGTATCTCGGCCCTGATCGCATTTGCCGCGACAAGCGGGTCGGGCTTTTGGCTTAGAACCGCCATCGCCCTCGTCAGCGCGTCCTCGGGGGCAACGCCGGTCAGAAGGTGATAGAGCGTCGCCGCCAGCGAATAAATATCACTTCGCGGGTCTGTGCCGGTTCCCTGTATCTGCTCGAGCGAGGCGTAGTTTCGCGAGTACCCGAAAATGCTCTTGGCCGCGGTTTGATGGCCGGCATCGGTCGGATTTCCCTTCGCCAGGCCAAAATCGAGCAGGATGACCTGCCCCTGCGGAGTGACCTTCAGATTCTGCGGTTTGATGTCGCGGTGAACGACCGGAATCTCCTGATTGTGAAGAAAGTCGAGTGCGTCCAGAAGTTGATCGGCCCACCTCAGGACCTGTTCAACATCAAATGGCTCTCCTTTTGTCTCGAGAATGCACGAGAGGTCGTCGCCCGGGATGAACTCCATTACCAAAAACTGACTGTCGTTCTCCTCGAAATGGTCCGAAACCCTCGGCAGCGCAGCATGCTTCAGGCTGTTGAGCAGTCTCGCCTCGCGCTCGATCGCCTTACGAAAGTTGTCGTCCATGCAAAGCGTCTCTTTGATGGCGACCATGCTGTTAAATCGCTCATCAGTGGCGACATAAACCGCACCCATTCCGCCCTGACCGATCTGTTTATCGATCCGATAGCGATTCTGCAATGTCTTTCCGGTCTCGATCATCAAAACTATCTCCGCCTCTAAACTCGCCTATGATACTACAAAAACGACCCTGCTAATAAAGAAAAATGGCAGGCAAATTAAGCCCGCCATTTGATACGAAGCGACCGGACCCAATGTTCTAGCCATATACCATCGCACTGACCTTCGGCAGATTATAGATATCCGCGAGCGTATTGAGTTCAAATCGCACCCGATCCCAATTTTGCTCGGTCACCGCCCCATACTTGTTCCGCTTGATGTTGAGATCGATGTCGCTCGCGATCTTCAGGCATCTTCGAACCTCTTCTTTGTTTTCTGCCCACGTATCACGACGATCAAACTCACGTGACAGTTCATCCGTAGCGGATTCGAGGTCGCGGGCACGGCCCATAAGCCAGTCCTCTCGCGACGAACCGTCGAGTTTGCTGCGGTCAAGCGACCTGTCAAAGTTCTTCACAAAATTGTCAACGCGATCCTCGACACGCTTTATGACCACCTTGACCTGCGCCTTGGTCATCCCGCGTCCCCGCGTTTCTCGGCGACGCTGTGCGTTGCCGGTATCAGCGAGGCCAAGCACCATCACCAACGCCGCGAGGCCGATCATCAATCGTAGAAAGCTGTTCTTTGTCATAATTACTCCTTTTCGATCTGGTATAAATCATTGCCGGCGGCCACGCCGCCTCGGGAATAAGATGTACTGTCCAAATAAAAAGTCGAAGAATTATTGACTTTTTTTCGATCGCACAGATCTTGTAAATCATTACGCAAAAATGACTTACGATCTACGTCAAATAGGGTTTACCGATTGCGGATCAAACCAGCTTTCGGTCATATCGCACCAAATCGCCAAGCCCTGCCATTCGCCGTATTTACGATAGTGTCGAGCGATCTTGCTGTCGCTGCATTTTTTGCCGCCGTTGTGTTTGGCGTAATATTGGGCCCTTAGCCAAGAGTCCAGTGCCAGCCCGTCGTAACGGCCGACCAACTTTAAAAGGTTCTCGGCCGCATAGTCGCCTACGCCTTTTACCTGTTTCATCTCTTTTTTCAGGTCGGCGGTAGGGAGTTCGGAGGTCAGCCACGATTCAGGATCGGTTTTGCTCGAGGCGACCGACCGCGCAAGTTCAATAAAATAGGGCGACCGATATCCTGCCCGTATTTCGTCGCGGTAAAACGACTCCGGCATTTCAGCCATCGCCGAAGGCGTCGGAAACGACCGCCTGCCGTCCTTTCCCTGCTCTCCAAGTTTCTCGACCAGGTTTGCGACCATTATTCGTGTCAACGACCACGAACAGTTCGTGGTGCAGATGGTCTTTACGAGATCTTCCCAAACGGTCGACGATCGCAGCAAACGGCCCGCACCGTTCAGCTTGGCCCAGATCATCGCGTTGCTCTGTTCGATCCGGGAATAAAATTCAGTCAGGTCCTCGTCGATCCGCAAAATGCGCCTTACGTCCGCCTCGACACCGGTAAGGTCGCATTCCGCTTCAACCTCGATCTCAAGCCCGTCGGCATGTTCGCTGACACAGACCGTGACCGGACGGCCGTCAATACCGCGTGATTGCACAAAGCTCAGGCGATCGTCCTCAAGCTTAAACGGAGCGAGGTCATACCAACCGTGGCTCCGGACGGTAAACCGATAAGAAAAATCGTCGGGAACGCCGATCACAAATTTTGCCATATAATTGCGTTGGGCCGACCCGGGCGGCCGTTGACTGGATAGTCAACATAATATAGATTTGCTCCATATTTTCAATGGATGTTCCTGTCGTGTCGTTGAAGAATGTTCGGAAAAAACTCAGAGGTGTCTCTGTTCGCCTGGCGGTTTTTGCCGGCGTCACCGTTATTGGTGTGCTTTCCGTTTCAGCAACAGACCGAACCGTGAAATTTGACTTCGACGGCGACGGCAAGACCGACATTGCGGTATATCGGCCCGGTATTTGGACTATATCCGAACGCGGCCGCTCATTCTTTTATTACCTCAGCAGTTCGACCGGACAGATCGTCGCCCGCCCGTGGGGACTTGGCGGTGATCGGCCGGCACCGGCAGATTATGATAACGACGGTGTTACGGACCTTGCGGTCTTCCGGAGTTGGGAACCGGAACTGAAATTTCCCTGGGAGGCCAGTGACTATTGGATCGAGTATTCGACAGGCGGTTATTCAGTGACTTATCACAAAGGCTACGGCGGAATAGCCAGCCGAAATTTTGTCGCCGGCCCCGAAGCTGATCTTGCCGTATTCACTTTTCGAACCGACGAGTCAGATCCGAATGAGCCGTGCAGTATATATGGCGTTTTGATCAAGGACGGTGAGAACCTCGTTCAAAAGGACGTGATGAACGCTTGCGACAATGAACCGTTCGAAAGGACGCCTGCTTTCGGCGACTACAACAACGACGGCGTCAGCGATGTCGCCGTACATATTCGCGCCATTGGAGGGCAACGCAATTCCCGGTTCGACGTATGGACGTCGCCGATGGCCGGCGGATATACGGAACCGGATATTGTCGACTATCTAAACGTCGATTTTCCGATACCGGGCGACTATGACGGAGACGGAAAGACCGATATTGCCGGCGGACAGTTTGTCAACGGCCGTCTCGTTTGGCGTTCAAAGCACAGTTCGGACGGGCAGGTCCGGGAGACCGTGTTTGGTATCGATGGCGACAAACCGGTGCCGGGCGATTACGATGGCGATGGCCGATGTGACATCGCGGTTTTTCGACCGAGCGACGCAACCTGGTATATTTTGAGGAGTTTGGACGAGAATTGGTGGGTTTTCCGGCTGGGCGTTGAGAGCGATATCCCGATCAATCAACCGAATGCATTTTGAGATCGGGGCCGAATATTTGTTTTTCGGCCAAAACGAGATTTGGCTCGTCTAAGATAATTATTGACTGGAGTTCACTGCCAAAAAAATCGATTGAGTTTCTCGGTATAATAGTGTATTCTCGGATGGTAAAACATTTTTTAACGGCGTCCCTCCCTTTGCGCCATTCGATTCGAAGACAATTCTTTTTCAGTCCTCAGGAGGAAAACGGTTATGTATAGCTGGATAGCGAGTTCAGCGAAGCGTTTGACGGCAATTACCTTGGTATTGTCGGCGATCGCCGCATTCGCATTTGCCCAAGAAGACCCTGACCCTAATTCGCCGACCCCGGTGCTCATCTCGGAAGCTGCGTCGACCAGGGCTATCGCAACGGACGGGATCCTAAAGTCTTCGGATGAGATCGCAAAATCAGGCCCCAAGGCTTTCGGTCTTGGTTCCCGCGTCGTCTTATACGCGACTAATATCAGCCTTTTGCCGGGCGAAGGTGCCAACGCGTTTCGCGTTTACGCAACCGACAAGAACGGCCGGCAATATCGCTTTCCGGTGGTCGATATTGAACAGATCACCAAGGGGACGTCGGGCATCTATGCCCTGACCGCCGATCTCAACGACGAGATCGGATATTGGTCGGCACCGGAACAGGACGGCGACATTCTGATCCAGTTGACCTGGCGCGGACTCGGCAGCAATATCGTGCGGCTTGGGCTCGGGCAGGTCGGCGGCAATGTCGCTGACGCTCCCGGTTCGGTTCCGACGCCTGTCGGATACAACGGCTCGCGGATATCCAAAGGCTCACCTGCGACGCCGAGCACGCCTGATTTTGTCGGATATCGATGGTCCGGCGACCGTATGCGGTTCCTCGAACAGGCCACTTTCGGCCCTACTCCGGCACTGGATGCACGGATCCGCCGAATCGGACTTCGAACGTGGCTGACCGAACAATTTGAGGCCCCGTATCCGTCGGCCGCCAATCCATACCCGAATCAGCCGCTTAAACCGGCGAATATCGGTACCGATCCATTATGCGACGGCGGAGCCGACGACGTTCCGGTGACGTGTGTAAGAGATACGTATTCGATGTACCAGCCGCAGATCTGGTTTTTCCGAGAGGCGTTTTATGGCGACGCTCAGCTTCGGCATCGGGTCTCGTGGGCTCTCAATCAGATCTGGGTCACGTCGGGCGTCGACGTCCAACAGGGTCGCCACATGGTCGAATATCACAAAGTGCTTTCAAAGCACGCTTTCGGCAATTTCCGCAACCTGATGAAAGACATGACGCTCAATCCGGCGATGGGCGGCTATCTCGACATGGCGATCAGCACCCGCACAAACCCGAATGAAAACTATGCTCGCGAGATAATGCAGCTGTTCTCGATCGGTTTGTTCATGCTCAATCAGGACGGCACGCTAATGCTCGATGGCAACAACAATCCGATCCCGACCTATGATCAGAATGTTGTCAATAATCTGACCAAGGTGCTCACCGGTTGGGGTTTCTGCCAGACGCCTGCACTGTGTCCGAATCTCGCGGTTGGAACGGTCAACTTTATCGACCCGCTGCTGATCAATGCGGGTGTTACGACGGTCGGAAACAACCGCCACGACCTGACCGCAAAAACGCTGCTGACTTATCCCGGTTCGACCACGACGAATGTCGCCGCCTGTACGAACTGCACGACGCTGCCAAACATCGAGACCTATGCTAACAACTCGATGAATCAGGCTCTGGACAATATCTTCAATCACCCGAATGTCGGACCGTATATCGGCAAGATCCTGATCCAACAGCTTGTCACCAGCGACCCGACGCCTGCCTATGTGGGCCGCGTTGCGGCTGCCTTCAACAATAATGGATCTGGCGTCCGCGGTGACATGAAGGCGGTGATCAGGGCGATCCTGCTCGACCCGGAGGCACGCGGGAACGTCAAGACCGACCCGAATTACGGTAAACTCCGTGAACCGGTCCTGTTTGCGACAAATATCCTGCGGAACTTCGGCGTCAGATCGGCCGACGGCCTTTCACAGTCGGACGGCTATCTTGTAGGACGAGCGGAGTTCACCGGTATGGCTCAGACGCCGTTTTTGTCGCCGACCGTATTCAACTTTTATCCGCCTGACTACAAGGTGCCCGGAACGACGCTGCTCGGCCCCGAATTTGCGATCATGACGACGGGAACGTCGATCGGCCGCACCAATTTCGTCAACCGTTTCATATTCTCGACGCTTCAGGTCCCAAGCCCGACCAGTGCACCGGTACCGGTCAGCGTTCCGAATTCACCAAACGGTACGACCTTGGATTTTGGCGACCTGATCGCGATCTCAGCATCGGATGCGACCGGCAACTTGCTGCTCGACGAGCTCAACAACCGAATGCTGCATGGCACGATGTCGCCCCAAATGAAGGCGACCATACTGCCGGCAGTCACCAGCGTGGTGTCAACCGACAATCTCGGGCGAGTTCGACAGGCAATTTACCTTGTGGCCACATCGTCACAATATCAAGTACAGAGGTGACATCAATGAAAGAAACAAGACGTGACTTTTTGAAAAAATCCGGCGGTTGTGCCCTTGGTATGGTCGCACTCGCCACCCAGATGCATCACCTCGGAGCTATGAGCGCGATGGCTCAGCGGGTGATCGACAGTCAGTCCGCCGGCGGCGATTCCTACAAGGCACTCGTGCTTCTGTTCTGGTCCGGCGGCAATGACGGCAACAACATGGTGATACCGAACCATAGCGACGCGACGGTCAGCAACTACGACGCTTACGCCGCCGCACGTAACACTCAGGGCTTGGCGATACCGCAGGCCCAGTTGCTGCCTATATCGGTACCGCGGATCAGCAATCTGACGTACGGACTGCATCCGTCGCTCGGCCCGCAGACCATCAACGGAACCACGATCGTCAACAACGGCATTCACGAGCTCTACGGCCTTGGAAAATTGGCGATCGTCCCGAACGTCGGCAACCTCGTCCGGCCGTTGACCAAAGCCCAGTATCAGAGTTCGGCTTTTCAAAAGCCGTATCAGCTCTTTTCGCATTCGGACCAGGTCAATCAGGCCCAAACGAGCATTTCCAATACTCAGGCTTTCACAGGTTGGGGCGGAAAGCTGGCCGACCGGATGAATACGGCCAATAACCCGACCGGATTGATCCCGATGGTGACTTCGATCGCCGGTTCGCAGTTATTTACGGCGGGCCAGACGACGCTGCCGCTCGCGATCGCCGATTCGAATACGTCACTGGCAAACGTATTGAATCCGGCCGGCTTTGGCACAAATCCGACGGGCTCGACCCTGGCCAGATTGAATGCCTTTAACGCTCTTCGTCAACAGGACCTTTCGGCTAACTACATCGCTGCCGCGAGTCACGTTACCGACCTTGCGATGCAGGCGAACTCGGCACTTCAGACGTCGCAGGAAGTGACTGTCACTTTCCCCGCCACCAGTATCGGACGCCAGTTCAAACAGGTCGCCCGTTTGATCAAAAAGCGGCTCGATCTGAATGTTAACCGGCAGATCTTTTACGTTCAGATCGGCGGATTTGACACTCACACGAGCCAGTTGACCGGACAGGTCAATCTGTTCACTCAGTTCAGCCAGGCGATGCGTGCTTTTTACGACGAAATGGTCGTCCAGGGCGTCAGCAATGATGTCACGACGTTCACCCTTTCGGATTTTGGACGCACGCTCAATCCGGCGGGCTCCGGAGCGACGGTCGGTTCCGATCACGCGTGGGGCAACCACATGTTCGTTATGGGCGGTTCGGTCCTCGGCGGCGACTTTTACGGCAGCCTGAGGCCGGACGGGACGGGAACCTATTTTCCGACGCTCGTTCAGGGCGGAAATGATGATACCGATTCCGGAACCGCACCTCGCGGACGTTGGATACCAACGACATCGGTCGATCAGTACGCGTCGACGTTTGCCCGCTGGTTCGGGTTGTCACCGGCAGATCAGGCGTCGGTCTTTCCGAATCTGGTCAATTTTCCGGGAACATTCTCACAGCTCAATTTCCTTCCGTAACATCGACCGGAGTAAAACAGGTAAAGGACGGCCCATGGCCGTCCTTTTTTTGCAAAATGCCTAATTCTTGATGTTTGGCCGCCATCGGCATAAACTCTAGATAAGCGTTGTGAATCTGCCAAATTACATTTCATTGGGTCGGATAGTGATCGTGCCGCTGCTCGTGGTCGTTCTGTTGACGCCGGTCGCCGAAAAGTGGTTTGGCATCAGCGGTTACGCACTTGCTGTCGTGATATTCCTGATCGCGTCGCTTTCTGACATTTTGGACGGCCAGCTTGCCCGTCGGCGAAATCAGGTTTCAACCCTCGGCAAGTTCCTGGACCCGATCGCCGACAAACTCCTGATCTCGGCGGCCTTGATCGTTCTCGTCGAAAAGCATCTGGCACCGTCGTGGGCTGTCGTCCTGATCCTTGGCCGCGAATTCATCATCACCGGGCTCCGTTCGGTCGCAGCGAGCGAAGGCGTGGTCATTCAGGCCCAGAATCTCGGCAAGGTAAAGATGTGGGCGCAATGTGTCGCGGTCGTGGCGCTTCTGGTCGCGGCGGCGAACGGCACACCGCCGGTCTCTAATTTCGGCCTCGACTATCCGGCGATGTTCTGGAAGGTCGAAGAGGTTCGGGTCGCATTCGCCGACCTTGCCAATTTCGCGATCACGGCCAATGACTGGAAGGTCTTTGGCTATCTCGTCGGCCGCGGTGCCCTCTGGATCGCCGTCATCACGTCGATCTGGTCAATGTGGGATTATTTCTCGTACTTTTTCGTCGAACGAAAACGGATCGCCCTTGAAAAGAAGACCGTTGAATAGAAAACGGGCCGTACGTGAATACGGCCCGCTCGATCTCCCTTGTGCTGCTGATTCTGGCTACTGTATCTCGACCCAGTCTCCGGTGTGAACCTCCTGGGCCGTCTTGGTAATAACGATCGTCGCCGTCCGCTCTTTTACGTTCAGCACCACCGCCTCGCCGACTACCTTTCGCAGCTCGGGCCTGTTTTGCTTGGCCTCGAACGATGTGACAACACGCCCCTCGGCCTTGTCACCATCGCGCCTCTGAGCCTGATTTGAGAACTTGCCTCCGCGATATACGTCGCTCTGAAAACTCTCGTCGCGGGCGCTTACTGCTTCTTTCTGCGGGGTCTGTGTTATGTTGCCTTTTCCGAGCGGGCGATAGACCGTCAGTCTGTCTCCGATCTGGGTATTGTCATCCATCCCGAGGTCGACATACGCGATAAAGTCACGCCCGAGCATCTCGGCACCGTCCCGCGACATCAGGATCCTTCCCCGGGCCTTTCCGGAGGGATCTGCAAACTGATCCAATTGACGGCCGACATTTGCGATCGGGCTCACGCGCTTTGCTGTAAGTTGGACGATATCACCGACGTGAATGCTGTCGCACGAGACTTTTATCCGAACCACCGAGTGGTCGGATTTCACACGCACGACCTCGACCATTCCGAGTTCCTGAACGTAGAAGCCAAGATCGGTCTTGTTCGACCACCGGCTGTTTACCTCGCCGCGGGGACGGACGACAGCGAACGTGTCGCCGACATTCACCCCTTTGTCGCTGCCCATATTGATGTAGAGAAAGTCCTTTTCATCATAATTATAGGTCTCGGCCTCGGAACTGCCGCCGATGATGCGGTTACCTGTCGCCATCGCGCTTTGCTGAATGTAGCCGGCACAATACAGATTGGTATTGCCCGCAATGGCTTTCGGCTTCGCCGCTTCACCCATTACGAGTGTCGGGGTCGCCCTCGGCGTTTGTCCGAATACGATGATCGCCGATGTCGCGGCTAATATGCACCCGGCAAAGAAAGTTCTCTTGCAAAATGATTGGAAATTCACGATTTTCTCCTTTTTAACTACTCAGGTATGGGTGAGTTGAATATGTTTAGTATGACCAAAGATTGCGGGCGAGGTCGAAATATTGACCATCAGACTCCTTAGATGTTAGCAGTTTTCTTGCTTAAAGGTCAACATTTTTTTACATTGTTCAACACTTATTCAACTGCCTTCATTTGGACACGAAAAGGACTTTTTGCTATCATCTTCGCTTGCGGTCATCCGCACTAGCCGGTGTAGCTCAGTTGGTAGAGCAGTTGATTTGTAATCATCAGGTCGTCCGTTCAAGTCGGATCACCGGCTCCAGAATTGCATCAGCAATTATTCAAAAGGCGAACTTCGCGGTTCGCCTTTTGCATTTTGTCAGAGTGTGGTTTGATCAGCGTCAATTTTCTCCGTTCACCACGCCACCTCGACCAGCGAATCGTCACAGCCAAATCCGTCGTCCGGCCGCTCGTGCAATATGGGCGCAAGTGAAATTTCTCACCGCGAACGTGACCTGAATCACATTGAAATGTCCGAAACGGGGCTAGAATTTTGGAGTGATGACTATTTTAAAGACAGATCTGACGACAAAAACCGATTTGGCGGGCCATAGCACCGGTACCGGGCCGATCCGTACTCAAAGGCCGGAATACGTTGATTTTCTTCCGCCGTGCAATAACGCCTGCCCGGCCGGCGAGGACATCCAGTCCTGGCTTGCCCTCGCTCAGGCTGGTAAATATCGCGACGCTTGGGAAAAGTTGACCGACGAAAATCCCCTGCCGGCGGTACACGGCCGTGTGTGTTATCACCCCTGCGAAACGTCCTGCAACCGCACTTCGCTCGACAGCCCGGTCAGCATTCACTCGATCGAGCGGTTCCTGGGTGATCTGGCGATCGAAAATAACTGGGATTTTTACAAGCCCGCGTCGATCAGCGGCAAGCGTGTCCTGGTCATCGGCGGCGGCCCGAGCGGCTTGTCGGCAGCATATCACCTGACGCGTCTCGGCCATGAGGTGACCATATTCGAGGCCGGCCCGATGGCCGGCGGAATGATGAATTTCGGCATTCCGGCATATCGCCTGCCGCGAAATGTGCTCCAAGCTGAGATCGACCGTATATTCCGACTCGGGGTGACTATCAAACTTGATCATAAGGTCAGCGACGTGCTCGCCGAGATGGAAGACGGCCGATTTGACGCGGTATTTATCGCGATCGGTGCACATATCGGTAAAAAAACGGCGATCCCGGCACGCGACGCCGGAAAGATACTCGACGCGGTCAGTTTCCTAAAGGAAGTCGAGTTGGGCAACGCACCGCACATCGGACGACGCGTCGCGGTGTACGGCGGCGGCAATACCGCCATGGATGCCGCCCGTACCGCCAAGCGGCTCGGTGCCGAAGAGGCCCTGATCATATACCGCCGAGACCGAGAGCATATGCCGGCTCACGACTTTGAGGCCGACGAAGCATTGAGTGAGGGCATCAAGATCCACTGGCTCCGCACGATCAAACATCTCGAGTCGACCGAGGTCACCGTCGAGCAGATGGAGATTCGCGACGGCAAGCCCTATCCGACCGGCAAATTCGAGACGCTCGAGGCCGATTCCGTCATCCTCGCACTCGGCCAGGACACCGAGACAGACTTTTTACGGGCCGTCCCGGGCATCGAATTCAAGGAAGACGGCACCGTCCTGGTCGACCAAAATATGATGACGGGCCACCCCGGAATTTTCGCCGGCGGCGATATGGTGCCGAGCGAACGGACGGTGACGATCGCGACCGGACACGGCAAAAAGGCCGCCCGCAACATCAACTCGTGGCTCACCGGCACGAGCTATCACAAGGCTCCGAGCAATCCGCTCGTGACGATCGATCAACTGCACGTTTGGTATCGGACAAAGGCCGACCCTAAACAACAGCCGCACATCGAACCCGAGGCGGCGGTCGCCGGATTTGACGAGATCGTCGCCGGACTGACCCCTGACGAAGCCCGATATGAGGCCGAACGCTGTCTGTCGTGCGGCAACTGTTTTGAGTGCGACGGTTGTTTCGGTGCATGTCCGGAACACGCCATTATCAAGCTCGGCCCCGGCAAACGATACAAATTTAACTACAAGCTATGTACGGGCTGCGGAGTCTGTTACGAACAATGTCCTTGTCACGCCATCGAAATGGCTGCTGAACCGGAGGCGTCAAATCAATGAATCAGCAAGATCAACAGATCGTCACACTCGACGGCAACGAAGCCGCGGTCTACGTCGCCTATCGCGTCAACGAAGTTTGCGCGATCTACCCGATAACGCCGTCATCGGCGATGGCCGAATTTGCCGACGAATGGTCGGCGAAGAACATCAAGAATATCTGGGGCAATACGCCCGAAGTGATCGAGATGCAGAGCGAGGGCGGAGCCGCCGGCACCGTCCATGGAGCGCTCCAGACCGGGTCTTTGACGACCACGTTTACGGCGTCACAGGGCCTGATGCTGATGCTCCCGAATATGTACAAGATCGCCGGCGAATTGACGTCCGCCGTCTTTCACGTCGCCGCCCGATCGCTTGCCGCCCAGGCCCTGTCGATCTTCGGCGATCATCAGGACGTAATGGCCGCCCGAACGACCGGTTTTGCGATGCTCGCCTCGGCAAGCGTGCAGGAGGCCCACGACATGGCCCTCATCGCACAGGCTGTGACGCTGCGTTCGCGCATCCCGTTCATACATTTCTTCGACGGTTTCCGCACCTCGCACGAGGTCAATAAGATCCATTTTCTAAACGATGAACAGATCCGGGCAATGATCGATGACGATCTGGTCATCGAACATCGCAGGCGCGGGCTCGATCCGTCGCGGCCATTCATTCGCGGCACGGCGCAAAATCCGGACGTATATTTTCAGGGCCGCGAAACGGTCAATAAGTATTACGATGCCGTGCCGGCGATCGTCCGCGACGAAATGGACAAGTTCGCCGCCCTCACTGGCCGTAAATACGCGCCGGTCACCTATTTCGGGCCGGCCGATGCTGAAAGCGTCTTAATTTTGATGGGCTCGGGCGTCGAGACCGCGGACGAGACCGCCGCATTTATGGCGTCACAGGGCTCAAAGGTCGGCGTCGTACAGATATCGCTGTACCGCCCGTTCCCGGCTGCCGACCTGATCGCTGCAATTCCGGCCGGGGTCAGGAATATCGCTGTGCTAGACCGTACAAAGGAATCCGGCGCATCCGGCGAGCCGTTGTATCAGGACGTGATGATCACTTTGATGGAGGCTGTTTCGGCGGGCACCATCAGTGAGATGCCGCTCGTCATCGGCGGGCGCTATGGCCTCTCGTCAAAGGAATTTACGCCTGCGATGGTCAAGGCCGTTTTCGACAACCTCGCCGCCGCGAACCCGCTGAATCACTTTACCGTCGGCATTATTGACGATGTCAGCAACACAAGCATTCCGGTCGACCACTCGTTCAAGCTCGACGAATCAGACTGGACACAGGCACTGTTCTTCGGCCTCGGTGCCGACGGCACGGTCGGTGCCAATAAGAATAGCATCAAGATCATCGGCGAGAATACGGATCTGTCTGCTCAGGGCTACTTCGTCTATGATTCGAAAAAATCGGGTGCAAAAACAGTGTCGCACCTGCGTTTCGGCAAACGCCCGATCAGGGCTCCGTACCTGATCAGTTCGGCTGATTTTGTCGCCTGCCATCAGTTCAATTTTATCGAAAAGGAAGAAATGCTCGCCTTTGCCCGCGAGGGAGCGACGTTTCTGCTTAACAGTTCGTATGGGCCAGATGAGGTCTGGGACCGTCTTCCGCTGTCGGTTCAGCGTGACCTGATCGAAAAACGGATCAAATTCTACGTGATCGATGCGACCGACGTCGCCAAGAAGACCGGAATGGCCGGGCGGATAAACACGATCATGCAAACGTGCTTTTTCGCACTCTCGGGTGTCCTGCCGCCGGACGACGCGATCGCACAGATCAAAAAAGCGATCGAAAAGACCTATTACAAAAAGGGTCAGTCCGTGATCGACAAGAATTTCGAAGCGGTCGACAAGACGCTCGAGAATTTGTTAGAGGTAAAGGTCCCCACTCTCACGACGGCCGAGCCCGCCGCCGCCCGCGGCATTCCCGCCGCCGCACCCGATTTTGTCAAAACGGTCACACGGATGATGATCGAGGGCCGCGGCGACGACATCCCTGTCAGTATGATGCCAGCCGACGGCACGTACCCGAGCGGTACTTCCAAGTGGGAAAAACGGAATGTTTCGAATCGGATCGCCGTTTGGGAACCCGACTCGTGTATTCAGTGCGGCAACTGCAGCTTTGTCTGCCCGCATAGCGTAATTCGTTCGAAATTCTATCATCGTGACAATCTGGCCGCCGCACCTGAGGGCTTTCAGTCGGCGCCTATAAACGCCCGCGGTTTCCCCGAGACCAAATTCACGCTGCAGGTCTATCTCGAGGATTGTACCGGCTGCAGCCTTTGCCATGAGGTCTGCCCGGTCGAGGATCGGACGACCCGCAAACGCGCGATAAACATCGCCGAAAAGCCCGGCGACCTCGACGCCGAACGGGCCAATATCGCGTTTTACGAGGCGCTGCCCGCTAACGAAAAGACAGACGTCAACTTCTCGACCGTGCACGGTGTACAGTTCCTTGACCCGTATTTCGAATTTTCGGGGGCGTGTGCCGGTTGCGGCGAAACGCCTTATATCAAGGTCCTGACGCAGTTATTCGGCGACCGCCTTCTCGTCGCCAACGCGACCGGCTGCTCGTCGATCTACGGCGGCAATCTGCCGACGACCCCCTGGACCAAGAATGCGAAGGGTGTCGGGCCGGCATGGTCCAATTCCCTTTTCGAGGACAATGCCGAATTCGGCCTCGGTATGCGGATGACGGCTGATAAGCAACTCAGCACCGCCCATCAGTTATTGACCGAATTGCGGCCGCATCTCGGCGGGCAGCTCGTCGATGACCTGATCAACGCCCCTCAGCATCTCGAGAGTGAGATCAACTCTCAGCGGATGCGTGTCGAAACGCTCAAAGAAAAACTCCTCGAACTCGACATGCCGATCGCCAAACACCTTCTGTCGATGGCCGATCAACTCGTCCACCGCAGCATTTGGCTCATCGGCGGCGATGGATGGGCTTATGATATCGGTGCCGGCGGGCTTGACCATGCGTTAGCGACGGGCAGGAACGTCAATGTTCTGGTGCTCGACACCGAGGTTTATTCGAACACGGGCGGGCAGATGTCCAAGGCAACGCCGACTGCCGCTTCAGCCAAATTTGCGGCCGCCGGCAAACGCGTCGGAAAAAAGGACCTTGCACTGCAGGCGATCTCGTACGGCAACGTTTACGTCGCCCAGATCGCGATGGGGGCCAATCCGCAGCAAACGCTGATCGCACTTCGCGAGGCCGAGGCGTACGACGGCCCGTCGCTGGTGCTCGCCTATAGCCACTGCATCGCGCACGGCATCGATATGGAAAAAGGACTCAGCCAGCAGGCGATGGCCGTCGCGTCCGGTTATTTTCCGCTGATCAGGTACAATCCGGTGCTCCGGAAGAACGGAAAGAACCCGTTCGTGCTCGATTCGCCCAAACCGACCATCTCACTGCGGCAATACGCCTACAACGAACTCCGGTACAAAGTGCTCACGCAAACTCAGCCGGAGGAGGCCGAGCGGCTTATGCAATTGGCTCAGGAGATCGTCGACCTCCGCTGGAAAACGTACGAAGATATGGCCGGCTACGGTGCAAGCTCGTTTCAGCCCGTTTTATAGGAATCAAAAAAATGCTCGATCTAAGCACACGATACATGGGACTTAACCTGCGGACGCCGCTGGTCGTTTCAGCCAACCCGCTTTCGCAAAAGGTTGATAATATCGCCGCGATGGAGGACGCCGGTGCCGGGGCCGTGGTTCTGTTTTCGCTGTTCGAGGAGCAGATTCGCCGTGAGGCCGCCAAGGCCGAAATGGTTCTGAGCTCAACGACCAACGCCTTCGCCGAGGCGGCAGATTTCTTTCCGGGCCTTGAGGATTTCTCGGTCGGCACGGGCCAGTACCTCGAGGTCATCCGGCGGGCCAAGGAACGAGTCGATATTCCGATCATCGCCAGTCTCAACGGCATCACCGCCGACGGCTGGATCGAGTACGCTCGCGAGATCGAACAGGCCGGGGCCGACGGGCTCGAGATCAACGTTTACTTCATCCCGGCCGACATCAGGCTGACGGCGACCGATGTCGAATTGAGATATTTGGACATCGTTCAGCTCGTCCGGAGCACGGTCAGGATACCGATCGCCGTCAAGATGAACCCGTACTTTTCATCTGTCGGCCATATGTGCCAGCAGATGGCGATGGCCGGGGCCGACGCCCTCGTTCTGTTCAATCGCTTCTATCAGCCTGATTTTGATATAGAGGAGCTCAAAGTGCTGTCAAATCTGGAGTTAAGCGTTCCGGCCGAGATCCGCCTGCCGTTGCTCTGGATCGCAGTGCTGTATGGTCGTGTACCTGTCTCGCTTGCGGCGACGACCGGCGTCCATGGTGCCAAAGAGCTGATCAAGTACCTTCTTGCGGGTGCGGACGCGGCGATGGTCGCCTCGGCCCTGCTCAAACACGGTATCGGCTGGATCGGAGAGATTCTCGAGGACCTGCATCGGTACATGACCGAGATGCAGTTCGTTTCGATCGACTCGTTCAAAGGAGCGATGAGCCAGCAGCACGTCTCCGATCCTGCCGGTTACGAGCGGAGCAACTATATTCAGATACTCGAAGAAAAGAACTGGCGCTGAATTCCGGGTCCGGTATTTAGGGCTGGACGTTCACCCGCGGTTTGAATTTCCGAAATCCCGTGTGGTGCCGGATCACCTCCGACAGGCGCATCGTGCCGTCGGCGTCGTATAGCGACACTTCGATGACGGCACTGCCGCTGTAATCTATCTTGTTGCCGAGCAATAGGTTGCGGCTCTCTCGCCGGCTGCCGCCCGACGCGATCAGCCGGACCCGCAGAACGCCCGTTCCGCGGGACGCGTTCCTCATGAAACGGTCAAGTTTCTCGGCCCTCACCATGTTTCTAAACTCGGTGGCGTCATTCTTTTCGGCGGGCGTTTCCGGAAAAATATCCGGCGTGATGGCAAACGACAGCGCATCGAACTGGCCCTTTATGACCTTTGCCGTCGCCAAAAAGCGGGCCAGTTCGTCGCCGGGCTGACGGCCCTCGCCCTGCCTTTTATTAGTGTCGATAAAATATTCGATAAAGGCGCTCGCCGCCTGGAGTTCGGCGAGGGTGTTGTAAAACGAATTTTCATCACCGATGCCGACATCGTATTCCGGGACGAACTGTTCCGGATTGTACACTCGCAGGCCGTTGACCGCGTTAAGCATCCGGCCGGCGATCACGGCATTGACGGCGCCGCGTTTATCGATCGTATCCAGCGATTCGGTGATCGTGCGGTCCGTGCGAAAGAGCGAGATCAGTTCCGCCACCGATTTGATCGTCGTGCCGGCCATCGACGGAATACTGAGGCCCGTGATCAGGCCGCCTCCGCGATTGTCGCCCGACTCGACCCCGGCGATCTTCGGCCCGCCGCGGTTCTCCGATTCGCGTAGTGCCGTGATGAACGCCTTATAGTTCGCCAATGCCACCTTTGCCTGTTCGCGATAGATGCGGTATCGCGAAAGAGCCAGGAAGTCGGGCTCATAAAACAGCACTAACCGGTCATAACCGCCAATGTGCGGCCTGACCCGCTGCTCGACCTTATCGGCGACCTCGTCGAGAGCCTCGTAGCTCAAAGCCGTGACCTCGACGACCGGCGTCGGTTCGGGCGTGGCAAACGTGGTCTTGCCGCCGCTCGTATCCTTAGTGATGCTGCTCGAACCTGATGCCTCGCTGATAGCCTTGAGGTACTCGATCCGAGCTTTGATCAGTTCGGTCTCTTTCTGAATGAGTTTCTTTTCTTCTTCGATCTGGTCGATCTTCGGGACCGGTGTCGCTGCCGGTGTCGGAACAGGCGTTCCGGATTGGGCCGCAATACCGGCGGCGGTGAAAAGTACTGCCAACGTGAGACTCGGGACGCTTCTGATCAAATGTTTCATCTGGCACCTCCGTTCCGCCGGCGGCGATCTGTGGTCGGCGGACCCGCTCTATCTAAAATATCCAACTAACTTGTGGCACATTTTCGGTCTTTATTCAAGGGCCTTGCTCACACGTCTCGGTCAGTTCTCCCGACACTGATCCGCGGTCATTCCGCTATTCGGCATTTTCCGAGAACGATGACCAACTGAGTTTTCCACAGGTGGAAAACTCACGGCCACGATCATCACCACAAACTCGTTGTTATCAACGGCCTACGAATGATTAATTAATTTACAACCTTAGGATTTTTATGTATCATTTACCCAGAATTTGCACTTCTCGCAAATATTGCAACTCAAAGACCCTAATTTTCATCTGTTTTGCGGTTAACCTGAGGGCCTGTCCGGCGCAGTTTCAAATTAGGGCCGCTGCTTAGCATCTGCTGGAGGAAATATGTCATTTAGCTCAAGAATTTTTAAGATCTCGATCTCAGCCGCACTTATTCTCACTATGTCGCTTGCCGCCTTTGCCGACACGATCAGGCTCAAGGACGGCAGCATTCTCAAAGGGCGGATCGTCAGCTTTGCGGGCGGCAAATTTACGATCGCCATCGGCGAGGGTTCGCGAATGAAGCAGCTCACATATTCGGCCGCCGAGATCGATTCGATCCAGTTCGACGCCCCGGAAAAGATGCCGATGACGACGCCTTCGACGGCAAATAACGGCAACCCGACGATGATAAACGCCAGCACCACATCCACGCCCAAGGTCATAACGACCGAGAACATCAAACTTGGCTCGAACTCGGGAGCGTCAACAACTCCGAGCTCGGCACCGAAGGGCGGCAAGCTCAAACCGATCGTCTGGAACGTCAAGGTCCTCGCCGACAACACCGCCAACGGCTGGACCAACTCCGGCTGGGTCCTCAAAAAGGGCCAGAAGATCCGTGTTTCGGGCGACGGCAAGGTCTCGCTCGGTAAGGGCAATTCGTCAACGCCGTCGGGCGTTTCGGAACTCAACGATGATCAGAAGCTGCTCAAGAACGTCCCGACCGGTGCTCTGATCGCGGTGATCGGCGACGACAACAACGACTTTATCTATATCGGTGCCGAACGCGAATTCATCGCGACCCGCGACGGTGCCCTTTTCCTGGGCATTAATGAGGGTTACCTCGATGACAACTCGGGTTCGTTCAACGTCAAGGTCGAGATCATACCCGACGGAGCAAACTAGTTCTTTTAACGATTTGAATAACAAAAAGGCGGGCCCTGAGGCCCGCCTTTTTTTACGCGTTATGTCCGGCCGCTATTGTTTGGCGTTGGCCTTTAGTGCGGCCTCCTGCCCTGCGAGCCACTGCATCGCACCGGCATTGCTCTTGAACTTGGCTTTGACCATGTCGATGGCTTCCTGCCCGCGGGGATCACCGAGCTTGACGATCGCAATGATACCGTTCTGGATGCCCTGAACGTTCCCGGAGTTGAACGCCGCTTTGAACTTATCAAAGATCAGCGGAAACGCCCGCGTGTCGCCCTTGCCGGTCTTGCCGACGACGACCACCGCCGCCGTCCGGATCAGGACCGAAAGTTCCTTGTCAGTCGCCATCTTATAGCCCGTTTCAAATGCCCGTGCGTCACCCAGTTCGGCTAGGGCGTTGAGCCCGGCCATCTGAATGCGGCCTTTCCACGAGGGCGTTGAGGTCAGTTTGACCAGAGCGTCAAAGGCACGCGGATCCTTGACGCGGGCCAGTGCGAGCGACGCCTGATCGATCACCTCATACGACGGGTCGTTGAGGTTTGCCAGAAAGATATCGGCGTACTTCTTATCACGGG
The DNA here is from genome assembly GCA_937941715.1 of uncultured Chloracidobacterium sp. Classification (GTDB taxonomy): domain Bacteria; phylum Acidobacteriota; class Blastocatellia; order Pyrinomonadales; family Pyrinomonadaceae; genus OLB17. The sequence continues at coordinate 2,485 of CALDGX010000098.1, read as the reverse complement.
TCTCGCCGAGCAACTCCATCGCGTCGCCCTTGATCTGGACCTCCTTCGCCTTGGTCAGCCGTACCACGGCCGCCTCGACGCCGGCGTCGAGCTTCGCTGCCGGACGCTCCTGGCCCGGCCTCGGGTCGGGCGAGTAGATATTGGCGATCACCGACAACGCCGCACGGCGAATGCGCCAAAACTGATCGCTCTCGGCCGACCTGACCAATGCGTCAATGATCCGCTGACGGTCCTCACCGCCGGCCCGGCCCTCGAGCTGATTCATTGCCCAACGCCGGCCGATCACGTCTTTATCGTTCGCCATCTGGTAGAGAAGGTCGTCGGTCGATTTTTCAAACTTCATCTCCTTGAGCAGTGTGCCTTCGTAGTCAAAATTGACCAGTTTCGGCTTTGCCGCCGAGCTGAAAGTGAACGTATTTTCGGCCTGCGGCTTGAGCCATACACGGCTGACCTTGTTATCGATCGCGATATCGACATAGCTCTGAAAGTATGCGGTCTGCGGATACTCGTTATTGAGGTCCGGCTTCTGCGTCTGTTTGACGTTGAGCGTCAACTCGCGTTTGGCGTCGTCATAGCTCTGTGTGACCTCAAAGACCGGATGACCCATGCGGTACAGCCACTGGTCGAAGAACCAGTCCATCGACTGCCCGGTTGTTTCTTCGATCGCGATCCGCAGGTCCTCGGTCGAAACGGGCTGATGGGCGTTTTGGGTCAAATAGTGCTTCAGTGAGGCAAAAAAGGCCTTGTCGCCGAGGTGCTTTCTTAGCATATGCAGGACCGAACCGCCGCCCGGATAGGCGTATGTGTCGAACATACCGTCCTTGTCCGCAAAGTACTTCGTCACGATCGGCCGCCGGTTGCCTTGATTCCATGTGCCGATGGTCGAATCTTGATTTCCACGAACGTCGGTGTAAAGAAATTCGTCGTGGCCCTTCAGCTTTTCGGTCCACATCGCCTGCATATAGGTCGCAAAGCTCTCGTTGAGCCAGATCTGACCCCAATCACGGCAAGTTACATAGTCGCCGAACCACTGGTGGGCAAGTTCGTGCGACTGCAGTCCTTCGCTGTCAGTTTCGAGCAGTTCTCGTTCGTCGTGGATCATCTCTTCGATCTGTGTCGTCGCCGAGATGTTCTCCATTCCGCCGCCAAAATCTTCGACAAACGCCTGTGAATATTTGGCGTACGGGTATTTGACGCCCGTTATCTCCGAAAAGAAACGCATCGTCGCGGGCAGGTTCTTGACCGTCGCCGCGACCTCTTTTGTCTCGTTGACATAGCCGTAGTTATACACCGGGATGCCGTCAAAATCCTGCACGACGGGCGTCGTTTCGCTGACGACGATCGACGTCAGATAGTTGGTGTACGGCTGTTCCATCTTCCAGTGAAAGGTGCGTGTACCGTCGCTGTTCTCTTTGGTCTCGACAAGTTTGCCGTTGCCGACGACCGAAAACGGCCGGGCGACGGTCGCTTTCATATCCGTCGTCCGAAAATCATTCGGGCTGTCGTACGAAGGAAACCAGTATCGGTTAAATTCGGATTCGCCCTGCGACCATATCTGCCGCGGCTTTTTCGGGTCGTCGGCGGTGGGTTTGATGAAACGCAGTCCGCGTCCGAAGCCGCCGATCGCCGTGTCGCCGCTATCGGCCTTATTCACATAATTGGTCGAATAATCGACGACCACCTTGACTACCTCGCCGGCCTTATAAACACGGTCGAGTGTGACCTCGAGGTTATCGTTGTCCTTCTTAGCGTCGTAGGCGAACCGCAGGGGCCCGCCGCCCGCGAGTTTGACCGAATTGATGGTCATCATCGCCGCGTCAAGCGTAAATTTGTCCGTGTCGGAAAACGGTGCAAGGGTCACGCCGGTTACGCCGAGGGCACTTTCCTTTTCCCAGTCGAACCGCAGGTCGATGTCCAAATGGATGACGTCAATGTGACGGCTCCTGATCCAGTTGACCGCCGGCAGCGGACGCTTTTCGTCCCCGTCAAACGCCGAAAACGACTGCAGCGGGCGTGCCTGCAGCATCGTTCCCAACCCAAAAACACCGATCAAGACCGCCGCGGCGACGCGGCGAGTTCCACTACTGATACTCATATAACTCCTTTCTAATGTCGCTGATAAAATATCGGGCAAATGCCCGTGTGATGCGAAAGGTTACGCCTATTGCCCTCTGATTGTTTCAATTATCGAACCCGACCTACGGCCGATGTGCTGCACCGGTTTGATATCAGAGCGGAAACGGGGGTAGTTTGCGGCCATTTCACGAACGGCAACGGACTCGCGCAATATTGGACGGCGCGTTCGCCCGACAACGCGCGTTTCGAGCCTGACGAAACGGTTCACCATCGCAGCGATCGCCCAAGGAAGACCGTTTCGATGCGTGTCATCTTTGCGACATTACCGCATCTCTGCAATATGTGATAGAATCTAGTATTGAACTGATCTTTGAAAATTCATAAAACACGACCGTAAGTCGGGTGAGTC
>CALDGX010000097.1 GCA_937941715.1 uncultured Chloracidobacterium sp. | reverse complement strand
GCCGAACCGCCGAAAATGATCATCACCACCGCAACCGCGCCGATAAGCACCGATGAAAAGGAACCGATCGCGGAAACTCCGGTCACGCTTTTGGCGATGTTTCTAAATAATTTATGAGCTCCGCGGGCGAACGACAGTTCCTCACGTTTCTCGGCGGTATATGCCTTTACTATCCGGATGCCGCCAAGCGATTCGCCCAGACGCCCGGTGACCTCGGCGGTTATCTCACCACGCTCGCGAAAGATCGGCCGAAGTATCTTGAACGCATAGAACAGCGCCGTGCCAAACATAATGAGTACGACCATCGTCGCCGTGGTCATCCGCCAGTTAAGCCAAAACAGCACGCCGATCGATACACCCGCGGTCACAAAACTGCCGACAAGCTGGCCGATCCCTGTTCCGACAAGGTTGCGGATGCCGTCGGCGTCGTTCATTATTCGCGAGATGAGTTGGCCGGTCTGTGTCGAGTCAAAATACGATATCGGCAACCGTTCGATGTGGGTTTGGACACGCTTTCGCATCTCGGTGATCGCTCGTTGGGCCGCAACACCTAGAATTTGGGACAGAGCAAATCCGGTAATTCCCTGCACAAGCGCGGAAACGCCTATCACGAGAGCGATCCATTTCAGCAGGCTGTAATTTTGTTTTGCAAATACCTCGTCGCCGAGATATTTGGTCGAGGCGGGCAGCACCATGCTTGCGAGCCGCGATATCAGCAGCAAAACGCCGCCCAGAGCAAGCCGCCAACGAGCTTCCCATATTATCTTTCGAGCCTCAGCCCACGCCGAAGAGTAATTTACCTTCTTTTTCTTCAGATTTTCTTTCGCCACTTTCGACTAGTGTCCTTTTGACTGAACACAATGTCAACAACGCGAAAGGGCAAACAGGCGTCGTCACTGGATATTGCCCGGCGGCTACGTCTATTTACCGACAGGGCAGCCTGCATATTCCCAGGATACGAATTGGAATTCGTTGGCACCGAACGTACCGCCTCAGGCGTAAGGCTGCCGAATGTTGACCCACACAATCTGGCAGTAATTGTGGAACGGCTGTTTGATCCAGAGAGCTCCGAATTTCTTGCGGCTTGTCGGAATCCCAAGATCGTTGTAGAAGATCTTCCATTGATTGTTCTTTATCCCGACCTGATGCACGGTCGCCGTGTTAAGGTTGGTTACCGCTGCTTTGAGAAGAGCTTTCTCGGCCGGTGTGCCAAGCGTGTATCCTGCGGGCGTATACCCTCCGATCACCGGGTCAGCGATCGCTTTAAGCTCATCCAGCCGGGCGTTGACACAGCGTTTTGCGTCTTCATCTGCCCAGCCCTCTTGATAACGTTTCCGCTGCTCCTCGGAAAGGGCCATCTTGAGATATCGATTCTCATCGTCGTTGAAATCCCGGACAAAATATCCGCGTCCCGGCGTAAAACTCTTTACATCGTCGATCGTTGCCTGAATGTCCTTGTTCCAGATGACATAAAAGCTGATTTCCTCACACCGCTTTGGCGCTTTCGCGATTATGTTGTCATTCTGGGCCGAATTTTTTTGGCCCGACGCCGCCGTCTGAGATCCCGAAGAGCTTTCTCCATTTGTCTGCGGGGCCGGCGATGGCGAGGGTTTTGGCGACTTTGTGATCTTTGGTAAACCCGGGATGCTTAATGTGATTTGTTCGTGCGCGGTATTGACCGCGAATGCGATCGCAATCATTGATACGAAAAATATGAGTAAGTTTCTTCTCATTATAATCTCCTTGATGATGGTCATTGAAACCAAAAAATGTGTGTTCGTTCACATTCACAAGGCCCATCCAATCCGAATTCGGCAGCCGAACTGTATATAAACTCGTGCCTTCCGATACTACGGACCGAACTGCCCGACATCCTGAGATTAGCGGGAAATGCCTACTCGAATCTTTCGATTTGTATTACTTTAATATTCTCTCAAGATTCCTCGCGCCCAAATAGCGGTAACGCATTGAAAACACGTGCGTTTATTTTGCCAGCGATGCGAAATCCCTTAGAATCTAGTTTTACCACCTTATATGAAGCAGACATACATTAACCAATTAAAAGGCCACATCGGCGAGTCAGTCACGATCAAGGGCTGGCTCTATAACAAGCGTTCGAGCGGAAAGCTCGTCTTTCTGCAGCTCAGGGATGGCACGGGCATTGTCCAGGGCGTTGTCTTCAGGCCGAATGATGAGGCTTTGTACGAATTGGCCGATTCGATAGGGCAGGAATCTTCGATAATCGTCACCGGGACCGTCAAGGAAGATACGCGTTCGAGCCTGGGCGTCGAGCTGGACGTAACCGGCCTCGAGGTGCTCCAGAACGTTCACGATTATCCGATCACGCCCAAGGAACACGGCACCGAGTTTCTGATGGACAATCGCCATCTGTGGATACGCTCGAAAAAGCAGCACGCGGTTCTCAAGATCAGGCATACGGTCATCAAGGCCGTTCGCGACTTTTTTGATGATAATGGTTTCACTCTGGCAGATACGCCGATATTTACGCCAGCGGCATGCGAAGGCACAACGACATTATTTGAGGTCGATTACTTTGGCGATGATAAGGCATATTTGACGCAGAGCGGCCAGCTTTATAACGAAGCGACTGCGGCGGCTTTTGGCAAGTCGTATGCGTTCGGTCCGACATTCCGCGCCGAAAAATCAAAGACGCGCCGGCATCTGACCGAGTTTTGGATGGTCGAACCCGAGGTCGCTTACGCGAGCTATATCGATATGATGGACCTCGGCGAGGCGATGATCTTGAAAGTGGTCGAGCGGGTCCTGAATGACCGCCAGGAAGAGCTCAAAACACTTGAACGCGACACTACCGTGCTCGAGGCGATAAATTCGCCGTTCCCGCGGCTGCATTACGATGATGCCGTGAAGATGCTGCAAGAGGGACATGCTAAGGGAGAGCTTGAGAACAACTTTGAATGGGGCGGCGATTTTGGCGCTCCGGACGAGACCTATCTCTCGAATCAGCATGGTAAGCCGGTATTTGTCCATCATTTCCCTGCCGCTATCAAGGGGTTCTATTTTGAGGTCGATCCGGAACGTCCGGAATGTGCTCTCGGCATCGATCTGCTCGCTCCCGAAGGCTACGGCGAGATCATCGGCGGCGGCGAACGTGCCGCGTCCTTGACGTATCTCGAAGAACAGCTAAAACACCATGGCCTCGATCAGGCGACATTCGAGTGGTATCTCGATCTCCGCCGCTACGGCAGCGTCCCGCACGCCGGATTCGGCATGGGCATCGAACGCTGCACAGCATGGATGGCCGGCATCGAACACGTCCGCGAAACCATCCCGTTTCCGAGGATGTTGTATAGATTGAAGCCGTAACATTGAGAGTGATATTTTTCGTCCTCATAATTTCGTTGCTTTTTGTGTCGGCGGGAATGTGGACGTTTGAATACGGTCGCAGTTTGCCCACAGCCGACGAGAACATTTGTCGCAATCAGTCCTTATTCTCTGAATTCCTCTATGGTCCTCCCGGCTATGAACGCATTAGATCCCAGGTGGGCGGGGTTGTTCTGATACTTATTGGCGTTCTCGGGATTGTGTGGGCGTTTTTTTCTCTGGTTCTTAAATAGAATGTCAACATATACAGCGCAGATCACATGGAAATCGGACTCGCCGGACACATTCACCAAACAGCGTTACACTCGCGGGCATGTTTGGGAATTTGACGGCGGTGTGACGGTTCCGGCTTCGTCTTCGCCGCATGTGGTGCCGCGGTTTTCGGTAGAGGCGGCGGTCGATCCTGAAGAAGCGTTGGTTGCGTCGACGGCATCCTGTCATATGCTGACGTTTCTTTATCTGGCGGCGAAAGGTGGATTTAATGTCGCGAGTTACACTGACAATGCTGTTGGTGAGATGACCGAAATGGACGACGGACGAAAATGGGTTTCTACTATTACTTTGGATCCTCAGATCGCTTGGATCGATGACGAGCCGACCCGCGTACAACTTGCCGAGCTTCACCACAACGCACACAAAGAATGTTATATTGCTAATAGCATCAGATCAGAAATAGTTATCAGAGGCATTCAAGGAGGGCACGATGGATAGGACACTCAGATTCCGGCGGTATTTGTTTGCGGCAGCGATAACGCTGGCCGCTTTTTCGTTTGCGATCGGGCAAGATCTGATCAAGAGCGAGGCAAACGGCACGATCTCGGCGAATGAAATGAATGCGATGATCGCCAAGGCCTTTGCTGACGGCTCTGTTTCGCAGACATCGACGGCTGTGGAGTTGCAAAAGGTGACCTACACGTCTATTGACGTCAACAACAAAAAGGTGAACCTCACTGGACTGGTCGCCTGGCCCGTCGGCGGTGCTCCGAAAGGGATGGTCGTCTATTGTCACGGCACGACTGTTGATCGTGACCGTTCGCCTTCGCGGTACAAAGGCAAAGGCGAGGCTCCTGAAACTGTCGAAGCGATCGCGGCGTACGCAAGCGGCGGTTATGCGGTCGTGATGCCTGATTATTTGGGGCTAGGCGATCACAAAGCGGCTCATCCGTATCCGCTGAGCAAGGTAAACGCGGCTTCCGGTCGCGATATTATTTCTGCTGCCAGGGCATTAGCGAGACAAAGGAACTACAACATCGCGAAGCAACTCTACATCTCCGGCTACAGCGAAGGCGGCGGCGTTGCAATGGCATTGACGCAGCTTTTGCAGTCGTACATGAACGAACATTACCAGGTCACGCGATCTGCGCCGGCCAGCGGGCCTTATGACCTGTCCGGCACTACGCGTGAATTCATGCTGCAGGAAACCGGCGAGCAGACGGGATTTGTTCTCAGGCTCTACTTGATGTCTTACGCGACCAATTATTTGAATAAACAGAAAGGAATCAAGCTGAACACGTTCTACAAACAGGCTCTCGCGAACGCTCTCGGCGTTAATTACCGTCTCAGCCCGACTGACGAAGGCGTCATCAAGAATATCGGCATCACCACGACTCTGATGAGATCTAAGAATTTACTTTCAAACGTGCTTCAATCGGCGTTTCTTCGTGATATGAAGGCAAATCGAAAGTCCAATCCTTTCGTGCGGATGCTGCAGGAAAATGACACGTACAACTGGGCGACACGGGTGCCGATGTTGATGATTTACGTGGACAAAGATTTCGTTGTGAGCCCCGAAAATACGACGGTTGCGTACAATGCGATGCGTAAACGCGGTGCTTCAGACGGTTTGATGCGCAAACTAGAGCTTCCCGCGACCTTCAATCACCTATCAGGCATCGGCCCGGCGATGGCGAAGTCGCGTGCGTTTTTTGACGGAGGCTTTTCGGCCGTTCCTGAAGCAAGATGAGACGTGTCGAACGCATAATAACGGCCTCCGAATCCATTTTGCCGGGCGAATTCGTGGTTCGTCGGGCCTTGCCGAGGCGTGAGTTGCGGCGTGTTGGCGGTTTTGTGTTCTTAGATCACTTTGACGAGCGAAATGTTGGGCCTGCAACGTTCGATGTGCCGCCTCATCCGCATATTGGGCTGCAGACTGTGTCTTATTTGTTCGAAGGCGAGATCTTGCACCGCGATAGTTTGGATTTCGAACAGCTGATTTCGCCCGGCGACGTAAATTTAATGACCTCCGGACGCGGCATAACGCATTCGGAACAGGTCGCGACCACGCAGGAACGGCTTCACGGGTTGCAAATATGGATCGGTTTGCCGCATAGCAAGCGGAAAATTGAACCGAATTTCGAGAATTTCCGCTCCGAAGGCTTCCCTGTTATAGATTTTGGCGGCATGAGCGTCAAGATCATCAACGGGGAGCTGAACGGACACGTTTCGCCGATTGACACTCACCAAAAACTGGTCTATTTCGACATCGACTCGCCAAATGGCGGCGACATAACGCTTCCTTGTGACGAAAATGACGAATTAGCCATCTATGTAACCAACGGCGAGGTCGTTATTGACGGTCAGACTGCCAGAATATTCGATCTTGTCGAGCTTACGAAAGGAAATTTGGTCACAATCGCCCTCGCGAACGCCTCGAGATGCGTTCTGATCGGCGGCGAACCGCTTCCTGAGCCGACCGTTATCTATTGGAACTTTATCGCGGATTCGATGGGCGAAGCGAAACAGGCAATGATGGATTGGGAAAGCGGAAAATTTCCTGTTGTCAATAAATATCGGAGATTCGTATGAAGATTCGCGACGAATGGACGTATCACCGGGCCAAGCTCTACGACAAACAGCGCATGCGTTGGCATTTTGTCACTCGTTATTTTCACGTCGAAGACGGCGAGATCGAGCCGCGGGAGCTTTATTTTCGAAATGACAACGAAACTGTGTTCGGCATGATCCGATATGACGATATCAAGAGCTTTCCCTACAAGAATTGGGACTTTCTGAAGAATAAGATCATCTCAAACGTGGCCTTCCGGGAAACTTTGTTAGACGAGGAAGTGCGGTCGGTGTGGAAATATAAGTGGCGATAACTGAAAACTCAATCGAATGCGACGATTTGAACGCCAAATTAGCCGAATATCAGGCACTTGGCTGGCGTTTGGATATGATATTCCCGGCCGATAAACCACGCGAAGCGTTGATGTCGAAGCAACCGGTAGCGGCGGGCGGCTCGGGCGATGACGTGATAGCTCATCAGGTTTTGAAAATCCGACGTACCGTGCCGCCGGCCGACGCTGGCGGTTCTGATGGGAGCGCGGGACGTGCCGGAATGATGTATCGCGATCTTATTCCGGGAAGAATTGGCGGAAAGGTGATCGCTTCGCACATAAAGCTGCTCGAAGATGGTCCCGTCGCTGACTATGTTCATTATCACAAGGTCGAATTTCAGATGATCTACTGTCTCAAAGGCCGGATCGAAGTCGTTTACGAAGATCAAGGGCTTCCGTTTTGGCTCGAAGCCGGGGATTGTGTCGTTCAGCCGCCCGAGATACGCCATCGGGTTTTATTTGCCGAAGGCGGGGCAGAGGTTCTCGAGGTGACAATGCCCGCCGAACACGAGACCTGGGCGGATCATGAAATGACGCTGCCAAACGATAAGATCGACAAGGGGCGACGATTTAATGGCCAATTATTTGTAATAACGAGACGGCCTTGAAACAAGTGGTCAAGACCCCTTTCCAATTTGTCCAAAGAAATATGACTAGGTCAGCAGTTCTCGGGGGGATTCTCTTATCGCTCACCGAATTTGGAAATGACTACTTTCTCGGCCTCGCTGTTTCAGTCCCGAACGCAACGGTGCGCTGACTGCCCCAGCGGCCCTCAAGTTTACCGCCCGGCTCGACCTTATAGAGCATAAACGAGCACGGCCAACCGCCGAACCCGATAGCTGCACGGTCGCCCCTCCAAACGCCGAATCCGGTAGAACGAACGCCGGTGTCCCAGTCAAATTGATAACCGCTGCCGTTACGGGTAACTTCAATTGTCCCCTCATACTGTTTGCCGTAACTGCGTGTGCCAGAGACCTTGTATTTTCCGTCGAAATTGTTGCCCTCGAGACGGGTCGCTCGTTCGGTGCCGAATGTTGTCTCACCCCAGTTAACTAACCGGCCATCCAACAATCCGTCAGGCTTGACCAGGTAAAGCGCGACGCCGCAATCTTTACCTTCGGACGGCCTTGCGTATGTCACGGCGACCGCGTCGCCCATCTGTACCCCGAAGCCGGAATAATTACCCTTTGTCGTCTGCCACTTAAAGCGATATCCTGTTCCGGAATTCTCGACCGTCAGCGATCCGCTAAACTGAGCCCCGCTGTTCTCATTTGCTCCCTCTATTTCGTAAACCCCGGAGATCTCCTGTTCGGGCGGCGTAGCGGATCGGTCAGGCGTCGGAACCTTATTAACATTGGACAGGTCAGGCCCGGTTTCGCACGAAGCACAAAGCACAGCCATCAAAACGGCAATGATGACCGTCCGGATCTTGATTATGGGAATTTCGATGGTCATTGTACGTCGATCGGCCGAAGCGGTCGCCGGATCACTTTTTCTTTGCCACCTCTGTGCCGAACGACTTGGCAGATTGAGCACCCCATTTGCCGTCGAGCGTGCCGTCAGGCTTTACGTCATAGGCTACAAACGCACATTGCTTGCCGCCAAAGCCGACGGCAACTTTGTCACCGGTACGTATTCCAAATCCGGTTAGTAACGATCCGGTATTCCACTCAAAGACATAGCCCTCGCCATCCTTCTTGATATTGAGTTCACCCTTGTAGGACTTACCGCCGGTGTTAGTGCCTGAAATCTCGTATCGGCCCTCGAGATCACTTCCGCGATCACGAACTGCCTTTTCTTTTTCCGCGACGTTGTCGCCCCAGTATCCGGAAACACCATCGAGGGTGCCGTCAGCACCGATCTTGTATAGGACAACGCCACAGCCTTTACCGTCGCTTCCGCTTGTGTAGGATACGGCAACCGTGTTGTCAGTCATTACTCCGACGCCATCGTATTTGCTGCTGCCGGAAAGCCAAGAGAACTGATAAACATCATCGCGAGGCGTAATCATAAGCACTGCCTTGTAGGGTGCCCCGCCATCCGGGTTTTTACCGGTCGCATCGTACTCGCCGGCAATATTTATTTTTGCGGCGGATGGGGTGGCCGCCGGCGTCGGAGTCGAAACCGGTGACGCAGTATTCACCGCCGGATTGCTGCTGTCATTGATCGTGGGCTTGGCTCCCATTCCGCAACCGGCACCTATCAAGGCAGCAAATAAAATAACGTGAACCAAAGGCAATAGCGAGAGATTTCTAAGCATGTAAAATGTCTCCTGAACTGGATTTGTAATCGTGTGAAACCCGACTATAATAAACGACATTCTGGTATATATCCACTTTTGTTTTGTATATGAAGTCTAGCCGATCAGCCATACGGCCGTTTTTTCTTATCGTCCTCGTCCTGTTTTTTGCGGCCTTGATTCCCGCCCAAAAGCCTATCAAGGACTTGAAACCTACAGTCATTCTCATTGCGATCGATGGGTTTAGGGCGGATTATTTTGAGAAATTCTCGCCGCCGACGCTGAGCAAGATCGCAAAAGAAGGCGTCCGTGCGAAATGGATGACACCGTCGTTTCCGAGCAAGACGTTTCCGAATCACTATACGGTCGCGACGGGGCTCTATCCTGCCCATCACGGAATAGTTGAGAATAATATTTTGGACTTCGGCGTCACCTTTTCGATGGGAAAACGGGAGGAGGTGCAGAACGGTCGCTGGTGGCTCGGGCAGCCCATCTGGGTGACAGCCGAAAAGCAGGGTCAGCGTGCTGCAGCAATGTTCTTTCCCGGAACCGAGGCCAAGATCGACGGTATCTACTCAACATATTGGACGCCTTACGAACACACGTACCCCAATGACAAGCGTGTCGATAACGTTCTAGGGTGGCTCGATCTGCCAGCCGAAAAGCGGCCGACGATGTTCACGATGTATTTCAGTGATGTGGACAGTGCCGGCCATGAATTCTCGCCGGATGCCCCCGAAACCCGTGACGCGGTTTTGGCAGTTGACAAGGTTATCGCCCGGCTAGTCGATGGCCTAAAGCAGCGAAAGATCTACGGCCAGGTCAATCTGATCTTTTTCAGCGATCACGGTATGGCTTCGGTCGATAAGTCGAGGACAGCTATCCTGGACGAATATTTTGATCTTGCCCTCGCACAGAACATACTGTGGACCGGCGAGATCGTGCAGATCTTTCCCAAGGAAGGACAGAAGGATGTTATCGCTGAAAGGCTAAAGAATATCGCCAACGCCAAATGCTGGCGCAAAGAGGACATACCCGAACGACTGCACTATAAAGATGGCCCACGCGTCGCCCCGATCATTTGTTCCGCGGACGAAGGCGCTATGCTGACTAGCCGTCAACGACTGGCCGACGCAAAGAAACGTCCTAATTTCGAGAAGCCGTCCGGGGCCCACGGATACGACAATGAACTCGAATCGATGCGGGCGATGTTCGTTGGTCATGGCAAGGCATTCAAAAAGCACAAGATCGTCGAGGCGTTCCCAAATGTAGACGTGTATAACCTAATGTGCGGGATTTTGGGCCTGAAGCCGGCACCGAATGACGGAAACTTTGAAAGGGTGCGTGGAATGCTGCGCAAAAGTAAATAAACGGGCGATGCATTGAGGCGAATGAACCGCAATTTGAAAGCACCGCGTTCGAGGGTGCGTAATGATTACCTTGACCGAACGGTCAAGAGTGAGATCTCAGGCGGCACCATAAATCGAAAAGGCAACACGCTTGTACCGGTCCCGGTAGTGACAAATATATCCAGGCCGCTGTCGACGACGTGGCCCTGGGCCAAACGCTGACCATAGCTGGACGGGACCACCGGGCGGCCAAGAATGGGCAGCCAAACCTGGCCGCCGTGCGTGTGCCCGGCAAGCATCAACTTGAGATCCTTAGAGATCGCCAGGTCGCCGGTTATGACCGGGGCAATATCCGGACTGTGCTGAAGCAAGAGTACGTCACCGGTACCTTCGCTGGAGGCGAGCAAGGCCTTGTTCGCATCGGAATACACTTTCCAGATCCCGATCGACAGATGATCACGCATGCCGAGTATTCGCAGGCGTTTGCCGTTGCGTTCGATCACCGCGACTTCCCCGTCGAGGATCTTGTAGCCGGTGCGGCCCAACGCGGCCTTGATGACCTGCGAGCCATACGCGTCGTCGTGGTTGCCCATAACGACGAACACTCCATATTTTGCACGAAGCCCCGACAGGCACTCGGCAATTTTATCCGGTTCCATTCGGAGTGTCGGGCGGCCAAGGCTGTCAGTTCCGCTCCCTTCCGAGATATAGTCGCCAAGAAGAGCGATAATGTCCGGCTCGAGGCCGTTAGCCGCAGACACGATCTGTCTTATCTTCGCTTCGTCCCCGCCATTTGATCCGCCGTGTATGTCGGAGATCGCGACGATACGCAATCCGTCGAACGCGGTATTCCAGTCCCTTATTGCCAGTTCTGAATTGTTGATCACAAGCCGCGTCGGCTCGATGAAATAGGAGTACCCGAGCATGGCCAATCCGGCCGCGAGAAACGCGGTGCAGACGTATAAGATTTTAACGGACCGCCTTTCCATTTTGTGGCAAAGAACAAATATTAACTAGCCAAAGTACTCGCCCCATCGTTCGTCGACGAGTTTGACAACGTCCTCCCTAGGTTCGACCACCGAAGGGTACCATGGCTTCATACGGGCATCGATAACGATCGGCCCCTGATAGCCGATATGGTTCCGCTGCATCGTCGACTCTTTAGCGTATATGTCCGACGCGGGGTCAAAACGGGTCCATGTCGCCCAGAGGAATTTATCGGTCGACCCTGCAAACTCTATGCTGTCGTGAACGATCACCATTTGCCAATCGTCGAACTTGCCGGACTGTGCGACGCGTTCGGCAAGCCCGGTGTCGCTATCAAACGCGTCACCCTCGACGACGAGACAGCCGCCGCAATAGGGTTCGACCGCACGGAGGCCCTGCGGCAGATCGCCGTGAAATTCGCGTACGAGTTCCCTCTTTGCTTCGCCAGTTCCCATCAGCAGTGCCTTGCTGCCGAAATTGACCTTGCCGCTCGCATAGTCGAGCGTGTCGAACGCCGTCTGGCTGAAGACGAACAGATCGCGGTGGAAATCGGCACGGGCAAGGATGTATTCGAATAGCGTCTTGAAATCACGCAGATCTTGCTGTTTGTCCGTAAGGAGCAGAAACTTTGTCAGCGCCAACTGACCTTCTCCAAGGATGCGGAATCCTGCCGAAAGTCCTTCGCGGCCGTATCGTTCACGAACGACTGCCGCCGCCAGCGAATGAAAGCCGGTTTCGCCATAACTCCAAAGGTCGCGGACCGCCGGCATGACGAGTGGAAACAGCGGCGAGAGCAGCTCCTGCAGATAATCCCCGATGAAGAAATCTTCCTGTCTTGGCTTACCGACCACGGTCGCGGGATAGATGGCGTCCTTGCGGTGAAAAACGGCGTCCGCATGAAAGACCGGATAATCGTGGGTCAAGGAATAATAACCGTAATGATCGCCAAACGGACCTTCGGGACGGCGTTCGTGCGGCGGGACGTGGCCGCAGATCGCAAACTCGGCCTCTGCAATGAGCCGATGATGCCCGTCGATCGGATTATCGGTAGTTCTGATCTTTTCGCCGGCAAGCAGTGACGCGAGCATCAATTCCGGCAGGCCCTCGGGTAACGGTGCGATCGCCGACAGGATCATCGCCGGTGCACCTCCGAGAAATATGGTCACGGGCAGAGCCGTGTTCATTTGCTCGGCCTCAAAATAATGAAAGCCGCCGCCTTTGCCGATCTGCCAGTGTATTCCCGTAGTGGTCTTGTCGTACCGCTGGATCCGGTACATCCCGAGATTATGCTTACCGTCGACGGGGCTTTCGGTATAAACGAGCGGCAGCGTGACAAAATGCCCGCCATCTTCGTGCCAGAGCTGCAGCAGCGGAAGCCTTTCCAGATCGACCTCCGGCTGTCGCGATTCGAGCACCGGTGCATTTCGCGTCCGCTTCGTACCAAATTTTGCGGCAGTAACGGCAAGGTCGCGGTACTGCCAAAGTTTTCCGAGTTTTGGCGGCAAGAGTTCTTCGGCAGCATGGACCGCGCGTTTTACAAATTCAAGCGGCTTTTTGCCAAATGCCAGATCGATCCGGCGGCGGGTACCAAATAGGTTTGTCACCACCGGAAAGTCCGAACCTTTGACGTTCGTAAATAGCAACGCCTTGCCCTGCTCATCGATCACGCGGCGGTGTATCTCAGCGATCTCAAGATACGGATCAACCGCCGCCGAGACCTCGACTATCTCATCTTCACGCCGCAGCGATTCTATAAATGAACGCAGATTGCTATGCATAACCGAAAGGTGCCCCCGAGTCCGGGCGAGGGCACTGAACTTGTAAGCGATAATCTAACAGCTTTCGTGCGATACTGATATTTTGTCGGAGATAAATTTCGCTAATTTATTTTCGCAGATCCGTTTTGCTGAGGTCGAGTTCGTCGGCCATCACGACGTTTATTTTCATCCCGGAGAACCGTTTGGCCAGATCATCTCTGAATTTCGCATAGTCGCCAACGATGATAATGTCTCCACCATTCAGATGTTGGGCCGCAAAGTTACGGATCTGGGCGGCGGACACGGATTGAACGTTCGGTATGAATGCCCCAAGTTCATCGGGACTGAGCCAGACATCATAAAGATCCGCCAGACCGTTGATCAAACTGGAGTTCGTCTCAAGGCTGCGTCCAAAGTCACCGATCAGGGCGGCTTGTCTCGGGGCGATCTCAGCTGTTACTGCATCCGATGAGCCGAGACGACGCAATTCGGTCAGAACCAATTCCGCAACTTCGGGTGCCGATTCATTCTTGGTTTGAGTGCGCGTGGAAAACCGGGCGTCATATGCCCGCCACGTGATCGAGCTGCCGGCACCGTAGCTGAGCCCCCGTTTAATGCGGATCTCCTGGTTCAAACGCGAGGAATAGCCGCCGCCCAGCAGCGAGTTCATTACGACGCCGGGAAAATAATCTTTGCTAACCTCAGCACCTTTGCCGGCCCATTTTACCCGGCCCGCAAATGGAAGCTGTTTAGCAAATGAAACCGCCGCTTGACCCGAACCCGGCAGATCAATAACGAGGATCCGTTTTGCGAGCTGCTGTTCGCGGTCAGAATCCTTCCTTTGTTGAACTGATGCAGCCGATTCCATGATCTCGATTCTGTCGCCCTGAACAGCTCGAACTGCACTCTTCCATGTGCCAAAATGTGTTCGTGCCAAGTTTACTGCCTGGGCGGGCGAAATATCGCCAACGAAGAGTAAGGTCGCACCTTTCGGATTGATGTTGTTTCTGTAAAACTCAAGAATGTCTGTCCGCTTCATCGACTTAAGGCTTTCGGGTGTGCCGCTTGCCGGATTGCCATTAAAGCTATAGACCGTAGCTACGTAATTTGCGAGGAAACTCGGCTGCTTGAGGTTGTAAGCCAGTTCGTCGATCGCCTGCGATTGAGCCAACTTGATCTCATTTGCCGGAAACGACGCACGTCGTATCACGTCAGCAAATATTGGCATTGCCTGACCGACCTTGTCCGAGGTGACGTTAAGCGTAATGCTTGATGAATCCAACGCAACGGCGGTCGAGAAATCGGCGCCGAGAAATTCGATATCATTGGCAATTTGCGTCGCAGATCGGGTCGTGGTCCCTTTGGTAAGCAAGCTCGTGGTCATTTTTACGAGCCCTGCCGAAGCGATATCTTCGGAGGTCACGCCCGAATTGAACGTCATTCTCACGGAAACGAGTGGAGATGAGCGACGCTCAACAACGACTACGGTCAAACCATTCGGCAGCTTTGTCTCTTTGACGGCCGGGATCGTAACTGATCGCGGTTCGGATGGTAACGGCGGAGTTTCCTGTGCCGACAACATCAAGGCGGAAGATGCGATCAAAACGAGTGAAGTTAAAAGTTCAGGCAGTCTTTTGATCATTTTGATCCTCCCTCAGCTGAGTAATAGATCACGACACGATTAGAGTCGGTAAAGTATTTTTTCATCACGCGTTGAACGTCCGCGGCGGTGACCGCTTGAAGTTGAGAAACGATCGTATTCACCGCGTTGGGGTCTCCCTGATACGCGATACTCCTTTCGATGGCGATGGCCTTGCCGTCATTGTCCTCAAGGCTCTCGACCGCATCAGCGACGAGTTGATTCTTTGCCTTTGTGAGTTCTTTAAGCGTAACGCCGCGTGCCTGGATGAGCTTGAGCTCCGCCAAAAGCGACTTTTCGAGTGCCGCCGCCGTATTGCCTTCGCTGGCGATCGCGAGAAAATAAAGCAGCCCGCCGTCGACCTTGTTGTCGAGATTGAATGACGCTTCCTGCGCTATCTGCTGCTTGTAAACGAGGCTTTGATATAGACGCGAGCTTTCGCCGCCGCTCAGTATCTTACTCGCGACCTGCAATGCCGCAATATCAGGGTCATTCGAGGGTGGGCCGAGATAAGTTATCGCAACCGCGGGAAACGGCACGTTCGGAGCCTTCTTCTCGTACCGAGCTTCTTTCGTCCGGGCCGGTTCCTTGATCGTTACCCGCGGGATCGCGGTGGCCGGTTGCTTAATTCGGCCGAAGTATTTATTCACCCAACTTACCAGTTGTGCCTGTTGAAAATCGCCGACAACTATCAGATACGCGTTATCGGGCCGATAGTATAGATCGTAAAACGATTTGGCATCGGCAGGCGTGGCCGCGTTCAGCTGATCGAGATCGCCGATCACGCCTCGCTTGTATGGATGCTGTGTGTACGAAAGACTATTAATGTACTCAAAGAATTGTCCATAAGGCTGAGCCAGGACGCTTTGACGATATTCCTCTTTAACGACATCGCGTTCCGATCTGAAGTTAGCGTCATCGACGTTCAGATTGACCATCCGGTCGCTCTCGGCCCAGAGCAGCGTCTCGAGATAATTTGACGGAACCACCTCGTAGTAGTTTGTAAAATCATCCCACGTCGACGCGTTGTTAAAGCCGCCGACGTCCTCGGTGAGGCGATCCATCTTTTCATTGGGCATGTTCTTGGTCGATTTGAACATCATATGCTCGAACATATGTGCAAATCCCGATTTGCCCTGCGGATCGTTCTTGCCGCCGACGTTGTACCACATGTGGATCGCGACGGTCGGGCTCGTATTATCCTGCAGCGTGACGACCTTTAGGCCGTTTGCCAGAGTGAATTGCGAGATCGGCAGCGGAGCGACCTTTACCTGGGCGACACCCGCAATGACGAGCGATAGCATCGCCAAAGCTATGGAAATAATTTGTTTTCGCATAAAGATCTTATGGTCCAAAAAAGCTAGGTGAATACGGCAAAGATAACCAAATTGTTTAGGCTCATCACGAACATTATGTCGAGCGAGAGATCAACGTTATGAACCGAAGATGACGCGGATATTGCAGATCAAGAACATTCTTAACGTAAATTTCCTTGATCTGCGCCATCCGCACCATCTGCAGTAAGATCACCCGGCCGTTTCACACGCTCACGCTGCCCGATCACTGATAATCGTAAAATCCCTTTCCGCTCTTTCGTCCGAGCCAGCCGGCGTCGACGTATTTCTTGAGCAGCGGGCACGGCCGGTATTTCGGGTCGCCGAGGCCCTCATGCAGTACATTCAGGATCGCCAAACAGACATCAAGTCCGATAAAATCCGCGAGTGTTAGCGGGCCCATCGGGTGGTTCATCCCGAGTTTCATTATCTCGTCGATCGCCTCGGGCGTGGCGACGCCCTCATGCAGGGCAAAGATCGCCTCGTTGATCATCGGCATCAATACCCGGTTCGATACGAATCCCGGTGAATCATTACATTCGACGGGCACCTTACCAAGTTTTTCCGACAATGCCTTGACCGTCGCGTAGGTCTCGTCGCTGGTAGCGATACCGCGGATGACCTCGACCAGCTTCATCAGCGGGACCGGATTAAAGAAGTGCATTCCGATCACCTTGTCGGGGCGATGGGTGACGCCGGCGATCTTTGTGATCGAGATCGACGACGTATTTGACGAAAGGATCGTTGCCGGGTCGCAAATGGTGTCCAGACGCTGAAATATCTGCTTTTTGATATCAAAATTCTCGGTCGCCGCCTCGACTATTAGCGAACATTTCGCCAGATCCTCGAGCTCGATCGTCGATCTGATGCGGCCGAGGATCTCGTCCTTCTGTTCGGCGGTCATCGTCTCTTTCTTTACAAAACGGTCGAGGCTCTTGCCGATATTGGCGACACCGCGTGCCACAAAATCGGCCGACACGTCGCACATCAATACATCAAATCCGGCGGCCGCGGCGGTCTGCGCGATGCCGTTGCCCATTGTCCCTGCTCCGATAACTCCAATTATCTCGTTCATATTATTAAATAGTATGTTCTCTAAAATAGTGCCGTTTCAGATACAAGGATAAACCAACGGATGCGGCCATAACAAACGGGCGTCCTGACTTGAGATCAGGGACGCCCGTTCGGACAAAATTTACGATAGATCATTGCCAGCTGTTTGGCGGAGGCGGCTGCGGCTGTTCGATCATCTGATGCCTTGCTCCGCCGAGGTAAAACCGCTTTCCTTCCTCGCCGAACAGGAACCAGAGGCCGTAAACGCCGACCGCCGTTCCCAGCGGAAATGACAGGACCGACAGAATACTGCCGACGATGCCCCAGTTTCGGGCGCCGTCACGTTCCTTAAAGAGCTTATATCCGCCGACAATTTGCGGCATCACAAACAGCAGCGAGATCGCAAAGATCAACAGGATGACCCCGATGAAGACGGCACCGACCATCTGCTCTTCGCCGCGGCGGCCGCCGACCAGCATCGCCGAACCGATAATGCCGTAAATAATACACATCAGCACCATCACCGCTGCCTGCAGCCCGCCGTGGGCCATCAGGAATATACCGACCATCTTGTTATGTTCTTTGGCAGTCATCTGCGTTATCCTCCGATAAAATAAACGCCCGAATCGATGTTAATGTTGCATCAATCGGCGTCTAGTATATCCGTAATGGCAAAAAGCCGCGAATGTAAGGATGCTTCGCGGCCTTTACTTGGTTGATAACGGACCGGACGGCCCGCCAAAGGGATGGAAACAGCAAACGCCGGTGCGTTAGCTGACGGTGACGGGATAGTTTGGCGAGTAGCTGCCGACCTCGTTGTTCTTGAGGACATAGATGCCGCGAACGACGCCCATTTCGGCGGTTCCGGGTGTTGCCGGCGTGATCTGCAATCCGCCGGGCGTCCGGGTGAGGAAGCCGATGTTTTCCCAAACTGCGGTGCCCTTTCGCTGATACTGCACCTTGACAGCGTCAAAGCCCTGCATACTGCCCGTGAAATTGACCCAATAATCCTCGGCCGTCGCGACCCTCAGTTCGGGCTGCGCGTCAGCAGGATTAAGGTTCTGTTTCTCGGGCCCGACAAAGCCGAGCGCTTCGCCGATCTGATTGGTGTAATTGGCGTTTGACATCACCTGATTACGCCACCGTTTGAGCTGATCGAAAAAGCCGCTGTTGATGGTCGGCGGTGCAGGCTGAGTGATCGTCGGAGACGCCGGAGCCGTCTTGTTTGTCTCGGGCCCGTAGATCACATTGTTTCGCCAATCGGTCACGGCCTTCATGGCGATCTGACACTGATCGACGTCATTCATGACCGATACCATTTCCGCCAGGAGCAGCGTAAAGTCGGCCACCTGATGCGAATCGTACCCGAGTGCCGGTCCGGCCGTTGTCCAGGCTGCACTACAGTTGTACAGCCAAACTACCTGGTCGCCCTTTCGCTGCGGCCACCATGGATAATGTTGAGGCATATAAATGCCCTCCTTCCCGTTTTGGGAATAAAATAGGAGCGAGATCACGCGGCCCCGGTGAACGGCAAACGCCAAAAAAGCGCAAACCGAACCGACGACGCCTCAGCCTACGCATTATTAACCTGGTTGTTCGGGATCTTTCTCAGGAAGGAATTTTCTTGTGAGGAAAGTTTCTTGATGAGGAAAGTGTTTCCGAATAGTATGAGGTCTATCCGTAACCGTGAGGTAGATCGTGCAGCCCGGCCGGCCCGTGGTTGTGAGCCGATCGATCCAGGCCACGCCTCGATCCATTTTTCAAAATAGCAGTTCCAAAAAACGCGTGTCAAGCTTTTTTTTCAAGATGAATTGCCACTAGTTTCAACTAGTGGAAAGCGATCAAAAAGGAAAAAACGCAGGCTGTGCCTGCGATCGTTCATCACCCTAGATCGTTGGTCCTTGTCACCCGTAACTCGTCACCTATTACCAACCATTTTCCCCTAAACTATTGAAAGCACGCAACATCTGCTCATAAGAGCACCGCCGGAAAACAATTTCCGCGTCCCCAAAAACGATTTCCCCAACCGGAAACACATTTCCGCACATTCAAAAACGATTCCCAAAGCCGGAAAAAGATTTCCGCACTTGCGAAAACGATTCCCAAAGCCGAAAAAGAAATTCTGATCTCCGAAAAAATTTCCCGGACCTCCGAAAAATAAATTCCGACCTCCGAAAATCTTTTCCCGACCAAAGAAAAACTTTTTCCAACCTCCGAAACACTTTTCCCAACCTCCGAACAAATTTTCCCATCCCCGAAAAATTCTCCGGAAAATCCCCAAACCAATCCGCGAGTCAAATGTTTTTTTGGACGACTCAATGCTTTTTTTCCGCGAGTCAAACTTTTTTCGGACGACTCAACGTTAGTTACGAGTCAGAACAATTTTTCAAATCGATCATTCGAAGAAC
>CALDGX010000096.1 GCA_937941715.1 uncultured Chloracidobacterium sp. | reverse complement strand
GTTTTTGAAGCTCTGCGTCAGCGGTCAGCCGTGCAACAAGCCGTTCGAGAATGAATGCCGTTTCCAGGTTCTGAAACGGTACACCGTTCTCAACGCTCAGGTGTATGAGCTTTTGTCTTATGGAAGTGCCTTTTGCTTTTGTGGTCATGGGATTATGACCTCCAGGTGTTTGGCGAGTACCGCTCCAAGAGCAAGTTCTTTGGCTGCTTTTGCAAGCTTTGCTTCCGTAGTTTTTCTAGTTGCAAGAGCTTCTCTGGCGGCCTTTATGGCCGTACGCTCACCGATCTTTGTGATGAATTTTAGAGCTTCTAGCACTGCCCTTTCGACAGTGACGATTCGATAGCCCTTTTCATCTATGATCTGTTTGTCGAGCCTTGTTTTTGTTCGGATCAGTTTATAACCCGTTTCTCGGGTTTTCTTCTCAGGAGAAACAATTACCCATATTTCGCCCGGCACCTGTTCGGCAAGATTGTAATGATAAAGGGCGGATAGTCCGCCGATGGTGGAATCCGGACCGAACTTTGAGTACGCGATCTGGAAACCGACATCACTATCAAGAGACGCCTTTGGATGGATATAGATTCCGCGCCCGAGCCGAACAAGATCCCGCTTGGCGACAAGCCTGGACATGTCTTGCTGACTAATTCCCACGGACTTGCCTTGAGCCAGTGTAATGACCCCAAGTTTTTTAACTTTTGGCACGTGATGCTTATCCATCGTCTTAAGGGTGCGGTGAAAGGTGACATTTGTCAATGAAAAATGTCGCTATGCACCACATTCGGCCTTCAAGAAGATGCCATCACAATAACAAAGAAGCGGTGGGAAAGAAGCGGAAAAGTATGGCAACCGGATACCAACGAGTATCAAGAAGAACTCCGTGCCGAGTTTGCGGAAAACCGGACTGGTGTAGCACAACCCGGGATCACAATATTGCATTCTGTGCCCGTACCGCGACAAACGCTGACAGAGTTAGCAGCAAAGGTTGGGGGATCTTTTATTGTGATAGTCGAAGAACATACCGAGCCAGTTCCAATCTCCCCACAAAAAAACTTTCCTGCTCAAAATTTAGTTCAGTAGCCTCCGTCGAAACCAGACATAGGATCTATCAGAGACTCATAAACCTTTCACCACTGCCTGAAAACATCAACATTCTTTACAGTAACGAATGGCTAACCAATCAAGGTCAGGAATTTGGACGCTTCGGATTGCTTCCAAAATCAGTTATCGAGAGACACTGTCTGGTTCGATTGCTTATCGAGTCACTTGTAAAAGAAAAAGGAACAATTACAACTTTCAAAGGTATTCCAGGATTCTGGCAGGGATTGAACGGACGGCTGCGACTGGGGAGTGATTTCGACTACGACGCCGATCTTCTTCTGATTCCATTCTTAGATTCGAATGGATTGATTCAGGCTTGCCAGCTCAAAGTTATCTCAAAGGCAAAGAGTGCGTCCGGAAAGTATCAATGGCTGTCGTCGATCGGAAAGCGTGGCGGATGTAGTTCTGGCACCCCACTTCATTACGAGGGCTCTATAGGTTCCGGAGGAAAAACGGCTAGGACAGTACTTGTTACCGAGGGTGTTCTTAAAGCCGCCGCGACCCAACACTTCTTTCCAGATCGTTACGTCGTCGCCAATGGTGGAGTGGCAACGTCGCATCAGGAGATTGTTAGAGTCGCACGGCAAAAGATTCTGGAAATCGCGTTCGATGCAGATAGCTTCACAAATCCACATGTAGCGAGAGCATTGGCTTCATTACTCGCTCTTCGGATTCGGGAGCAGCAATTCTTATCCTGCGACAAACCTACAAAAATTCTAGCGTGGGATAGCCGTTTCAAAGGTATTGACGACGCTCTGATCGCCAGAGCCTCCCTTAAATATCTGGAAGTTTCCGATTGGCTTGGATCGCTGACGCCCGAATGTTTCGACGAGGCTCGCCGTCAACTCGCTGGAATCTTGCCATAGGAAATTAGCGGCTGGCAGTTCACGTCATGAGCGAGCCAACAGTTCCCCCAACCTCATTCAGAGATCTCATCGAACAAGTTGCAGGGATTGTTGACAGCGAACGAAAGATCTCAAACAAGGAACTTATTGAGATCTGCAAGGGGGCCGGAGTCTTTGATTCAAACATCGATGTACATATCTACCACGAGATTGCTGAAACAGCGTTGAACCTACTCATTCTGAAAAAGTACGGACGCGATCTGCTAGCATCAACGGATCCAATCGAAGTAGTTTCGACTGTTTTGAGACCTTTGCAAAAACAGCTGCCCACCCAGACCTGGCGAAGTGAAGCGCAGATCGCCTATCAACAGTTTTCAACGCCGGCGACCATTGCCTATCTGGCCGCCTATCTTCTGAACGTTAAGCAGGGCGAGACAGTGCTCGAACCTTCATGTGGTACGGGTTGTCTCGCGGTATGGGCCCTCGCTGCTGGAGCCAAAGTGATGCCTAACGAGATCGACCCCAGAAGGAGAGCGGCGGCATATGCGTTGGGGTTTGAGGCATATGAACTTGATGCAGAGTTCATCGACGATCTTCTGCCTGAGCATTTAATCCCTGACGTCGTTATCGCGAATCCGCCATTCTCTTCGACCGGCGGCCGCGTAAAACAGAAAAGTCTCGACTTCGGTTTCCGTCATATCGAATCAGCATTAAGAAGGCTAAAGAAAGGCGGGCGATTCGCGGTGATACTTGGTGAGAGCGGTTCACCGAGATCCCGTAATGGAAATAGGTTTTGGGAAGATCTTTCCCCTGAGATACAAGTAAAAGCCTCCATCGAACTACCTGGGCGTGAGTTCTACTCCAACGGGACGAGCGTCAAGACGACGCTCGTTATCGGTACAAAGTCGCTTGCGATCGATACATCGCTGAGTCAGAAACTTGAAGCGATTCAGCATATCGTTGCTCGGTCGGTCGAGGATGCCTTCGAAAAAGCCATATCGTTAAATTTCCGTTTTTGACCAATAGAGAAAAGCAATGTATTCCAATCAAGAACGAAGTTCGGAGGAACTTTCTGCGCTGGCACTTACTTCGAGCAATACGATCCTATCCGTAGCGCATCATACCCAACCTGACCCAGACATAAACATTTATTCCCCGCGATTTATTACCGGCGGCTCACCGCATCCCGGAGTGATCGTCGAACCTCCGGGCCTCGCCAATGTTGAACCGCCACCGCTTCGTTACCGGCCGCGACTTCCAAAGT
>CALDGX010000095.1 GCA_937941715.1 uncultured Chloracidobacterium sp. | reverse complement strand
ATCCGCAGCGGATATTGAAGTAATAGTATTTGTTTGCGTTTGGGCCTTTAAAAAGGAAGTGCGGTTTGAGTTCGGGAAACTCAAACCGCTAATTATCAGATAGGCTTTGCTGTAGGCCACGCGGAGATGTAGGCAAAAGGCAGATTATTTATTGGCTGGCAATTGTGCTGACGAACAAACTTCTCCGCAGAGTTCAATTCGTCGGCACCGAAACTTTGGCCTTCGGGACTAGCCCGAGGCGGCGTGCCTCGCGTTCGATCACGCGGGCGTCGCTTTTGAGACTGTGAATTTCCTCCTGGAGCTGCAGATTTTCATCTGTAATGCTCTGGATCTTGGTCGATAACTGGTCGTGCTCGGCCTGTTCGCCGGTCATTACCGAGAACGCACGGTAATTGATCGTCAGACACAGCATGACCGAGATCGAGATGACGATCGCAAATGCAGCCCACATCGGCACCTTCGGTGCTCGGCGGTTTTCGGCAGTTTTGCTTGGCTTTCGCGCTCTCATCTTTTTGGTTGGGCCGTCGGCGGCCGCTAGTTCATCAAATATTCCCGGCCGATCTTGAGTAACTGTTCGAGGTCGGCTGCCGACTCGCTTTCGGCATAGATACGGACCATCGGCTCGGTACCGGACGGACGCATCAGCATCCAGGCGTTGTTCTCGAACATAAACTTGACGCCGTCCATGCGTTCGATCTTTTCAATACGTCTCCCGGCGATGTCTGCCGGCTCTCGGCCGAGTTTCTCTTTCAGCTTAGCGGCGACATCGGGCGTCAACTTTACGCCGATGCGGCCCGATTCCAGCCGGCCGACCCGTCGGTAGATCTCCTCGAGCTGCTCGCCGAGGCTTGCACCGCGGGCAGCGACCGCTTCGGCGGCCAACAGGCAGGCCAGAATGCCGTCTTTTTCGGGATAATGTCCCCGTATCGACAGGCCGGCTGACTCCTCGCCGCCGAGAATGATCTCGTCCTTATTTATCAATTCGCCGATGTACTTGAATCCGACCGGCGTTTCGTAAAGCTGTATGCCGCGTTCACCCGCGATACGATCGACAAGGTGCGATGTCGCCACGCTGCGTGCCACGCCCTGTTTCCAACCGCGGCTTTCGGCCAGATAGTCTGTCAAAAGGGCGACCAGTTGATTTGGCTCGATAAAGGTGCCGTCTGCGTCGATCACGCCGAACCGGTCACCGTCGCCGTCGGTCGCGAGCCCCATCGTCAGCCCTTTGCTGACCACCAGTTCGCGAAGTTCGCCGAGGTGGTCTTTGCCGGGTTCCGGCGACCGGCCGCCGAACGTTACGTCGCGCCAATCGTGGATCGTCTCGACCTCGAGGCCGCGATCCCGGAGCGCCTTGTTCAAATATCCGCGACCCGTGCCCCAGAGTGCGTCGTACGCATAACGGCCATTTGCCGCGGCGATAACGTCGAACTTGATCTTGGCGGCCAGATCGTCGAGATACGCCGGACGCGGGTCAAAATTCTCGATCGATCCGCCTTGTGCGTCAGCGATCCGATCTCCGGCCTCGATTCGGGCCTCGATCGTTCCCGTGACCTCCGGCAATGCCGGTGCACCGTCCTCAGTCGAGAATTTAATGCCCTGATACTCAGGCGGATTGTGCGACGCTGTAAAATTGATCCCGCCGGCCGCTTTTTGCGATCGGATCGCGTGTGCGATGGTCGGCGTCGGCGTCGGGCCGCCGCACAGCAGGACGCGAAATCCCTTGGCGGCAAATATATCAGCGGCGATCTCGGAAAACCGCTCGCCCATAAAA
Source organism: uncultured Chloracidobacterium sp. (assembly GCA_937941715.1). Classification (GTDB taxonomy): domain Bacteria; phylum Acidobacteriota; class Blastocatellia; order Pyrinomonadales; family Pyrinomonadaceae; genus OLB17. The sequence goes on along the minus strand of CALDGX010000095.1, from coordinate 3,587 downwards.
CGCGAGTCGTGACCGACGACCAATGTCCTTTCGAGATCGGAACGAGTTGTCAAATAGCTGGAAATGGCGTCTGAAACACGTCTCACATTGTCGAATGTGAAGTCGTCGGCGATTATCGCCCGCCAACCGGATGTTCCAAAACGTATGGCCATGAACCTCAGTTCAAAAAATTACTTATCGGCATCGCCGAATCCGCCAACGCCGCGTTATGCGGCCAAATGCTTTACGAAACTTAAGTGGTTTGATCCCAATTTCCCTTGAAGTGTTTGAAAATTTAACACAGTATCTTAAAGCTGTAAAGCGCTTAGTTGCCCGGAGTATTATCAATGAATACAGTATGTTACGTCGCTATACCTAATGTGAGACCTGATGGTGGCGCTTAAACATGAACAAAACGCGTACGTTTTCTTTAAGATTTGGAGGATGTCAATATTATTCGGCGATTTTACGGCTCTTTTCCGCGAAAAGAATGATCGCAGAGAACGTTCGAGGATGAAGATGGAGCATGGATCGCTGCAGCTTTATGCTGTTGTGATCACGGTCGGTTCGGCAATTCGGAGGGACCCGTAAGTGTGTCAATTAGATCCGCCCCGATCTACGCAACTCGCCATGTGTCGTAACGATACAGACATAAATTTGTCAAGGTCTCGAATTTGCTTGCGTAAATGTTGTAAATGGGGCGGTTACGGGCGGAGTAGCGGGAACGGGCGTCTGGCACGCGTATTGCCTACACACACGCGATACAATTTGTTGCTCGTCATTCGACAAAATCGCAAGTACAAACTGAGCACATTATTTGATTAAGAGCATTCTTAGTGGAGAACTATATACATGAGACCTGTAAAGCATTTTGAAAAGGGCTTGACCTATGTCGCAAAGGGCGTTTTTAACGCCGTTAAGTCCGTAAACCAGTTTAAGCCGAATCCGTCGTTCACGCCGAAGTGGTCGGACAAGCCGCTTTTGAAGTCGTGGCAAAAGTCAAAGCCGACGCTTGGCTTCCCGCGGCAGACCGACAGCCTTTGCCCGAACTGTGTCATTGAGGCGCGCGAGGACATTCTTGCCGGAAAGCAGGACGTCTCGATGCTGATCAACGAAAAGGTCGGTGAGATCAAGGCCCAGATCATCGAACGTGACGGCCAGGTCTGGATGATCAAGGATTGCCCCGAGCACGGCCATTTTGAGGACATGATGGCGATCGACTCCAAGTTCCTCCAGCATATCGAATCGCTGTTCCCGGGCCGCGACATCGACGCCCATAATGACGAAAAGCTGCACAATCACGGTTCGTCGTCGGTCAAGTACGGCCGCGGAGCCGTTTTGACGGTCGATCTGACAAACCGCTGCAACATGATGTGCGACCCGTGCTTCATGGATGCCAACCAGGTCGGTTTCGTCCACGAGCTATCAATGGAGGACGTCACCGAGATCCTCGACAACGCCATCCAGATCAAGCCGCGTCGTCAGATGTCGGTACAGTACTCGGGCGGTGAGCCGACGCTCAGCCCGCACTTCATCGACGCCGTCAAGTACGCCCGCAAGGTCGGGTACAACTCGGTCCAGGCCGCGACCAACGGCATCGAGTTCGCCAAGTCGAAAGAATTCTGCCGCGAGGCAGCCGAGGCCGGCCTCCGCTTCGTGTATCTTCAGTTTGACGGTATCGGCAACGACGCCAACTCGCACCGCCAGATCGGCAACCTGTTTGACGTCAAACTCCGTGCGATCAACAACCTGCACGAAGCTGGCGTCGACATCATCCTTGTGACAACGCTCGTCAACGGCGTCAACAATGACCAGGTCGGCACGATCATCCGGTTTGCACTTGAAAATCCGAAGAAGATCTCGTTCATCGCTTTCCAGCCGGTGTCATTCACGGGCCGCGACGAGCTGATCACCGAGCAGCGTCGCCTGCAGCAGCGTTATACGCTGGCCCACCTCGCCCACGACGTCAAGGGCCAGGTCGGCATCACCGAACCGACGCGTGACTGGTTCCCGCTCAGCTTGATGGGAGCATTTGCGGATTTCGCGGACGTTGTCCATGGCCCCGAGAGCGATTGGGGACAGGTCAGCTGCGGCTGCCACCCGAATTGCGGCGTCGGCACGGCCGTGATGGTCAACAAAGAGACGAAGGAGATGGCTCCGGTGCCCCAGTTCCTCAATATTCAGGGCCTGGTCACCGATATGCAGCACATCACCGACACCAATCGCGGCAAGTGGTTCTCAAATATCATGATGGGCCTCGCCCTTCTGAAGAACTACAACCCGTACGGCGCTCCGCAGAGCCTGACGCTCGGCGGCATCCTTAAGAAGTTCGACAAATCGTTCGGACTGTCGGGCAAGGATTACGGCAAGGTCGGCCCGGACCGCACCTTCGAGGACATCGAAAAGCGTCGTCAGGACCCGTGGAACTTCCTGTTTATCGCCGGTATGTGGTTCCAGGATCTGTTCAACTACGATTTCCGCCGCACCGAGATGTGCATCATCCCGTACGGCACGCAGGAAGGCGAGATCTCGTTCTGTGCTTACAACACCGGCATCGGCTGGCGTAACATCATCGAGCACATGCACCAGAATGCGACCGTCGCTCAGTGGTACAAGGAGCAGGGCCGTCACGAGGTGTTCGCCCGCGGCAAGCACGTCGAACTCGGCGACGCGACGCACAATCTCGTCCTTAACGAAGTCGACCTGGCTCGTCCGAACAAGCCGGAAATGGAAGGCCCCAAGACCGCTGCCGAGGAAATGCAGATGATGCGTAAACTCTACCAGGAAATGGTCATGGACAAGGCCGGCATCAAGGGCGAAAAGCTCGTCCAGATCGGCGGCATCAAACGCGAAAAGAAGGACAAGCCGAAAGAAATGGCTGTTGCTGAATAAGGCGGTAGTCAGTTGCCGGTAGTCAGTAGAAAAGCCTCGCCGAGTGATCGGCGGGGCTTTTTCGTTTGGTTGATGACAAAAAAATCTTTGATTTAATCTGGAGATGGCTTAAAATCGGGTTATGAAGGATCCGGTGGTTTCGATCTCAAAGGACATTATGGGCGGAACGCCTGTATTTGCCGGCACCCGCGTCCCCATACAAACGCTGGTAGACTTTCTTGCGGCCGGAGACACGATCGACGATTTCATTGATGGATTCCCCACTGTCAGTCGGGATCAGGTGATCCGTTACCTCGAGCAAGCCGAGGCTCAGATGGAGAAACTTGCCGCGTGAGAATCCTCCTCGACGAATGCATCGATCGACGATTTTCCATTGAGCTCCGCGGGCATGAGGTCAAAACGGTCCCCCAAATGGGCTGGGCCGGTATCAAGAACGGCACGCTGATGGAGTTGGCCGAAGAGTCGTTTGACGTGTTTGTTACCGTCGACCGCAATTTGTCCTTCCAACAGAACATCCCTAGTTACGATCTCGCGGTCGTCGTACTGCGGGCCGTCAGCAATCGCTACAAAGACCTCGCACCGTTCGGACCGAAGGTTCTCAACAAACTTCCGAGCCTGGAAATAGGTTCGACCGTATTTGTTGATCGCGACCGCTGACGTGCTGAGGTAATACGGCAAATGCAGAGACTCTATCTCGAATTTCCCGTCGATGAATA
>CALDGX010000094.1 GCA_937941715.1 uncultured Chloracidobacterium sp. | reverse complement strand
CAGCCTCTCGCTGCAAAGCCGTAAAGTCGAATTTTGCGTCAGCTTGTGACCACGACGTGACGGCCTCGCTCTCCGCGACCTGTCCGTAAGGGAATTCGTCGCCGGTGTCGAGCAAATTTTTCCGCTGAATGTCGGCAGCCGAAACCCCAAGCTTCTCAGCGGCGTGGACTATCGCTGACTCGATCACGAACATCCCTTGCGGCCCGCCGAATCCGCGAAATGCCGTGTTCGGCGGCAGGTTGGTCCGGCAGCAATACGCGGTCGCCGTGACGTTCGGAACAAAGTACGAATTAGTACAGTGAAACAGCGTACGTTCGAGCACTGGCGGCGAGAGGTCACACGAGGCTCCGGCGTTCTGGTAAAACTCGGCCTCGTAGGCGACGATCTTCAGTTCTGCGTCGAGCCCGATCTTGTAGTCCGCCGAATACGGGTGCCGCTTGCCGGTCATGCGCATGTCTTCCATGCGATGCAGGGCATATTTTACGGGCCTTTTGGTCAACTGCGTCGCGACCGCGACGATGCCGGCCCAGGCGTTCGCCTGATCTTCCTTACCGCCAAAACCGCCGCCCAGACGTTGTACATCGACCTCGATCTTGTGCATCGGCAAGCCGGTCACGCGGCAAACCGCACGCTGTACCGCGGTCGGTCCTTGCGTCGAAGAATAGACGCGGATGCCGCCGCTTTCCATCGGCAGGGCGTAGGCTCCCTGCGTTTCGATGTATAGGTGCTCCTGGCCGTTCTGTTCGGTACGGCCCTCGAAAACGTGAGCGCAGTTTGCGAACGCCGCGGCAGTGTCGCCGAGCACAAATTTCTTTGGCGGCACGATCAGATCGCCGTTCGCCGCCGCAACTCGCGAATCAGTCACGACCGGAAGCGGTTCGATGTCGGCGGTAATTCTCTTTGCGGCCTTCCTCGCTTGTTCTTCGGACTCCGCGAGAACGATCGCGATCGGCTGGCCGACAAAATGCACCTCGCCGTCAGCCAACAAAGGCTCATCGGCCACGATCCCGCCGATCTGGTTTTCGCCGATCAGGTCTTTAGCGACGATCACCCGAACGACGCCTTCGCATTTTTCGGCCTCGCTCGTATCGACGCCATTCAACCTGCCATGCGCGATCGGCGAATCAAAAACACACGCGTACAGCGTCCCGTGAATGACCGGAATGTCGTCCAAATAAACGCTCTCGCCGCGAACGTGTGAATGTGAGTCGATGTTTTTCATGGCGCAATAGCGTCTGGCCTCCTCATCACAATCGTAAGATTGTACGGGCCACGAATAATGGTCTGGTCAGTTTCCGCATCACCGGCACGAAATCCAATTGTGATATGCAGAAAATGAATACCTGGCTCAGAAGAAAACTTCCATTTTTCTAGCGCGGCCTCTGCGGCACGCCGAAGTAATGGGTGTCCAGAGAAAGCCCGGACCGAGTCAATATTTCCGGCCGAATTAACTTCTACACCAAGTTGGACAAACCCAGTTGCACGAACGGCCCGAGCCGCTGCGGGGTAAATCGGTGCAACATGCACCAACACAGTTGGAAACCCTGTCTGTGCCCGAACGCCGACCCCAAACAGTAATAGAAGAACGCTAACGGTAAGTAGCCGCGTCATCCTAACATCTCCACAAAATGAGCTTGCAAAAGCTGCCGCAAAAGAAGCCGTTTATACTGTTCCGTACCACGCACATCCGAGATCGGCGAGATCTCGGACTGCATTATTTCGTTCGCGACGGCGATGGTTTCTTTGTCGACCGTTTTGCCGACCAGAAATTCCGAAGTCTTGCCGAGATAGAGCGGTATCGGCGAAACGCCGCCGGCGGCGACGTGGGCGGACTCGATTGTGTGCGTGACCAGTGAACCCATCGGTGCTCCCGGTTCTGACAGTGCGGGCGGCAGCCACGTCTCTCCCGGCGTCGAACGCACGGTCAGCGAGATCGCCGTGTTGACGCTTGCGATGTCGAGGTACGTGCGCTTGCAGACCTTTTCGAAATTGAAACGAAAATCGCCCGCTGGCTTTTTGAAACGGATAGCCGTAATTATCTCTTCGGGCT
>CALDGX010000093.1 GCA_937941715.1 uncultured Chloracidobacterium sp. | reverse complement strand
ATCTCCACCCGATAATCTTCGATCACGGGATTTGCAAGCACATCCGCCGCGATCCGTTCAATACTCGAACGTGCTTCTGCCTCGGATATTTCTGGATCGACGGCGATCTCAAAGTACTTGCCCTGGCGGACATCGGCGATGCCGCGGTACCCGAGCGATTCGACAGAATGTTGGATGGCCTTGCCCTGAGGGTCGAGCACTCCGGCTTTGAGCGTGACGTATACCTTTGCTTTCATTTATTGCACCTGATGACCGTACCAAAATAAATTTTAGATTGTTACGCAAATTCTTGTCTTTATCAACGTCTTGTGTTAGATTTCACGTAAATTTTGGACACGCAATTGTTTCTAAACCAAACCCTTCAAAGGAGATTACTAAAAGTATATGGATAATAACGGTGGAAAGACCGCTCTTGGACTTGATGCTAACGTCGGAGCCCTGCTCTGTTACGTTGGAAATTTGGTGTGTGCACTCGGCCTCATCTACAGCATCATCGTGATCGTTACCGACAAGACCAACAAACTGGCACGCTTTCACGCGTTTCAGTCGGTCCTGCTTTCGGCAACCGGCTTGGTCATCGGTATCGCAGTTCAGATCCTGGCCGCCATCGCTGCCGCTGCCAACTCGGGAATGTTGGCGATGCTGATCGGTCTCGTGATGTTGGTCTTCGGTCTGGTGATGCTCGTCGCGGTCATCTTTACGGCCGTCAAAGCGTTCCAGGGACAGATCTTCAAGCTCCCGATCATCGGCAACATGGCCGACGGTTGGTCGAACTAACCAAAAACTCGTTCGAAAACACTATCTACATTTCGTAGATAGTGTTTTAGGTCAAAGACGCGGGCTATCTCTTCTGTCGTAAGATGCGAAGAGATGTCCGCGTCGCCTTTTACAAGCTCGGAATATTCGCCGCCCTCGTCCCAGACCCTCATCGCGTTTCGCTGAGTGTAAACATACGCGTCTTCGCGAGTCACGCCTTTTTGTGTGAGGGCCAGCATCAACTGCCCGCTGAACACAAGCCCACGCGTCAGCCCGAGGTTCTTGAGCATATTCTCAGGATAAACAACGAGTGTATCGAGCAGACTCGTTGCCTTTGCCAGCAGATAATCGAGCGTTGCTGACGAATCAGGCAGAACGATCCGCTCGGCTGACGAATGCGAGATATCGCGTTCGTGCCACAGAGCCACGTTCTCGAGCCCGACGATCGCATTCGCACGAACGGTTCTCGCCATGCCGCAGATACGCTCAGACAGTATCGGATTTCGCTTGTGCGGCATCGCCGACGAGCCTTTCTGGCCTTTCTTGAACGCCTCCTGCGCCTCGCGAACCTCCGTCCGCTGCCAATGCCTCACCTGCAAAGCGATCTTCTCTAAGCTGGAAGCGATGATCGCCAGCGTGCACATATATTCGGCGTAACTCTCGCGTTGGATGACCTGCGTCGAAGCCTTCGCAGCCTCAATACCGAGCTTTTCGCAGACACGACGCTCAACGTCCGGCGACAGATGTGCGAACGCACCGACGGCACCCGAGATCTTGCCTTTTGAAACTGCCTTACGAGCATTTACCAATCGCTCGCGGTTCGCCTTAAAATCCTCGTACCACAACGCCCAAGTCAGCCCGAACGACGTCGGTTCGGCGTGAATTCCATGCGTCCGCCCGATCTGCGGCGTGTCCTTAAACTCATACGCACGCCGTTTGATCACGTCCATCAACGCATCGACCTTGGCGAGCAGAATGTCGCACGACTCTTTCAGCAGCAGAGCATTCGCCGTGTCCACAACGTCGCTCGAAGTCAGCCCGTAATGCACAAACCGCGACGCCGGCCCGATATTCTCGGCCAGATTCGTCGTAAACGCGATCACATCGTGGTCGGTCGTCTTCTCGATCTCATTGATACGCTCGACCGTAAACGCCGCCTTTGCCTTGATATCCACAAGTGCGTCCGCCGGTATCGTCCCGTCCTCAGCATGAACCTCGCACACAGCGATCTCCACATCCAGCCACTTCTGAAACTTGTTATGGAGTGCCCAAACAGCCCCCATCTCCGGCAATGTATATCTCTCGATCATGTAATTCCATTTTAT
>CALDGX010000092.1 GCA_937941715.1 uncultured Chloracidobacterium sp. | reverse complement strand
ATTGATCACCGGGTCTGCAGCGAATAGAAACAACGTTTTCGGCAATGTGATCGGGAGCGACCGAGCCGGGAATATTTACTTTGGACTTGTTTCAGGTGTCAGAGTCGAGTCTGGGGCGACCAGCAACCGAATTGGCGGGGCCGATCAGAGCCAATTCAATTATATCTGGGGAGCAAAGCACGCCGGTATCGAAATTGTCGATGGTGCAGATAGTAATTTTGTGTTATTCAATATCATCAGGCGCGGCTACGCCGGAGTAGCGATCATCCGTTCGGCAAATAACACCGTCGGCATTGCCGGCGTGCCAAACTCGACGCATGTCTTGCAAGCCATAGACAATTTCATTGGTATCCATATCGGTGATGAAACGCCCACCTATCCGACTAACCTTCTCAGTATTCAAAAGCCGAATTTCGGATCAGTCGGTGCGATACTCGCAACGCCTACCGATCAAATCCAGACACAATCTAACAAGATCTACGGGAGTGCATTTGGGTCGCAAGACCTAAATGAGAGCCATGTCGGGGCATTTGTCGGAACCGCGACAACGACGGAAATCGGTGGAACAGGGAACGCCGGAAATGTGATCGACGGCAATGATTTCGGCGTTTGGCTGTCGTCCGCGGCTTTTCGCAATACGGTTCGAGCAAATACGATCGGACACGACGGTGCACCAAATAATAACGGTATGTTGATCCAAGGGAAAGAGAATACGATACGCGGTAATACGATCTCGAATAACACCCAGTCCGGGATAGTTTTCCAGCACATTAGTGAGAATGATTTTCCGGCCAGAAACAAAGTCTTTACTAACTTCATCGGTGTCATTGACGGGTCCGTGGCCGCTGGCAATGGGCTACATGGCATTGAGCTTGACGGACAGGACAATGATATCGGGCTTGACGGCCATGGCAATGTTATTTCCGGAAATTCAAACGGTTGTGGCATTCAGATTACCGATAGTGGTGACAACAATCGCATCAATGGCAACGCTATCGGTATCGGTTTTGGTTCTGTCGTACTCCCAAACTTGAATGGGATCTGTATTTTTGGGGGGCTCAACAAAGTAACAGGCAATACTATATCTGGCAATACGCGACGCGGCGTTGATATCGGTCGAGACCCACTGCATCCCGAACAAACGCCTCCAAGATTTAATGTGTTGACCGGCAATCAAATCGGTACGAGTCTGGATGGAGGTTACGCTGTACCAAATGGATTGGATGGGGTGTTAATCACCGACGGTGCTTTTCAAAATACTATTGGTGGCACCGGCACGGGCGAGGGCAATTTGATATCGGGCAACCGTGACTCGGGGATACTCATTGGATTGCCGGGTGCAAACTCGCTTCCATTTGGCAACGAGATACTGGGAAACCGTATCGGGACAAACGCCGACGGCGATAGTTCCATCCCGAACGAGAAATTTGGGATCGCGATCTATCAATCACAAGGCAACAATATTGGAGGATTCGGTACGGACATGCCGGGTGCTCGAAATATCATATCCGGCAATGGATTGGTCGGCGTACTTATTAGCGGGGCTGGATCTTATCAGACACGCGTATCAGGTAACTACATAGGCGTTGGAGCGGACGGGTTCCAACCTCTTGGCAATGGGCACAACGGCGTTTACATAACTGTCGGAGCCCACGACAACATCATCGGCGGAACGGAGTCTAACTCCGGCAATGTGATCGCGAACAACGGCCGCAATGGCGTCGCACTTGCCCCCGATGCAGGATCTGGAAATCTGATAGATCCCAATACGATCGCAGCTAATACCATGCGCGGAATTACGCTTAATGAGACTGCGGCCGAAGACGATCTGAACGCACCGCCGCCTGAACCGGTTCTAAATGATGAATTAGACTTTGATCTGGGAGCAAATAAACTCCAGAACTATCCTGAGATCGCAACATACAACATCAATACGAATGGCGACCTGATCGTGAGCTATCGGGTAGATTCTTTGCCGGGTAATTCGAATTATGGTTTCAGTGAGGGTATATATGTAGAGTTTTTCAAAGCGGATGTGTTTGGTCAAGGTGAAAGATTCCTCAACTCTGATCATTTTACTTTCGACGATTTCGTAGCCGGCGGGAACAAGACCGTTAATCTCGGCAACGCGGCCCAGCTTGGATTTTTCCCGGGCGATCTGATCACGTCAACGGCAACCGACGCGGACGGTAACACGTCGGAATTTTCGCCCGTGCTGCCACCGACGGCTGCATCGGCCACGGTAGCCGGAAGCGTGAGGTACAAGGAAGGCCGGCCGGTATCAAATGCCCGAATTGCAATCGCAGACGAACAAGGCAGATCGCATCAGGCGATCACGAACGGGTTTGGCCAGTTCCGGTTCGAGGGGATTGAGGCCGGTCGAACGTACATCATCTCGGCCGATCATAAGACGGTCCGATTTGTCCGGCCGAGCTTCGTTCTGACTGTCTCCGACGCGGTCGAGGATGCGGATTTTACGGCGTTGGAATGAGGTCAGCCGGGGGTCAGTTTGCGTTGGAGCCAAGCCTTGGCAAAGGTCCATTCGCGGCGGACGGTTGTTTCGGAAATGCCTAGTACATATGCGGTCTCTTCGATCGAGAGGCGGCCAAAAAATCTCAGCTCGACGATCTTGGCCTGCCGTGGATCGACAGATTCGAGCGACTGCATAGCTTCTTCCGACTTTAGGATATCGAATTCCTTTTTCTTGGGCAGGCTGACCGCGTCGTCCAAAACGATCCGCTAGCCGCCCGATCTTTTTTGCGCATTGCGTTTTCGGGCGTGATCGATCAAAACCTTTCGCATCACTTCGGCCGCGACGGCGGCGAATGTCCCGATCGCGGGCCGTGTTCTTGCGTTGATCGACGGACGCGGTGTTCGCGGAGCACGGATCGCTTTGAATGATGGCAGGGCAAATGTGCGGTCTTTTTTGAGCGGTGTGAACAGGGTCTATCGCTTTGACGATGTTGAACCGGGCAGAACCTACATCGTCTCTATTACGTCACGCCGGTTTGTATTCACGCCGCAGGTCGAGCAGATAACCGTCAACATCATTGACCTCAATTTTTCCCTGAACCGTAAATGATTTAAACAGGTATGACGATTGGGACGTCGTTGCGACTCCCTTTTTTCTATATTCCGAGTTTGTTTCGCAGATCGAGTTCGCGGGTATTCATTTCGCCGTTGTCGGTCTCGTGATCGTAACCGCAAAGATGGAGCACGCCGTGCAGGATAAGCTGTTTGATCTCCGCTTCGAGTGAGAGTCCGTTCTCGGCTGCCTGTTTCGCGGCTTGTTCGGCGGAAATGACAATGTCGCCAAGATTGTCTTTGTCGG
>CALDGX010000091.1 GCA_937941715.1 uncultured Chloracidobacterium sp. | reverse complement strand
GGGCGGCGTCGCGGAGCGGGTCTTTGGCGGCGACGAAGCGCCCGGCGATCGCGGTTTGGCCCGGGTTTGGGGCGGTTAACGAAAATAGGTATTGCTATTTATTGCCGGTGCGGTCATACTCATTTATGTAATCCTTCTCTCGCGCCGTTTATGGTGCGCTTCGTCTTTAACGATTTCTGGATAAGTTTGAGAGCGGGCCCTATTAGTTAATCAGAAGTAGCTCTCAGTTTTTTGAGTATCCGAGATCCGTTTTCTTCGCCGCAGAATAGTTTCTATTTGACGCCGGGACCGGTTCGACACTTCTTTAGAAGCCTCGAAAAGAGGCAAGGTATAACCAACAATGTCAATGAAACTATACGTAGGAAACATTTCCTTTAACACATCAAACCAGGACCTTAACGACCTTTTCGGTGCCATCGGCACGGTTGAGTCGGCCAATATCATCGAGGACCGTGAAACCGGCCGCTCGCGTGGTTTCGGTTTTGTCGAAATGGCTTCGCAGGCCGAGGGCGAGAATGCTATCGCACAGCTCAACGGCAAGGAAGTCGACGGCCGTGCGCTCAAGGTCAACGAGGCAAAACCGCAGGAGAATCGCAGCGGCGGCGGCGGACGCGGCGGCTACGGCGGCGGTGGTAACCGCGGCGGCGGCTATGGCGGCGGTGGAAATCGCGGTGGCGGCAGCAGCGGTGGATACGGCGGCGGCGGCCGCTGGTAGTTCCGGGCCTCTGTCCGACAAATGCAAAGCTGCCCGTCGAATTAATAATTCCGGGCAGCTTTTTGTTTCACCCCCCGTATCGGTATGTACGTGTTAGACTGACTATATGGCTTACGGACCCCTGGCTCTTTCTCGCAGGCATGTGCTTGGCGAACATTATTTGCGTTGTGAGGCGATCGAGAGCGTTCCGGTCTATCTGAACGACATCGGCGGCGAGGTGCTCGGCCACGTCGACGAGAGTATGGGTAAGTACGCTGACGCGTTTCTCTTTCACCTGACGGAGGAAACGTGTAAAAAGTTGTCGGCGGGCCACTATACCTATTCGTTCGAATTTGAAAAGGCAGATACCGGTTCGCCGGCCGCGGGCCGCCGGTCCCGCTTGCTGGCCGTGATACTTACGGCCCGAAAGGGCTACGCGAGGCCGCTGCCAAAACGCGGCGACGCGGCCGCGGCCAGTGCCGCCGACGTTTCGCCAGACGGGCCCGACGCGGGCGAGCAATAGCCTCGACCACGTCAGCAAAGATTGACTTTCACATTATTAAAGGCAATAATCTGCCGCTTGGTCTTTAACAATCTATAGCTTTGAGGTGCCGATCTTTCAAGGATCTGCATAAAAGGGAAAGCCGGGTGAGACTCCCGCACGATCGCGTCACTGTGAATAAATAAGTCAGAACGCCTGCCTCATAAGTTATTGCCAAACTGATGTTTCGCGTCAAAACATCGCCGGCAGACATCGTTTTTCAATCCGATATTTTGGAACGCCGTGTTTTTCTGGTCGATATGTTTCGACGCGAGAAAAGTGCGGCGTTTTTCTTTTGGTGTCCGGATATAAGCAACAGATGCGGAACAGTCTCAAATTATCAGCAATATTGATCCTGGCCGCGGCCGTGATGGGAGCGTGCCGCGGCAGTACCGTGGCGCCGAACGCGGCAGACGCACCGAAACACGAGCCGCGGGCCGTGACGGACGATATGGGCCGCCGTGTAACGGTGCCGGCCGCGGTGACGCGGGTCGTGTCGCTGGCGCCGAGTGTGACGGAGATGATCTTTGCCGTCGGTGCCGGCGACCGTCTGGTGGGCGTCACCACATTTTGCAATTACCCCGAGCAGGCCAGGTCGATCGCCAAGATCGGCGATACGATGACGCCGAATATGGAGACCATCGTCGCCCTGAGGCCGGACGTCGTATTTGTGTCGAGCGCATCTCAGCTCGAGGGGTTTACCAAACTGCTTGAACAGAACGGGATCGCCGTCTATGTGATCGATCCGCAGAGTTTGCCCGATCTGTACGGAAAAAGCCTCAGGCAGCTCGGCACGCTCTTTGACAAATACGACGACGCGTCGCGTCTGGCGGACTCGCTCGAACGGCGGCACCGGGACATCTGCCGCATCACCAACGGCTGTGCGGGCCGGGCCGAGGGCGGCACGGGCCCGGCCGCGGTCCGGGTCTTTGTCCAGGTTTCGAGAGAGCCTTTGTTCACGGTCGGCAGAAGTTCGTTCCTGAGTCAGGTGATCCGTGACGCCGGCGGCATTTTGGCGACCGAGAACGTCGAGACGGCATTTCCGAAATTAAGCAAGGAAACCGCGTCGGCACTCAACCCGGAAGTCTTGATCTTGTCCGATTCGGAGGATAACAAGGAGCCGAACGACGCATTCAAAAACGCGCCGGCGGTTAAGAACGGACGCGTTTACAGGGTCAACGCCGATCTGATCTCGCGTCCGGGGCCGAGGCTGATCGACGCGTTGGAACAGATCGCCATGGATCTGCATCCGGAGAAGTTCCGGTAATTCAGTTGCCACTAGCTTTAGCTAGTGGATCGAGGCTGAAAATGGATCCGGCTTTAGCCGAAATTCGGCTAAAGCCAAAGACCTTTGAGTTTCCTTAACCACTAGCTGAAGCTAGTGGCAACTTATTTGACGACCGTGAGGAAAAACGATCCGAAACTCAATTATCTGCTGGTAGGCGGCGGGCTACTCCTGCTACTTATCATCGTCCTTTTCGGAGCCGCGATGCTCGGGGCCGAGCGTCTGCCGCTGTTTGACCTCACCGAGCAGCAAAGGTCGATCTTGTTCGATATCCGTTTGCCGCGAATACTGCTCGGGGCGTGCGTCGGTGCGAGTTTAGCGGTCGCCGGGGCGGGACTGCAGTCGCTGCTGCGAAATCCGCTGGCCGAACCATATCTGCTCGGCGTTTCGAACGGTGCGGCACTCGGAACGATGCTGGCGTTTGTTTATTTTCAGAGCTTTGAGTGGGCACGGCCGCTGCTTGCTTTCGCCGGTGCCGGGGCTGCAACCGTCGCCGTTTACCGAATGGCCAGAAGCCGGACCGGGATGAACGTCGAGCGGCTGGTGCTGTCGGGCGTGATCGTCACGACATTTTTGTCGTCGGTCATCGTCATGCTGACGACATTGCTCGACGCGGCAAAACTGCGGAGCTTTACGTTCTGGCTGCTCGGCGACCTGTCACAATCGACGATGAACGGCGTTTACATCAGTTGCGGGGCATTGCTCGTCGGGACGCTGGTGATGACATCGCAGGCCAAGGCGCTGAATCTGATGATGGTCGGCGAGCGTGACGCGTTTGATTTTGGCGTCGAGGTCGGACGGGTCCGGCTGCTGGTATTCGGGGCGGCGAGCCTGGTCGTCGGGGCGGCGGTGGCGGCGAGCGGTTCGGTCGGGTACGTCGGGCTGATCGTGCCGCATCTCGTCAGACTGACGGTCGGCACCGATAACCGGTACGTCATTCCGTTTTCGGCGATCGTCGGCGGGATATTTGTCGTTTTTGCCGATACGGTCGCCCGCACCGCCATCGCGCCGCGTGAACTGCCTGTCGGAGCGATAACCGCGCTGATCGGTGCACCGCTGTTCATATATTTGCTTAGAAAGAACTAACGGCGAGCGAGAAGAACAGAAAATGCTTGAGGTCAGGGACATAACGGTCAGGTACGACACACGCGAGATACTGCGTGACGTGTCGCTGACCTTGCAATCGGGGCAGATGATCGCCCTCGTCGGAGCCAACGGTGCGGGAAAGACGACGCTGATCCGGGCGATGAACGGAACGCTGCCGCTGTCGGCAGGCCGGATCGAACTCGACGGCCGCCCGATCGCGGGGCTTTCGAGACGCGAGATCGCGCAGAGGATCGCGGTCGTCGCCCAGGAGAACGAAACGCGCTTTCCGGTCACGGTCATCGATTTTGTACTTGCCGGGCGGTTTGCTTCGGGCAAAGCCTTTGGCTGGGAGACCGCGAGGGACCTCGAGTTTGCCGAAAACGCCCTGCAAAGCTGCGATCTCGACGGATATCACGATCGTCTGATGGATCATCTCTCGGGCGGCGAACGTCAGCGGGTCGTTCTGGCGAGGGCACTCGCGGCGGGCTCGATGACGCTGCTGCTCGATGAACCGACCGCTAACCTCGACCTCTCGCATCAGGCGATGATGTTCCGCCTTGTCAGAAAGCGGTGCGCAGACTGCGGATGTTCGGCGGTCGTGATCACGCACGACCTCAATCTGGCGGCCGAATTCGCGGATGAGATCGTAATGTTGAAGGACGGAAAGATCGCCGCAAAGGGAACGCCGGCCGAGGTATTGATCGCCGAGAACGTCATTCACGCCTTTGGTGTCGATGTTTTGCTCGATCGGCATCCGGTAAGCGGGAACGTGCGGGTGACGAGCGTTTTTTAGGCGGATATGGGTACATGCCCGCGTTGAAAGTAATGAAGCTAGTATTAACCATCTTATTTTTCGGTGCGGCGGTGTTTGCCCAGTCCGTCGGCGGCCTTACGGGCAAGGTCACCCAGAAGGGCAAGGCCGTCGCCGGCGCGAGGGTCGAGATCACGATCCACGACCCCGCGGGGAACAGGACGATCAAGGCCACGACCGATGAAAACGGCAATTATCGATTTGCCGGCCTCGCACCGGGCAGTTATATGCTGATCGCCGAGGGCGAACCGGGCAAAGGCATCGCCTACCGAGCGGCGGTGATCGTCGCCGCCGGCCGCGACACGTCGCTGGACCTCGCACTCGGAATGGCGGATTACGCCGTTTTCGTCTCGTCAATGAAGATCGTCGAAAGCGTGACGGTCTCGGCCGGGACCGGCCAACCGGTCGATGAGGTTTCCAAAACGGTCAACGTCATCAGCGGCCAGGAGATGCGCGACCGGGCTGATTTTTCGATGATCGAGAGCCTTCGGACCATTCCCGGATTCAGCGTGCAGCAGCTCGGCGGATTTGGCAGAACGGCGACGATCAAGACACGCGGGCTTCGAAATCAGGACACGGCATTGCTGCTCGACGGCATCCGGCTGCGTGATCCGGCGGCGATAACCGGCGACGCATCGCCGTTTCTGAGTGACATAACATTGACCAGCGTGAGTAAGATCGAGGTGCTTCGCGGCTCGGGCTCGTCGCTCTACGGCACGAACGCGATCGGCGGAACGGTCGATTTTCAGACGCCGCGGGCGGCGGCCGGCACACACGGGCAGGTCTCGGGAGCCTTCGGCGGTATGGGGCTCGGGCGATTTCGCGGAAACATCTCGCACGGGCTGAAGAACGGAAAATTTGGCATCACGGGAGCCCTTTCGCGGACCGTTTATACCAAGGGCATCGACGGGCAGGACAACGCGGGCAACACGAATATTCAATCGCGGGTCGAGTTCAAGCCGTTCTCGAAAACGAGTATCTCGGGCCGGATCTTCGCCTCGGACGCACGGGTCCGGTTGAATTCGAGCCCCGACACTTTCGGCACCTTGCCGGCATCGAACTCGGCGGTCATTAACGCCGTCGCGGGCGTCAATTTTGCCGCCGACGCCAATGATCCGGACAGCTTTCAGAAGTCGAGGTTCTTCAGCGGCCAACTGGCCGTTGATCAGGCCGTGAATGAAAAGCTCGTCATCAGCGGGTATTATCACGGCTCGGCGACAAAGCGGACCAACGATAACGGCGTTCTCGGAGCGGGCTTTCAGAGCGCCTCGACCAGCATTTTTGACGGCCGTATCCACACGGGGAACATTAAGCTGAACTGGATACCGTCGAGAGAAAATCAGCTGACCGCGGGCTATGAGTTTGAACTCGAAAAATATGGCGGTTCCGGCCGGACGCCGTCGGGAAGCGGTGATTTTTTTACAAAGGGCGGGCAGTCGAGCAGCACCTTTTACCTACAGGATCTGGTCCGTCTTTTTGACGACAAGCTGCAGTTCGCCGGCGGTCTTCGCGTCCAGCGATATAGCCTCGATCGGCCGGAATTTAGCCGCACCAACGCTCCGTACGGCGATCTCGTGCTCGATAACCCGCCGACCGCGTATACGTTCGACGGTTCGGCGTCGTACCTTTTATCATCGACGGGCACCAAGTTGCGCGCCCATATCGGCAACGGCTATCGGGTTCCGTCGCTGTATGAGCGGTTCGGGACATTCTTTACTTCGTTCGGTACGCCCGGTTTTGTCGCACTGGGTGACCCGTTTCTAAAGCCCGAGCGGTCGGTCGCGGTCGATGCCGGTGTCGAGCAGGGCCTTGCAGATGACAAAGTGCGGCTGACCGCGACGTATTTTTACACAAGGCTGACGGACGTGATCGGCTATGGCAACATTGTGCCGAATATCGGCGCGACGACGCGGCCCTTTGGCGGCTATCTCAATCAGAAAGGCGGCATCGCCCGCGGCGGCGAGTTTAGCGCGTCGTTCAAACCGACTGCGTCGACCGACATCTTTACGTCATACACATACACCAACAGCGATCAAACGACCCCGCAGGTTTCCGGCAGCAGGATCAACACGACGCTCGGTGTCCCCGCACATCAGTTCACGCTCGTCGCTACGCAGCGGTTCAGGCGTTTATGGATAAATCTCGACCTGTTGGTCACCTCGGATCATCTGGCGCCCATATTCAGCAGCTCGACATTCTCGACATACGTGTACCGATTTGCGGGAAACCGAAAGGCCGATCTGACCGCCGGTTACACGTTCGGCCTCAAGAAGGAAAAGGTCAGTCTGCGCCTGTTCGGCACGATAGAGAATATCCTTGACCGTGAATACTACGAAAACGGATTCCGGACGGCCAAAGCCTCGGGCAGGATCGGGTTGTCGCTCGGTTTTTAGACGATCCCGAGAGCCGGTTCCGAATACTCGATGACCCTCGGCACCGGCCGGAAGCAAAGACTTTTCCCGCGAAATCTATATCGTGATAAAATCAAGAAATTCGGCTGCCCGGAGGTTATCTGCCATGAAAGCCCTGTTTTTTGTTTGCGTCGTGTTATCGGGTTGTTACGCCGCCAACGCCCAGTCAAAGGTCGTGACCAATACCGATCTCGATAAGTATCGCGTCGAACGCGAGAAAGCGGCGGCAGAATACCTTTCGAATTACGCAAAGCGGGGAATGCCGTCGCCGGAGGAACTCGAGCGGCGGAATGAACGCGACCGGAAAGAGTCGGCCGAGCTTTCGGCCAAAATGCGTGCCGAGCGAACGGAACGTGAGCGTCGCGAGGCTGAAAGCAAGGTCATCGGCGTCTATCCGCAGCGGCGGCAGAGCGAGGTGATCGTCATAGACGGGTATCAAACATATTTTTATTCCGAGCCCTATTATTCACATGGGCGAGGACGGCGGATGTTCCAACAGCCGGGCTATTTTGCCGGCGGACAGTTTTGGCCGACGGGATCGTCGACGCGGACGCGTCCGATGTGGATAAGGAAGCGGTAGTAATCAGGATCAATATGAAGCAAGGTTGGGAAGCGGTCATCGGCATGGAGATCCATGCACAGTTGGCCACCAAGACAAAGATATTTTGCGGTTGTTCGGTCGAAACGGGCGGCGAGCCGAACTCTAACACGTGCCCGACCTGTCTCGGGCTGCCGGGAGCATTGCCGGTCCTGAATCGACGCGTCATCGAACTCGGAACGCGCGCCGCTCTGGCGCTTGGGCTCGAGGTGCAGGAAACATCGATCTTTGCCCGAAAGAACTACTTCTATCCCGATCTGCCCAAAGGTTACCAAATATCGCAGTACGACAAGCCGTTTTCGGCAAACGGCCATCTGACGATAATGACCGCCGAACGCGACGAACACGGCCGTGCCGAAGAATGGCGGCCGATGACGATCCATGTTCAGCGGATGCATCTCGAGGAAGACGCGGGGAAAAACGTTCACGAAGGACTGCCCGAGGTCGATAAATACTCATATATCGATCTCAACCGGGCCGGAACGCCGCTCGGTGAGATCGTGACGTCGCCCGATTTTCGCACCTCATGGCAGGCATACGACTATGTCAATCATGTCCGGCGCGTGCTTCAGTGGGTCGGCGCCAGTGACGCGGATATGGAAAAGGGAAATCTCCGCTGTGAGGCGAATGTCTCGGTCCGAAAGGTGGGTGAGACCGGATTTCGAAACAAGGTCGAGCTCAAGAATCTCAATTCGGTCAGATTTATGCAGCGGGCGATCGAGTTTGAGATCGAACGTCAGATCGCCGCTCATGAGGCCGGCGAGGCGGTAAACCAGGAAACGCGGCTGTGGGACGAAAAGAACAACTGTACGCGGGTAATGCGGTCGAAGGAGGACGCGCACGATTACCGCTATTTCCCGGAGCCCGATCTGCAGCCGCTGGTCGTTTCGTCGGAGTTTATCGAGCAGGTCAGGCGCGAGATGCCCGAGCTGCCGGATGCGATGCGCGACCGGTTCATGGAAGTTTACGGATTGAGTTTCGCGGACGCTTCGCAGATCGTGTCGGATAAGCATCTGGCCGAATATTTCGAAACGACCGCTCGATTTACCGCAAATCCGAGATCGTCGGCGAACTGGATCCTCGGTGAACTGACGCGCGAACTCAATAATTCAGGCAAGCCGATCAGTGAGAGCCTCTTGACGGCCGAAGACCTTGCCGAACTCATCAAGACCGTCGAGGCCGGCAAGATCAACAACAATCAGGCAAAAGAGGTCCTGGCGGAAATGTTTGCGACCGGCAATTCCGCGCCCGAGGTCATCGCGAATAAGGGCTTTGAGCAGGTTTCGGATGCCGACGCGATCGGCAAGATCGTTGACGAAGTGATCGCCGCGAGTCAGGCAAACGTCGAGGCGTATCGCGCCGGAAACGAAAAGCTCTTTGGCTTTTTTGTCGGCCAGGTAATGAAAGCCTCGCAGGGAAAGGCAAATCCGAAGGTGGTGAATGAGATACTAAAAGCAAAACTCTGAGGTCGATATATGGTTAAACTTCTCACGCTGGTGCCGATCGCCGTGATCATGATCGCGGCAACTGCACTTTCCCAGGTCCCTTCCCGCACTCCTGTTTTTGACCCGACCCGCGACGGGTCGCCGCGAGCCCAGCTTATCTACGATCAGCAAATGAGACAGATCGAGGCCGAGCGTAACTCGGCGCGTTTCGCCCGCCTCAGGCAGAGATCTGTAAATGCAACCCCTTATAGCGGAATGGTCTATATCGGCGGCTACGACCCGGCTATCACGAAAGAGGCTCGAAATTACATTCTCAAGAGTATGCCGGACTCGGCAAAGTACTTGGACCTCAGTAAAACGTCCGACAGCAAGCTGATACTGCTGCTGCCGGAGAGGGAATGCACGGCACAGGTGGACATCAACAAAAGGATGGATCACTACATTCGAGCGTGTCCTTTCAACTACATTCCGGGCCAAGCCAGGTATTTCTCATTTCGGCAGAACAATTATTCAGACCGAAAATACGCGGATATTGGCTTTACCGGCGACTGGATGTTCTCGTTCGGGATCTTCAATCAGGGAATATTCGTCGATCTGGGTGACGAGGCGATCGACAAGATCAGGCCTGATTCAACGGCGTTGACAGAACTGCGGGCGGTGCGGCATTCGCCGGACATCAAAACGGCGGACAGCGAATTCAAGAGATTTGAAGACGGAACGGTCATCGACGGCAAACTATATCGGAACACGGCAAAAATTGAGATCGGTCGAACGTACGGCTTGCGCGTGATCGCTTACAAGACCGATCATAAGGAGTCGAATAAAACTGAAAAGGGACAAGTATCGTGGCCGTTGATCATCAACGACAAGCGTGATGACCTGATCGGCGTATTTCGGGTCATCGATCGCGGACCCGGCGGAGAACTGGTGCTTTTGTGGCGTGAACTCGGGCGAACCTCGGCACCAAAGATCAAATTGCCCGACGATATCTCTGAAAAATAATGGACAAAAAGGCGGCAGTAATTACCGGCGGAACGAAAGGGATCGGGCTGGCGATCGCCGAGTCGCTCCTGCGAAACGGGTCAAGCGTCTTTATCTGCGGCCGTAGCAAGCGAGACCTTGCGGCTGCTCTCGAACGGCTTCGGGCGATCGGCGACGCCGGCGGCGAAACGTGCGATGTTCGCAGCGAGGATCAGGTCCGGCAGATGCTCGCCGAGGCGGAACGTGTTTTCGGCGGGGTCGATATTCTGGTCAATAACGCCGGTATCGGCATCATGGGAAAGACGGTCGAGGAAATTACAGGCGACGAATTTCGGCAGACGATCGAAACCAATCTGCTCGGCGTATTTTACGCGTGTCATCACGCGATACCGATGATGAAACGGCGAGGCGGCGGTTATATTTTTAATATTTCGAGTCTGGCGGGACAAAACGCTCACCCGAAGATGGCGGCGTACAACGCCTCGAAATTTGGATTGAACGGATTTTCCGAAGCCCTGATGCAGGAGGTCAGGCAGGACAACATCAAGGTCAGCTATATCTGTCCGGGCAGTGTAAATACGTACTTTGGCGGCGATACGCCGTCGGATGACAAGGCCTGGCAGCTGCAGCCGGAGGACATCGCTCAGACCGTGATCTCGCTGCTTGAAATGGACCCGAGGGCACTGCCCAGCAAGGTCGAGATCCGGCCCAGTAAACCGCCCGTTCGCTAAACGGCGGTGTTACTCAGCTGTCCGGTTATCGAAGCTGAAAGCCGGGCCCGGTCAACGGGCTTGATGTGATACTCGGCTGCACCGAGGGCTGCGGCCCGGTCGCGATGCTGCCGGTCGTCGAGCGATGTGATCATTATTACCGGGATCGTGCCGAAATGGTCGTCGGTCTTGACGTATTCCAAAAACGCCCATCCGTCCATCACGGGCATCTCAACATCAGACAGTATAAGGTCAGGACGCCAAACGCCGGAGAGGAGCAGTTCGAGAGCCTCGGCGCCGTTCTGGGCCGTGATGACACGATGGCCGCACGCTTCGACGATCTTGCAGGTCTGACGCCTGACGCTCGGGCTGTCGTCGACGATCAGAACGACCTTTCGGGCCTTTGCCGCGTCAGGAGCGTCCGCCGCCTTTTCACGACCCCGTTTTGAAGCATCGGCTTTGGGCATCGTCAGGGGCATTCGAATGGTGAAGGTGGTGCCGACCTGCGGTTCGGAGGCGATGGTGAGCCGGCCGCCGCATTTTTCGACACTTTCCTTGACGATGCTCATACCGATACCGCGGCCGGCATTGAGGTTTAACGTATCGGCGGTCGTCAGGCCGCGCTCGAACATCAATTGGAACGCGCCATCGTCGTCCAGCATATCGGCCGCCTCGGGCGAAATGATCTGGTTCCTGACGGCCTTTTCGATCAGTTTCGCGGTCGAGATCCCGCGGCCGTCATCGGCAACGATCAGCGTGATACCGTCGGCATCTGAATCGACACGGATGCGGATCAGTCCCTTTTCCGGTTTTCCGATCAACCGGCGGGTATCGGCGCGTTCGATGCCGTGGACGACCGCATTCTTTAATAGATGGAGAAGAGGCTCGATCAGGGCGTCAATGATCTGGGTATCAATTTCGGCATCGCCATTTTCGACGGCTATACCGACGCTCTTATTTTCTTCCTCGCTGGTAACGTTGACCGCTCGCGAGAGCCGCGTTTCGAGCGTGCCGAACCTGACCAGCCTGATCCCGAACAACTTTTCCTGAAGTTCGGTGGTCAAATGGCGCTGAGCGTCGAGCAGCGACGTGATGGTGTCGATCAACACGGTTCGCGATCCCGGATCGCTATTGTCGAGCAGCTTGGCGAACTCATCGGCCACAGATCTTCGGTTGGCGGCCATTTCACCTGACAATCCGATCAGATCATCCAAACGGTCGAGTGAAACGCGAACGATCGGCGAAGATGCCGGCCGCTCGATCGCCGGAGCTGACGGCTTTGGCGGATCGGCCGCGGCGGCTGCCGGGGCCTCGCTCGCGTGTGAACCGCCGCTTTTGACCCGGTCGATAACACGATCAAATTCGGTGTAGATGGTGTCGCCTCCGGCGGGGGCGATGGCTGATGATCCAAAGGTCGCACGATCGAGCCGCTCGGCGGCCCTCGACAAAATATCGAGGATCTCGACATCGGGCATCGAGCCTTTTTCTACCATCAGGTCGAGCAGGTCTTCGACGCGATGAGCTAATTCAGACGCATCGCGGATGCCGACGATGCCTGCCGCACCTTTGAATGTGTGAGCGCATCGGCGGACCTCCCACAATGCTTCACGGTTGTCGGCGTGTGATCTGAGAGCGTCAATGCTGTTAGCGATACTGCGGAGCAATTCGGACGCCTCGGAGCGAAATATCTCGAGAGTCTCTTCGTCGACCTCAAACTCCTCGGCCCATGCTTCGGCCTCAGGTTCGGGCTCTGCTCCCCACAGCGAACGGAAAGAATCGTCAATAAAATCAGATACGTCAGGAAGGAATTCGTCCGACCTGAGCGAGATCGTCAATAGAGCTTCTTCGATCCGGGCGACGATATCCAGCGACTGTCCGATAAGTGAGGGCGGCGGTTCTGGCCCGATCGCCAGACGGATCGATGCCTCGCACTCGTCGATGAGCGCGGCGATCGAGCCGAGTTGATGGTCCAATGCATCGCGGCGAAGCAGCTCGAGTCCGCGAAGCGAAACTTCGATGTCGCCGTCGGACTTGCGGTTCTGGTCAAATATGAGCAGTCCGTTTCGAATGCCGACAAGCCGGCCCGATGCTCTTTCGACGAAAGCATTCAGGGCCGACTTATCAATTGCGGTAAGTTCGGGTTGAGTGGGGGGCATTTACAAAGAAAGGGGAGAGATCAAACGTTTTCGGCCATCTCAGGCAGCAGGTAGGTCTCGAGGGCACGCATCAGCGTTTCCGGGCCAAAAGGCTTGGTGATGTAGCCGGTCGTCCCGGCCATTCGGCCGCGTACCTTGTCGAAGAAGCCGTCTTTGCCTGAGATCATCACGACGGGCACATCCTTGGTCGCCTCATTGGCTCGGATCAGTTTGCAGACCGAATATCCGTCCATCCGCGGCATTGCGATATCGAGAAGGACGAGATCGGGAACCGTCGATTCAAGAACCGACATCGCATCGACACCGTCTTCGGCACAGACGACGTTGTGGCCCGATTTTTCGAGCTTGCTCGAAATGAGCTTTCGCACGGTCGCACTGTCGTCAACGACGAGGATCGTCTTTCCCTTCGGCATGGCATCGTGGACCTCGTTCTGCCGGCGGATCTCGTCCAGGCGGATCGCGAGTGCGTTGACCTGACTGGCGAGGATCACGTTGTTCGGGTTAAGCCGCGAAGCTTCCTGGAGATACGCGAATCCGGCCTCCGGATTGTTGAGGTTGAGCTGCCCGATCCCGAGGACGGTCAGTTCCTGCTCCGAGAATTCACGCATATTCCACTCGGACTCCATTCGGGTCACGGCTTCCTGTATCGCCTCAACGTTGGAGTTTGAATTGGCCAAAAGCCGTTCGAGATCCGACAGCGAAAGTACCGCCATGCACGACGAGCATTCGAATGCATGCGATTCATTTGCCGCATTGCAGTACGGGCACGCGTCTTGTGCGGGGGCGTCGTCCGACATCGGTTGATCATCAGAAAAATCCATCCCGGCATAGTGGTCGACGACCTCAGCGGGCTGTTCATCGTGCCACTGCGGCTGTTCGACGACCTCATCAAATTCGGACGTTTCGGCCTCATCCCGTGAGTAGGCCGGAGCCTGCTCAAATTCGTGGACCGCGGCGGCCTCGGCGGCATCTTCGTCCTCGCTGCGGACTTCGTCCACATACGACCCGTTGTCGAGATCGGCCGTTTCCATTGTTGTTTCGGCTTCGGCGGGCTCAGATTCGTCCTCGCCGTAATACGCTTCGCTCTGATCGTCAGCTACGGCCGTTTGGTATTGGACCTCGGGAACCTCGTCCATCATCGAGGTTTCCATATCGGCGGGTTCGTCCTCGGTCTCCTCGAGGAAATTGTAGGATTCAGCCGGCTCGTTCATTACCGGCTCGATGGCGTTGTCGTAATAGCCGGTTTCCTGAAACTCTTCTGATACGGCCGCAACGGCCGGTTCATCTTCGTGCGAGACTTCGTCAAAATTTTCTTCCGCAAATTGCTCCGGGCTTTCGTCCGAGGGTTCAGACACGGCGTCCGGTGCTTCGGCCTGGACCGCATCGAGCATGTCCGAAATAAAATCGTGACCGGCGTTGGCAAGTGCGTTTGACGGGTCCAATTCGAGGATCCGGCGGTAGGCGAGCATCTTTTCGCTGAATGGGGCAGCGACCTGCGACATCAGCAGCCAGGCGTCGATCGAATCGGCGTCATTGGCCAAAACCTGGTGCAGGATCAGTTCGGCCCCGCTGAGGTCACCGCTGACGGCGGCCGATCGGGCGGCGTTGAGCTGTTCCTGTTCACGCCGGCCCGCGATCGCGGCGAGTGCCGACTTGGCGTCTTCATTGTCCGGATTGATCTCAAGTGCCCGCACCAGGAGGTTTTCGCGGTCACTCTCAGATCCCATCAGCGACGCTTTCCACACGAGGGCCGATTCGCACTTTTCGTCGTGCTCCAGGGCCTTATCAAAACAGTCGATCGCAAACTGCGTCTGGCCGTCCTCATTTGCCGAAATGCCTCGCTGGACAAATGTTTTGGCGAGTAGCGACTTTGTGGCCGCCTTCCACTGGCGGGCACGGAAATTGTCGGGATCGACGCTAAGCACGTTGTCCAGGAAGCCGAGCAGTTCCTCGGGATATTCGCTGATCGAAGCCAGCCATAGCCACGCGTCGGTATTCTGCGGGTCAGCCTCGGTTACCCGCATCAAAAGGGTTCTGGCAAGGGCCCGTTCGCCGCTTTGTGCTGCCGAAACTCCCTGTTTGAGGAGCCGCGAAACGTCAACACCGTTCGAAACTGCTTCTTCGACGGGCTGGCGATAGTAATTTGTGGATGTGGAGTCGATGGATTGCTCGATTTCAAGTCTCATATTTTGCACCGGGTGACGTAGTGAACTTTGACAAATAGAGTGTGGGAAAGTGCGGCCCTGTAACAAAGGCGCCATTATCCCGAGTAAACGGTCTTGCAAAACCGATGCCACATCGGCAATGGCCGTGCTCCGTTGTTAATAGCCGTAAATACGCCTAAACTATGGATGTTGACGACATTTCGTTGATTATCACATTCGGGGGAGATCGCCATTAATCGAGCTAAAGTGACACAATATGTCACATTCCGTTGACAAATTGAGGCAACGGACCGATAAGTTCCGGATCGAAATGACCAGTTTAGAAAACGAGTTTGACGTAGCGATCATCGGGGGCGGCCCCGGAGCTCTGGCCGCCGCATTATGGTGCGGCGATCTCGGCTTGACGTCCGTCCTCATCGAACGCAGCGGCCAACTCGGCGGCCAACTTCGCAAGATCTACAATCCAGTCCTGAATTATCCGGGTATCGAAACGTCAAACGGGTCCGAATTGGCCGATCTGATGATCGCTCAGGCCGAACGGCGTTCCGGTGCGGAAATACGCACGGGCGAGGTTTCGGGAATTACCGAGGGCGAAAACGGGGTCCGGATCGAACTTTCCGGCGGCGGTCGGATCGAGTCCAGGGCCGCGATCATCGCCACCGGTGTCAGCCGCCGAAAGTCCGGGATACCGGGCGAGGTGGACTTTGTCGGCCGCGGCATTCTGGAATCGGGGGCCAAAGCGGGAAGCGAGGTCACAGGTTTAGCGGTAGCGATAATCGGCGGCGGCGACGCCTCTATCGAAAACGCCGCGATCCTCGGCCGCTTTGCAAAAAAGGTCTTTGTGATCCATCGGCGCGGTCAATTTTCGGCAAGACGAGAGCTCGTCGAAGCCGCGGCCGCACTAGACAATGTCGAGTTTGTGTTCGACGCGACCGCGAGCAGGATCGCCGGTGATGAGCAACTGCGTTCATTGGAGATAAAGATCGCCGGTTCAGATGAGGTCAGGCAATTGGATATTGACCGGCTTTTGATCAGGATCGGCGTCGAACCGAACTCAGGCCCTTTCGATAATATTACGAAAACTCCAGACGGCTACATCGTCACTGATGTCGTCGGCCGTACAGATCTTGAGCGAGTTTTCGCGATCGGCGATGTCGTGAACCATACCGCTCCGACCATCGCCGGTGCGGTCGGACAGGCGGCGACGGCCGTCAAGGCGATCTACCGGCAACTCGCCGGCGATCAACCCGCGAACAACGGTCCGAACCGATCGCAGGATCAGTTAACGAGGCCCTGAAAATCGGCTACCGCTTGGCATATACCCGTGTTTTTGATCGCCGACCGCAAAAAATGCGGAAAATCGATAAAATAGCACTTCTCTTTTTGCCGTTTTGTGTTAAATTACCGTCAATTCTTTTTGAAGCACCAAAAAAATTAAGATCAGCGGAAAGACCGACGAGATTTTGAATCAAATTCATTTTCTCATCGAAATTGGCGTATTCGGAAGTACGGGTCGTTCCGTACAAATTGCTGATTATAAAGGTTGATATCGAATTTTCGACTTTCGGCACGGTACGTGCGTAACAGAGGTTTCCGTTAACAATTTTCGACGATACCGTAGTAACACTCAGGAGGAGCTATGACATTTGGCAATTGCAAAGGCAAGGGATTACTTGCTGTTTTTGCGGTCGTTCTATCGATCGTATTGGCCGGCTCGGCGACCGCACAGACGGGCTCGGCAACTATTCAGGGTACCGTAACTGATCAGCAGGGAGCCGTTGTGGCCGGTGCGACAGTTAAGTTGGTAAATGAGTCGCGCGGATTTAGCCGTACGGTCGTTACCAGCAGTTCGGGAGCCTATTCGTTTTCGAGCGTTCCGCCCGATACATATCAGCTTTCGATCGAGGCAAGTGGTTTCAAGAAGCTCGTGCAGTCCAGTGTGACCGCTCTGGTGGACAAGACCACGTCGATCGACGCAATGCTCGAACCGGGTGCCGTTTCCGAGGTCGTAAATGTGGCCGCGGACGGACTGGAGAGCATCGTCAACACGCAGGACGCCAGTTTGGGAAATAACTTTGTGTCCCGACAGATCCTGCAGCTTCCTCTGCAGGGCAGAAACGTAGCCAACCTCTTGAGCCTTCAGGCCGCGGTGACCCCGGACGGTTCGGTTGCCGGCGGACGCGCCGATCAGGCAAATATCACGCTCGACGGTATCGACGTTAACAACCAACAGAATGCAAGTGCGTTTGAGTCGGTTCTGCGTGTCAATCCGGACTCGGTTGACGAGTTTCGCGTGACGACCCTTAACCCCGACGCCAGCAAGGGACGATCCTCTGGAGCTCAGATCTCGCTGATCACCAAGAGCGGGTCAAATGACTTTCGCGGAGCACTGTACGAATATCATCGTAATACGGCAACGACCGCAAATGACTGGTTCAATAACCGCTCAGGCGTCGAGCGTCCGAAACTGATCCGAAATCTCTTCGGCGGCCGTCTCGGAGGCCCGATCATCAAGGACAGACTTTTCTTCTTCTATAACTACGAGGGAATGAGAGAAGCAAAGGGTACGTCGGTCGTTCAAGTCGTACCGACCGCCAGCCTCGGCCAGGGGAACATCAAGTTCTTTGACAATACCGGCCAGCCATGGACGATCTCGACGGCACAGATCAATACATTTACAGTCAGCGGCTTGCCGGTCGTCGATGTCAATCCGGTCGCCGCCAGCCTTTTTGCTTCGGCAGCGTCTCGGTATCCCGTCAATGACAACACCGTCGGTGACGGCCTTAACTCGGGCGGCTTCAGATTTAATGCGTCGACGCCGGTCAAACAAAATGCCCACACGGCCCGTTTTGACTGGAACGTGACCAAGGACCAGAAGCACCAATTGTCATTCCGCGGCAACTATCAGCAGGACCTGACCGGTGCACCGTCATTTTTCCCGGATACGCCGGCAACCAATACGTGGAGCCATCCGCTCGGAATGGCGTTGACCCACACCTGGCTGATCAACAGCAACATGACGAACCGCCTCAGCTACGGATTGACCCGTATCGCGTTCAGCAACCAGGGCGATTCGGACGCACCGGCGATCACGTTTCGCTACATCTTTCAGCCGACGGGATTTGCGCGTACGTTCAGCCGTACCAACCCGACGCAGAACATTACGGACGATTTTACCTGGATCAAGGGAAATCACACGCTCCAGTTCGGAACCAACATCCGTTTGATCAAAAACACGCGTGAGAATTTTGCCCGTTCTTTTGATAACGGCATCACGAACCCGAGTGCTTATCCGAGTAATGTCGCCAGAACGGCGATCAACAACTACATCACGGCAACCGCCGGAACGCCCAGAACGATCTCGGGAACCGCGTGGAGCACGCCGGCACAGGGTGCCCTCGTCGCACTGCTCGGCCGTTTGAGCGGTTATGGTGCCAACTTCAATTTCGACACCAAGGGCCAGTTGATACCGGCCAACACCGGGATCGTCCGTGAGTTCAAGACCGAAGAATACGATTTCTATTTCCAGGACACCTGGAAGATCAAATCGAATCTGACGCTGACCGCCGGCGTCCGGTACGGGCTGAGCATGCCGGTGACGGAAACTCAGGGCTATGAGACGGTGCCGAGCATCGTCCTGTCGACCTACCTGCAGAACACGATCGACGCGATGAATCGCGGCCAGAACTACCGGGAACCGCTTTCGGTGCGTCTGGCGGGCAAGGCTAACGGCCTCGACAGCATTTATCCGCTCGATAAGAATAACGTCCAGCCCCGCGTTTCGATCGCGTGGTCGCCGGAGTTTGAGAAAGGGTTCCTTTCGAAGCTGTTCGGCAAGGATTCCGAGTCGGTCTTCAGGGCCGGTTTCGCGATCACCAATGACTATTTCGGCCAGCAGTTGGCGACCAACTGGGATGGTTCGAACACGCTTGGGTTTGCGTCGTCGGCTTCGATCAACGTAAACACCTACAACATTACAAATAATCCGGCACCGCTCTATACCGGGCCGAATATGAGTATCCGCAATCTGCCGAATCTGACGATCCCGACCGGACTGTCATTTCCGCAGACCGCTCCGTTTAATAACCCCGGACAGGGCAAGATCGAAACGTCGCTCGACCAGAACCTCATCTCACCGATCAATTACACCTGGAATGTCAGCTACGGCCGACAACTGCCGGGCAAGATCTGGCTCGACGTTGCTTACATCGGCCGCCTCGCACGCAATCTGCTGGTCGGCCGCGACGCGATGATGCTGCGTGATATACGCGACCCCGTATCTGGAATGAGCTACAACGAGGCGAGCACCATCATTGACCGCCTCTTACAGGCCGGTGCCCCGCTCAGCTCGGTCCCGAACCTGGCGTTTTTCAACAACATGTGGGCTCCGGGCAGTCTGGCCGCGGCGTTCAGCCTGCCGGCCGGCACGACCAATTCGCAGGCTGTGTTTCTGGCTCAGCCGTCCGCCGGTGACTGGACGTACTTCATGCAGCAGCTTGACGGCAACACCGGCACGCGGTATTTCTTCCAGGGCCAGTATGATTCACTGTCGGCGTTCAGCACGGTCGGTAAATCAGACTATCACGGTGCGACGGTGTCGCTTCGTCAGCGTCTCGCCGGAACGACCTGGGACCTTAACTACACTTATTCAAAATCACTGGATGAAGCGTCGGGCCTGCAGACCGGCGGTCTCTTCGGCTCGGCGTTCGTCCTGAATGCGTTCAAGCTCGGTGACCAGAAATCGTTCTCGGATTTTGACCTGCGTCATCAGATCAACTTTAACGGCGTCTGGGACATCCCGGTCGGTAAGGGCCGAAAGCTCTGGAACGGAATGAATAAGTTTGCTGACGCGATCGTTGGCGGCTGGTCATTGGCGGCCGTGTTCAGATGGGATTCCGGTTATCCGTTCGACGGCTACTACGATGCGACCGGATGGCAGACCAACTGGAACATCAGAAGCTATATGACAAATATCCGCAAGGTAAAATCGGGTACGTTCTATAACTCGGCATCGTCCACCTGCACATCGGGTTGCGACATCCCGAATATGTTCGCCAACCCGGACGATGCAAACGCGGCCTTCCGTACACCCCATCCGGGTGAAACGGGCAGCCGTAATCCGCTGCGGTTCTCGCCGTCGATCAACCTCGACGCCAGCTTGTCAAAATCGTTTGATATGCCGTGGAGAGAGGGACACAAGGTGACATTCCGCTGGGACGTTTTCAACGTCGCTAACACCCCATACTTTACGGGTCAGTCGATCGGGACGCTTGGTTACACAGGTACACAGGCAGACGGCGCGTTCGGAAGATACACGGCGATGGCTAATTCACCGCGTATCATGCAATTTGCTCTCAGGTACGATTTCTAGATCGCATACCTGACCGATCAAAAAGGCCGGGCATTTGCCCGGCCTTTTTTTGCGTCTTATTTCGGCGGATTCTCCTTGATGTACTTTTCCAACCGTTCCTTATCAACATAGTCAGGCTGTTTCTGAAGAAACGTCCTGTATTCAGCTGACGCTTTTTTCTTTAGTCCAGCCGCGTCATATAACGAGGCAAGCCGCAAATGCACCTCGGCTTTTTCGATCGGGGCCAATTTTAGGGCTTCGTTGAAATGGTATTCAGCCGAATTGCCCTTTTTCGTCTGAAGGTACGCCTCAGCCAAAAATATGTGAGCCTCCGGCGAATCGGGCCGGGCCTTTACGGCATTTGTCAGCACGAGTACCGAATCGTCAAACTGCTTGCGCCCGAAGTACAGCTTGCCGAGATTAAGCAGAGCCATAAAGTAGTCGCGCTTGAGTTCGATGGCCTTAAAGTAGCAAGCTTCGGCATTGTCGAGATCGTCGTGTTTGAAATAGAGGGTCCCGAGTTCTGTCCAGGCAATGTGGTCTTTCGGGTCGGCGGTCAGCAGTTCGTTAAAAAAGGTGATCGCCTGTGCCTTTTGATTGGCCTTCGCTGCGTCAAGTGCCTTGGTGAACAACGCTTGATTACCGGCGGACCGGTCGTACATCTGGTCGGCCGAGATCACGCCGGGCTTTGCCGGCGGAGCGAGCGACGGCCATGGTATCGAGATCTCGAGCGTCGAGTTTCCCATGGGCAAGGCGGCGATGACCTGCCGGGCGGCCTCATTGCCGTCGACCTCGACGAGAACGGTGACGGTTTCCCGCGGGATATTGCGGATAATGAAAAAGCCCTTATCGTTGGTGGTTGTGCGGTCGAGGACCGCTCCCGACATCAGCACCGAGACGGTGATGACCGGACGCCGTTTTGGCTGGTCGGTGCCCATCAGAGTCACTTTGCCGGATACGTTCATCCGGTTGCCGCGGCCGGCATTTTCACCGACCAACGTCGGCAGCCCGGTACCCTGACGTGTTTCATCATCCTGGGCTGCGACCGTTACAACGGCCGTCAGTGCCAGTGCGCAAAGGGAAATCGACCCGATCATTCTTTTCATACTTGTTTCGCCCAATTTAATGGCCATCTGCAAGTAGATTTCAATCAGTCCGGAAAGTCAAGAATTTGTTGAATATGTCAGCGTGCGGCAAACGAGTCATTGCCGGTCACAGCCGCCAAATGACGGGTGTCGTTGATCGCCAGAACACGAATGTTGCTCCGGTTGCGGATCTCGAAGCGATTGATGCCGCAATTAGAAGTGATCAGCCAGGGCGTCTGTTTCGTCCCGCGGTGGATCGCCCCGAGAAGGTGCAGCGTGAGAAAACAAATTGCTCCGGTGTGTGAAAAGATGGCGACACGCTCGCCCTGATGGATCCGCAGGACCTCGTTCACCTTTTGGGTTATCCGGCGAAGCAGATGCCGGTAACTCTCGCCTTTAGTGATGACGTGATGTATGTTGCGGTTGACGAGGGCATAATAGTCTTTTGGATATGCCTCCTTTGACTCGTCAAAGGTCAGTCCTTCGAGCACGCCGACATGCCGCTCGCGAAATGCCGGCGACTGATGTATCGGCAGGTCAAGCAGCCGGGCAAGCGGCTCGGCGGTCTCGACCGCACGCGTCAGGTCACTCGAATAGATCGCGGAAATGCCCTCTTTGGCGAGTGCCTTTGCCGTCATTTCGGCCTGCCGGCGGCCCAGATCTGACAACGGTGTCGGGCCGTGGCCGCCGAAGCGCCCCTCGGCGTTACCCGCCGACTGGCCATGCCTTATCAGATATAATCGCGTTGGCTGCATCGTGGTTCGATCGTGGCAGATCGGCCGGGGCTTATGCTCCGACCGCCTCGGCCTTCAGTTTTTCGGTTTGATAATGGGTTCGAAGTGTTTCGATGAACTCATCCAGCTGGCCTTCCATTACAAGGTCAAGTTGATGAACTGTAAGCCCGATGCGGTGATCGGTAACGCGGTTCTCCTTGAAGTTGTAAGTTCGGATCTTTTCCGAGCGGTCGCCGCTTCCGACCATCGATTTTCGTTCCGCCGATAAAGCGTCGTGCTGTTTTTGTTCCTCGATCTCCTGCAGCCGGGCACGAAGGACCCGCATGGCCTTTTCGCGGTTCTTGATCTGCGATTTTTCGTCCTGCATCGAAACAACCACGCCCGTCGGCATATGGGTGATGCGAACGGCCGAATACGTCGTATTCACCGACTGGCCGCCCGGCCCCGACGAGCAAAATGTATCGATCCTGAGGTCATTTTGATTGATCTGGACGTCGACCTCCTCGGCCTCAGGCAAAACCGCGACCGTGATCGCCGAGGTGTGGATACGGCCCTGAGTCTCGGTCTGCGGTACTCGCTGCACTCGGTGAACGCCGGATTCGAATCGGAGTTTCGAATAGACATTATCACCCTCGATCACCGCGACCGCGTCCTTGATACCGCCGACGCCGGTATCGGACGCCTCAAGAATGTCCATCTTCCAGCCCTGACGCTCGGCATAGCGTGCATACATTCGCAGCACCTCGGCCGCGAACAGTGTCGCCTCGTCGCCGCCAGTGCCGGCCCGGATCTCAAGAATGACGTTCTTTTCGTCATTCGGGTCCTTAGGCAGCAGGAGCATCTTGAGTTCCTCTTCGGCCGCAGGCAGTTTCTCTTCGATCGACGCGATCTCGAGAGCAGCCATTTCGCGCATCTCATCGTCGTCTGCCATTTCGGCGAGGTCTCTGGCTCCTTGCAGATCCTCTGTCATCTTTCGCACTTCGCGGTACTTTCCGACGATCTCGCCTAAGCTGCGGTGCTGTTTCATCAACTTTGCGTACACTGACATATCCGACATGAACTCCGGTTGGGAGATCTGTTCGGTCAGCTCATCGTAGCTTTTTTCGATCTGTGCAAGTTTTTCAAACATATTTTGTTAAAAGTTGCGTTCCGCACCGCGGATCAGGCCGTAACGGGCTCTAATTTCAATGATTCATCCAGAGCCCTGATCGCGACGTCGAGTTGTTCGGCGTCCGGGTCCTGGGTCGTAATATTCTGGAGCCAAAGCCCCGGAAGGGTCATGAATTTGAATATCGGCCCCGATTCTTTCTTTGCTGCATACCTGATCACCTCATACGACAGCCCGGCGACGAGCGGCATCAGCGCGATCCTGACGACGAGATTAAGCCACGTCGCTTCAAAGTTGATCACCGAGAACAATACGATCGCGACGAGCATCACGACCATCAGGAACGAGGTTCCGCATCTCGGGTGCTGGCGCCGCTGTTGGGCGGCATTCTCGACGGTTAGGTCGAGGCCTTTTTCCCACGTAAATACGGTCTTATGTTCGGCGCCGTGATATTCGAACACGCGGCGGATGTCCTTCAGGAAAGACATCGAAAAGATCATAAAGATAAAAAATGCCATCCTGATCAGCCCGTCGATGAGATTGAACGATACCCACGAGCCGAATGAATCGAGCTTGATCTTCCAGACATAGGCCTTGATAAAGGCCCACCATGACGCATCGGCAGCGATAACGGGCGACTCGGCCCAACCGAGGGCGATGAACAGAACATTAGTCAGCACCAGCGGTGCGACGATAAAAAGCAGAACGTTAAACAACAGAGCAAAGATGATCGAGCCGACGGCACTTGGCGACTGGCCGGACTTTTTGACCGCCTTATCGGGCATTATCACCTTGACGGGCGCCTTTAGGAACTGTTCGTCCATCGCCCCGTCAACAAGTGCGACCGCCGGATCGCCCGCCTTTGCTTTTTCGGCCTCTTCTTTTGCGGCCAGGTCCTCTTCATAGATCCTTGCCGAAAAATTGAGAGCCTTGACGCCGAGAGCCATCGACTGGATGAGCGTCGCACCACCGCGCAGAACGGGCGTATTCAGCCACTTATACTTATCACTCCATTTGGGCAGAGTCTCAGCGGTCGTGACAATTGAGCCGTCCTGACGCCGGCACGCGATCGCGTAAGCCGAAGGCGTCCGCATCATGACGCCCTCCATAACGGCTTGCCCGCCGACGATCAGGTCACGCTCGATCGCGAATATTGTATGCAGAAATCTGAGTTTGCTTGCCGATGGTTTCTTTTTCATACTTCGATTTTGATTGCTCAATTCGTAAAACGGATGCTTGCTGAAATCGAACGGGGCATCTGGATGATCAATTGCCCCAATATCGCCGCAGACGTTCCAATACAGGTAAGAAACGACTAACGCCGACCTCTTTTCACCGATCGGTGGTGTGTTCTGCACACCCGTATCGAACGGCGCTAGTGGTCGGCGTCAAATTTTATCGAGCTAATAATTGAAAACTACGATTGTTGATCGCATTCTCGATCTATTTCGCTGCTTCGGCGGCACCGCGAGCATAACGCTTGTTAAAGCGGTCAACGCGTCCGGCAGTGTCAACGAGCTTTTGCTTACCGGTGAAAAACGGGTGGCAAGCCGAGCAAATTTCGATATGGAGATCCTCGCCCATTGTTGAGCGTGTCTTAAACGTGCTTCCGCAAGCACAGACAACAGAGATCTCGTTGTAGTTAGGATGAATTTCCTTTTTCATAATCTCACTTCCTTCGCCGTAAATAAGCGATGTGCGACTAAACGCAAACCTTAATCATAAGGCCGTTCGATGTCCAGGTCAAGTAAAATGGAACGTTATGACTTCACAGGGCGAACCGCGGGAAAAGTGAGTCGTTGTTCGGGACCGGTATGTGATTGCCGCCGGCCCGGAGGATCGTCCCCGACGCCAAGTGCCTAGCCGGCATTTTCGGCCTCAAGGAGGGTTTCCAGCCGCTGATGCCGAATGCCGTAAAACTCCTTGATGTCATCGATCTGCCGCTGAAACTGTCCCGGTGATCTCGACTCTGTCAGACGCGTCGCGGCGAGCATATTGTTTTTCGGAGTGTGCTCGGTACTTACAAACTCAAACAGCTTGGTCGAATATCCGCTGCGCTCCAGCAAAAGAGACCTGAGGCCGTCGGTGATGAACTCGGCACAGCGTTCGAGCATTACGCCGTGTTTCAGTACGTCCTTCATCATCGCCGGCGGCAGGATCTGCGGACGGATCTCCTGGTGACAGCACGGCGCGGCCAGGATCAAACCCGCCTTTGCCTTGATGCCCTTGAAAAGAGCCTCGTCCGTCGCGGTGTTGCAGGCGTGAAGTGCGATCAGCATATCCGCGTCGTCTATCTCGAAATCGTCGATCTTTCCGACAACGAACTTAAGGCCGTCGAAATCGCAAGCTCCCGATATGCCGTTACACAGGTCGACGAGATCACTTTTGACGTCGACTCCCGTTACGGTGACCGCCAGGCCGAGCTTATTCTTGAAATAGTCATATGCCGCGAATGTCAGATAGCCCTTGCCGCAACCCATATCGACGATGTTTAGAGATCGTCTCTCACGCAGCTCCGATCGGTTGTAAAGGCTGGCCATCACCTCGACAAATTTATTGATCTGGCGCCATTTGTCCTGCTGCTTATCCCTGATCCGGCCGGTGTCGTCGGTGATGCCGAGAGCTTTCAGATAAAAGCTGGCGACATCGACGAGAGCAGCCTTTTCGCGATCGTGTCCGAGGGGCGGTGTCTGCCTGAAAGCGGGTTTGGCGCGATTTAATCGGGTCTTGCCTTTGTTGCTGATATCCAACTGCAGGTCGCCCGCGGTAGTAAACAAATGGCCGTTGCGAAAACCATCGTCAAACGCCGCGGCGATCAACCCTAACCCAAGGTCGAAATCGTAGTTTTTCGCCACATCGCGGGTCTCGCTCCGATACAGAAAGTACAGGCGCACACCCTTTTTCGTCTCGACCAGCCGGATAAGTATCTTTTGCAGATGGGGTTCTGAGCCTTTATAATTTGCAAGCGAGAGCTTAACGAACGTCCCGTTCTTGATACTGTTGCCGATCTCGCTGACAAAATTCTCGATATGTTCGACCATTACAGGAAAGACTAGCATAACGAACCGGCGCGGCTGAATCGGGGCGACATGCGGCCCGCGCAAAAAGAAAAATATGAGAAATCCTTTCCACCTGGCGTTCCCGGTAACTGATCTGGCCGCGGCACGCGAATTTTATCTGAACGTCCTTGGCTGTACCGAAGGCCGAAGCTCGGATCAGTGGGTAGACTTTGATCTTTTCGGCCACCAGATCGTCGCCCACCTCGCACCCGGCGGGGCAGGTGTCAGGGCGACGAATGACGTTGACCGCGACCATGTGCCGGTGCCGCACTTTGGCGTGATACTCCCGATGGAGCAGTGGGTCGCTCTGGCTGACGATCTCTCGTCGAAGGGTATCGAGTTTGTGATCGAGCCCAAGATACGGTTTGCGGGCGAGGTCGGAGAGCAGGCGACAATGTTCTTTCTCGATCCGAGCGGCAATGCCCTCGAATTTAAGGCGTTTGCCGATCTGTCCCAAGTTTTTGCGAAATAATTAGATGCTCCGATTTACACTCTACGCTCTGTTCCTGATCTCGCTGACTCCTGTTTTGGTGCGGCCGCAAAATGAGCGGACCGTTGCGGTGACCATCGACGATCTGCCGGTCGTATCAACGCGTTCGTCGTTAAAGAACCGCCGCGAGATCACCAAAAACCTGCTCAAGCACGTTAACTCCGCAAAAGTACCGGCGATCGGGTTTGTAAACGAGAACAAGCTTTATACAGGGGGCAAAGAGGATAAGAAGCAAGTCGACCTGCTTCGGATGTGGTTGGCGGCGGGGCTCGAACTCGGAAATCACACGTTTTCGCACCGCAGCCTTAATCAGATCGAACTCACGGAATATGAGGCTGACCTGCTTAAGGGCGAGGCGATAACAAAGCGGCTGCTCACCGAAAAAGGCCAAAAGATCAGATTCTTCAGACATCCATACCTGCAGACCGGCCGGACGATCGAGGTAAAGGCCGAATTCGACAGGTTTCTAACAGAACACGGCTATACGATCGCGCCGATTTCGTTCGACAACGCTGATTACATCTTTTCCCGGGCGTACGATATCGCGTTTGACCGCGGCGACCGGGCACTGATGAAAAAGGTCGGCGAAGCCTATGTGCCCTACATGGAACGGAAGCTCGAGTATTGGGAACGCCAATCGAAGAAGATCTTTGGCCGCGAGATCGCCCAGACGCTGCTGATCCACGCAAACTTTATCAACTCGGACTACTTTGACGACCTTGCCGCGATGTTCAAGCGTCGCGGATACAAGTTCGTCGATCTCGAGACAGCCCTCAAAGACGACGCCTATCGCCTGCCGGATACGTACATCGGACCGGCGGGCATCTCGTGGCTGCACCGTTGGGCACGCGAAAAGGGAAAGGACTCGATCCTTGCGGACGAGCCCTCGGTTCCTGAATTTGTGCTGAAGCTCTCGGGATTTGAGTCGGAATAGTCCTAGCTCCTTGACATCTTTCCGTCGATCATACGGTCGATCGCGAGCGGATTTGCTTCCTTCAATTCGTCCGGCAGCGAAGCGTCGGGGAAATTCTGATAACAGACCAGTCGGGCAAATCGCGTGATCGCGCGTCCGCCGACCGCCGTCGAGCGGCCGTCCGAGGTCGCCGGATACGGGCCGCCGTGGACCATCGAAGGACAAACCTCGACGCCGGTCGAGAACCCGTTGAAGATCAGCCGGCCGACCTTTGTTTCGAGTATGGCGATAAGATCGGCGTAGTCGATGAGGTCCGCCTCGGTGCCATGAACCGAGGCCGTAAGCTGTCCTTCGAGAGAACGGGCTATCGCCAAAAGTTCGTCGTGTTGATTCGAGCGGATAAGCAGCGTCGTCGGGCCGAATATCTCTTCGTTCAATTCAGGTGTATTTAGATAGTCGACTGCAGACACCTCGAAAGCAGACGGATTGACCGCGAACCCCTGCAGGTCCGACTGAGCGTTGAACGCGAACCCCTTGACCTCATTCTTTCGCCTCGTACTTGCCGCACCGTAGGCGGAACTGATGCCGCCGGTGAGCAGCGGAGCGGGGGCCGTATCCTCGATCATTCGGTCAAATTTATCGACAAATCCGTCGCCTGATTCGCCGGAGGGCAAAAAGACCAGACCGGGCTTGGTGCAAAACTGTCCTACGCCGCCGGTCACGGACGCATGCAGGCCCGCGACGATCGCATCACCGCGTTCCTTGATAGCGCTTGGCAATATGAACGTCGGATTTACCGAACTCATTTCGGTATAGACCGGGATCGGTTCGGGCCGGGCGGCGGCGATATCCATCAATGTGCGGCCGCCGCGGCGTGAACCCGTAAAGCCCACGGCCTTGATCGACGGATGCTTGACGAGTGCCTGACCGATCTCGTAACCGTTTGAGAACAATAGACTAAAAACTCCATCCGGCATCGAGCATTCCTTTGCCGCGG
Organism: uncultured Chloracidobacterium sp.; assembly: GCA_937941715.1. Classification (GTDB taxonomy): domain Bacteria; phylum Acidobacteriota; class Blastocatellia; order Pyrinomonadales; family Pyrinomonadaceae; genus OLB17. Next base: position 38,264 of record CALDGX010000091.1, on the reverse strand, counting down.
ACATTACGGCCATGCCGACGAGTTCGGCGGTTCCCGGATGGGCGATGTGAGCGTTGACTATCACCGGGGAGCCCGCCGCGAGTGCGGACGCCGTGTCACCGCCCGCGACCGAATACGCGAGAGGGAAGTTGCTTGCGCAAAATACGGCAACCGGCCCGACAGGCCGCAGCATTGACCGAACGTCCGGCTTTGGCAGCGGTTCGCGGTCGGGAATAGCGTGGTCGATACGGGCGTCGACCCACGAGCCCTCGTCTAGCAGGTCGGCGAACATCCGAAGCTGCATACACGTACGTCCGCGTTCGCCAATGAACCGGGCATTCGGCAGCGACGTCTCAAGCGAAGCACGCTCGATCAGCGTATCTCCGAGAGCCTCGATATTGTCGGCGATCTTTCGCAAGAATACGGCACGTTGACGACCGGGAACGCTGCCGAACGGGATCCTCGCTTGTTCAGCAAGTCCGGCGGCGCGTTCGAGTTCGTTGAGTGTCGCGGAATAAAATGCCGGCTCGACCGAATTGCCTGTGGTCGGGTCGAAAGCACGGAACGTCTCGCCCGTTTCACTGCCGCGAGTATAGCCGATGATCGATAGGCCTTTGATCTCCATAATTTGGTTGAGCGTTTCGCCCGCGATCAAACGCGGGCCTCGGTAACATCACGCCGCGGCTGCATCGGGCCGGGGACGCGTCGCAAGGGCGTGATCGATGATCGCCAGCGTTTCGTCGAGTTCCATTCCGACGAGTTCGAGCCTCGGCGGGCGAACCCGCGTGCTGCCCCAGCCGACCTTCTCCTGAACGAGTTTGATAAGCTGGACAAATTTAGGCACGGTGTCGAGCCGCAGCAGCGGCAGGAACCACTCGTAAAGTTCGCGGGCCTTTTCGTCTTCGCCGTTCATCGCGTAATTGAAAAGATCGACCGATTCCCTTGGGAACGCGCTGACGAGCCCCGCGATCCAACCGGTCGCACCGGCCTTAATTCCCTCGACGATGCAATCGTCGACACCGACAAACAGTGCCAGCCGGTCGCCGCACAGAGCACGGATCGCCGTTACGCGGCGAACATCGGTCGAGGATTCTTTGACGGCGTGAAGATTGGGCAGTTCCGCTGCAAGCTCGGCAACCTGTTCGGGCAGAAAATCGGTGCCGTACGCGACGGGATTGTTGTAGAGCATGCACGACAGCGAAGTAGCGTTTGCGATCTGCGTGACATGGTACTTCATCTCACGCCAATCGCCGCGATAAACGTACGGCGGCAGCACCATCAGTCCCGAACAACCGGCGGACGCGGCCTCGACGGCCTGTGCGCACGCCTCGGACGTCGTCATCGACGCGATCGCGGCTACCACGGGCACGCGATCGCCGACGGCACCGACGACAGTTTTCCAGAGAGCGATCTTTTCGTCCATGGAAAAAGTGCCGCCTTCGCCCAGGCTTCCGTTCGTTACGATGCCGGTACATCCGTTATCGACAAGCCAATTAACGTGCTTTGCGGTGAAATCGTGATCGATATTCAGGTTTTCGTCGAAGCACGTCGTGATCGCGGGCATTACGCCATTCCATTTCATTGTCATAGATCCTCCATTTTAACGGGAAATATCGGCGGACGCACGGTGCCGGGCTTCCAACCGAAAAGAAATTCATTCGCCGGCCCGCAAATTCGGCCCTGGCACGGGCCCATACCACAGCGCGTTTGCAGTTTTGCCTCACGCGAATTCGCAAATTCGATAAGCCGGCCGTACTCGACGTCCTCACAACGACAGACGACCGTGTCCGCAGATGCCAGCGATCTAAGTTCGTCGCGAAGGGTAAAGGCCGCATTCAGGGCATCGCCAAATCGGCGTGTTTTGCCGTTTTCGGCAAAGTGTCTGCGGGCTTCATCGATCTGGCCGGCCGCGGCAAGCCCGGCGATCTTGCCCTCGATCAGTGATGCCTCAACGCCGCCGATGCCGGTCGGTTCGCCGGCACAATAGATATTCGCGATAGATGTTTGTTGAAATTCGTCGACCCGGACCGTGCCGTCATCGATGCGGCATCCGAGGACGGCGGCGACTTCGGTATTTGGCACGAGGTGGAATCCGCAGGCAAGGAGATCACACTCAAGTGTTCGTGCCACGCCGCTTTGCGAGACGGTCACCGAGATCGTGTGCGTTGTTTCGTCATCATTGACGCAGTCGGTCACCCATGAATCGGTCCAATACGGAACATCACGCAGACGCATTCGCAGGGCAACGCCCTGAGCGATCTTCGCCGGAAACCGCCAGAGGCCGAGGGCAAAACCGCGGATCTTCGACGCCGGGGCCTGTTCGGCGATGCAGATGACCTTTGCGCCCTTCGCCTTAAGATGGTCGGCAACGGCCAGAAGCAAAGGTCCGGTCCCGGCAACAATAACACGTGTATCCGCAATATTTAGCCCACCCTTTACCATCGCCTGGAGGCCGCCCGCACCGAGAACGTTCGGCAGCGTCCAACCGGGGAATGGCAAAAAGCGTTCGCGTGCACCTGTCGCAAGTATGAGTTTTTCGAAGGTGAGCTCGATCGTGCCGTCAGGTGTTTCCGCAAGCAGGCACCCGTGACTGTCCGATCCAAAGACCTGTGCGTTATTAATGATATTGACCTTTCCCGAGTTGACCTGTTCGACAAGACGTTTGGCATCCGGTGACTTGATCTTGCCGAGTTCGGCACGCCATATCTGGCCGCCAAGCATCGGATTGTCGTCGACGACCGTCACGTCCGCATATGCCGACGCCGCGAGTGCGGCCGACATCCCGGCGGCACCACCGCCGATAACGAGTACCTCGGCCCGGACCTTACTCATCGGTCGAGACCTCCATCCCGTCTCTCGCCGGTAGGTTACAGCTGCGTTGAAGTGTTACGCCGTCGATCGTGACGCGGCACTCGAAGCAAATGCCCATCCCGCACAGCGGCCCACGAGCCCCGCCCGAGACAGATCGGCGAAATTTAGCTTCGCCCGCGTTCAGAATGGCCGCCGCGACGGTCGTGCCGTCCTCAACCGAGATCGCAATGTTGTTAATGGTCAATGTGATCAATGTTCTTTGATCTCCCTCGCGGGTGAATATGGTTCGGCCGGGATCGCCGGCTCGCGGCCAAGGATCGCGTCGGCGATCAACTCTCCCGTGCCGAGCGACGTTGTAATCCCAAGTCCCTCATGGCCGGCGGCGATATAAACATTAGCCTGTCCGGGCATTGCACCGATATACGGCAAATTGTCCGGCGTCGCGGGACGAAAACCGGTCCAGACCCTGACGGTCGACAGATCTCTGAGCGCGGGCATGTACTCAAATGCCCGGGCCGTCATCCGCCGCAGTATCGCATGGTCGATCTCACCGTCGACGGCACCGAATTGCCTTGATGACCCGAGCAGGATCTGTCCCGTGCTTCGCGGCTGGACGTTGAACGCGACCGAATCCGTCGCCGAGCCATGTGCCGATTTGAGATAGCCGAGTTCAACAAGCTGATGCCGGGCAAAATTTGGATAGCGTTCGGTAATGATGAGATGGCCTTTCCGTTTAGCGATCTTTAGTCCCGGTGAGAGCCCGGCGGCGGTGAAGCCGGCAGCGTTTACGACATTACCGCATTTGATCGTCGTTCCGTCGGAAATAAGGACCGAATCGGCGTCGATCCCAACGACGTCTTTACCGACCATCAACTCGGCACCATTCCGTTTTGCCGTGTCGATAAGGAAACGCGTCGCGAACAACTGATAGACAACGCTGTCTCCGCTAACAAGCAGTCCCCCGGCGAGCCCCCGGCGAAGGTTAGGTTCAGCGGCACTGAGCGAGGCCTCGTCAAGGATCTCCGACCTGATGCCCCGCTCGGCATAGAAGCTGTGCTTTCGCCGGACCTCTGCCATCTCTTCATCATCGGCAGCGACCCAGATCGTGCCGCAATTTTCGAATTCGGCGAGCTTTGGCAGCCCGGGGACGAGTTTATTCCAAAGCTGCTGCGAATATCGCGTCAACGCGAATTGCGCCTCGCTGTCGTCCATAACGACGATGTGGCCCATTCCCGCGGCGGTCGTGCCGGACGCGATCCCGGCCGATTCGATCACGACGACCTTCAGGCCCTCGCGCGAAAGTGAATAGGCGCACGCCGCACCGACAATTCCTCCTCCGACGATAGCGACGTCAAATTTCATCCGGCAGATCAATTACAAATTTGGTAATTAACGGTTATCGATCAAATCAAACGATACCGAAGCGATACGGGTCGGCATTATCAAAAACGAGATCAAGTTCGGCTGTGACGTGGGCAGTTCCGCTGATGATCGGGATAATGCGCTCGCCGTCGAGTCTAACTCTGCCTTCGAAGACACTGCCGATGAGGCTTTCCTGCCGCCAAACGTCACCTTCATCGAGTTTGCCGTCGGCGACCAGACAGGCGAGCTTCGCACTTGTGCCGGTACCGCATGGCGAGCGGTCGTACTCCAGGCCGGGGCAAAGCACAAAATTTCGACTGTCCGCCGTCGGCGTCGGTGAAAATAATTCGATATGGTCGATCTCGGCACCGCCAGCACCCGTGATCCCGTTTGCGTTCAATGCGTTACGAACGGCGACCGAATATTGGGTCAATGCTTCCAGATCCGCGAGTTCTATATTCAACGGATGCTCGCCGATCAGAAAGAACCAGTTGCCTCCGTAGGCGATATCTCCTTTGGCCACGCCAATTCCCGGAACGTCGACCTCGACGTCCTTAGCGTGGCGGTAACTCGGTACGTTTGTGATCGAGACGGATCCGTCGGCGTTCAGCGTGGCCTCGACATCGCCGACCGGTGTCTCGATACGATGCGTCCCTGAGGTGATCCGGCCCATGTACTCCAGCGTTTTGACGAGCCCGATCGTGCCGTGCCCGCACATGCCGAGATAGCCGACATTGTTAAAATAAATGACGCCCGCGGCCGCCGTCGGGTCGACCGGATCGCAAAGCAGAGCACCGACGACGGCGTCATGCCCGCGAGGTTCGCATACGACCGCGGAGCGCAATTTGTCGTGATCGCGGCGAAAGGCATCGAGCCTGTCCGCCATCGAACCCGGCCCGAGATCCGGAAATCCGCCGATAACTACACGCGTCGGTTCGCCTCCGGTATGAGAGTCGATCGCCCTTAGCCGAGTGACTTCGTTTAATGACATAAGTTCAAGGGAAATATACCATTGATACACAGGCATTTGAAGGCACGGCCCGACATATCTGCCCGCCTTTGGGCCTGTGCATTATGGTCCGAGGGTAATTGTGTTAATCTGACTTTCCGTCTAGTTATGAAAACCGCACTGATCCATCACCCCATCTACCAAAAGCACGAAACAGGCATCGGACACCCGGAAACCCCACAGCGATATGCCGCGGTAATGGAAGCACTTCGCGGTGATCTGGCGTTATGGGAAAGCCTGATCGAGATCACGCCTGAAAAGGCATCGAAGGGGCTCATCCAGGCTGTTCACTCGGCGCAGCATTTCAAACGGGTCGAAGGCGCGTTTGAAAACGGCCTTGATCGCCTTGACGCCGACACGACGGTCTCGATCCAGTCTTTCGACGCTTCACTCTTCGCCGCCGGCGGAGCAGTCGCCGGAGTCGACGCGGTGATGCAGGGCGAAGCGGATAACGCGTTTGTCGCGGTGCGTCCGCCGGGACACCACGCGACCGGTGAGCACGCGATGGGGTTTTGCATTTTCAATAACGTCGCGGTCGCCGCCCGCTATGCCCAAAATAATTACAAAGAAGTCGAGCGTGTCGCGATCATAGACTGGGATGTCCACCACGGGAACGGTACCCAAGGGATCTTTTACGTCGACCCGACCGTGCACTTTTTCTCGATGCACCAATACCCTTGGTACCCGGGAACCGGAGCACGTGGCGAGACCGGCCACGGCCGCGGATTGGGAACGACTCTCAATGTACCCGTCAAGGCAAAGACGAGGGCGGCAGAGCAACGCCGGATGTTTGACGCGGCACTTGAAGATATTTCCAGACGGTTCAAGCCGGATCTGATCTTTATCTCGGCCGGTTTTGACGCCCATCGGACAGATCCGCTCGGACAACTGCAGTTGGAGGATCCGGATTATTCGGCGATGACCGCCTCGGTGCGGCAGTGGGCGGACGACGCGTGCGGCGGCCGGATAGTATCTTGTCTGGAGGGCGGTTACAACTTGACGACCCTTGGCGAATCGGTACGGAATCACGTGGCAGAACTCAGCCATCCGTAGCGAATATGATAAACTCGGCGTATATCAAGCCGTTAGCCGCTGAGAAAGGAGACAATGCCGTGCCGGACATCGAGATCCCTTGTATTCAATGCCGAGAAATCTTTATCTTTTCTGAAAAGGATCAGGAGATATTTTACCAGCGTAATATGATGCCGCCGCAGCGGTGTACCGCTTGCCGGTCTAAGAAGGCGGCACTCAGGCCCGATGCGCCAAGCAAGTTCGACATCGTCTGCGACCATTGCGGCAAGCACGACCAGGTGCCGTTTCAACCGAAGGTCGGTCGGTCCGTTCTGTGCAAGGACTGTCACGAATCAAGCCGGTCGAGGCACCGCTAACCGCCGAACTGAACTGTTCACGCCAAAACGGCGTTCCGATAAAAAATAACAAATATGCGATCTGAAACAGTAGATTATGGTTTCGACGGCCGCGTCGCGATCATCACGCTGAACCGGCCCGAGGCCCTGAACGCGCTTTCTCTGCAGTTGACGACCGATCTGCTTGCCGCCTGTCGCGAGGCTGTCAATGGCGGGGCAAGGGCCGTGGTGCTTACCGGAAACGGCCGCGCATTTTGTTCCGGCGGCGATCTGCGCGAGATGCGGTCGATGTGGGAAAGGGAAGGCCGCATCGAGGCGTTTCTCGAAGATCCGCTGGCGGCACTTCACGGTGTGATCCAACTGATACGCGAGGCACCGATCCCATTTGTCGCGGCTGTAAATGGGGTCTGCGCGGGTGCCGGTACCAATTTCGCACTTGCGTGCGACCTTGTCGTCGCCGATGAGAATGCGACCTTTAACGAGGCGTTCGTTCGGATCGGGCTGTCGCCGGACTGCGGCGGAACATACTTTCTCCCGAGAGCGGTGGGCGAAAAGCTCGCTGCCGAGTTGTTTATGCTCGGCGGAACGATCGACGCCGAACGGGCCCTTCAGATCGGGATGATAAACCGGATCGTGCCTGCCGAAAGTCTTTTGGACGAGGCCCGGTCGATCGCCGACAAACTCGCCGCCGGCCCGACCGGATCGATCGGCCGTATAAAGCGAATGCTCAATTCCACGTTCTCCAACAGCCTCGACGGCCAGCTTGCACTTGAGCACGAGTGCCAGATCGAATCAGGCCGTTCGGACGATTTTCGCGAGGGCGTAATGGCCTTTTTTGAAAAGCGCCCAGCCAATTTCACCGGCAAATAAGGATCCGGTCGGGCCGGGTTAATGAAAATCACTTTCAACTAATTTGACATCCTCGCTTTAGTCCCGTATTCTCTCTTCTATTATTGAAAGTCACTTTCAAGAACTATTTTTCGATTCATCATTCGACGAGGTGCGGCTTGTTTTCGTTGAGGCGAGGGCAATGGAGGAAATTGCTCCGTCCGAAAGACCGTGCCCGTACATGCAGAGAAATTCCCGGAGGCAGAAAAGGCGAAATGGAGATAACGAGGACGGCCCGGAGGCCGGGTTCACAAAACGGGGTCAAATTGTGGCATTGCGAGCGATGCGGAAAAGTACATTTGTCCGCCGGAGAGTCAATAGCCAGCCTTGACCGCGAAGAGTTTGCCGGTCTTATTCAAACGGCGGTGGAGATCCACTACAGCCGTTGGGAAATGATCGCGACGGATCCGGCTGAGTTTGCCGGCGTGGCCTCGGAGAGTGTCCATTAATGATGAGAGCGTTTCGAAAGGCCGTCTTTTGGCTGCATCTGATCGCGGGGGTTCTGGGCGGGATCGTGATCTTTATCATGTGCGTCACCGGTGCCGCACTCTCGTTCGAAAAGAACATAACCGAATACGTCGAACGCGGCCAACGTTTCGTTTCGGTCGGCGAGCGCCGCTTGTCCGCGAACGAGCTGCTCAATGGCGTCGTGACCGCGAGGCCCGATTCCAGGCCGTCATCACTGCTTTTGACCGATGATCCGGCCGCGGCGGCGGTGGTCGCCCTGGGCCGCGAGGGGCGTGTCTTTGTCGATCCCTACACCGGGGCGATCAAGGGCGAGGGCAATGCGAACGTACGCAAATTCTTCGGCCTGATGACAGATCTCCATCGCTGGATCGGGTTGTCCGGCGACGGCCGGGCCGCCGGCAAAGCGATCACCGGTGCGAGCAATTTGATGTTCCTGTTTCTCGCGATCACCGGCATTTATATCTGGTTTCCGCGAAAGTTGACATTGCGGCAATTGACGCCACGGCTGTGGTTCAAGTCCGGCCTGAGCGGAAAGGCAAATGACTTCAACCGGCACAACGTTGTCGGATTTTGGTGCTCGCTGGTACTGATGGTCTTGACCGTCACGGCCGCGGTCATATCGTATCAATGGGCCGCAAATCTTCTCTATACGCTGACGGGCAACGAGGCACCTTCGGCTCAGCGATCGGCACCAAGTCCCGGCCCGGCAGACGCCTCACCCTTCTCCGTGCCGGCAAACATTGATCTGTTGTGGTCATCCGCCGAGCGTCACGCCAACGGGGCAAAGTCAATTTCGCTAAGGCTGCCGGTGACGAATGATGCGGTATTTACGATAGACGAAGGCAAGTCGTGGAATATTTTTGCGCGGTCGACATTGACGCTGGACGCCGGAACGGGCTCGACGGTCAAATGGGACGCATACGCTGATCGCAATTCGGCACAGAAGCTACGCTCGTGGTTCCGCTTTACCCACACCGGTGAGTCATTTGGAATCGTCGGCCAGATCATCGGATTTATCGCATGTTTAGGCGTGGCTTATCTGGTCTATACCGGCCTCTCGCTGGCGGTTCGGCGATTTAGCCGGTGGCTTCGCGGGCGAACAAAGAAAAGACATGAGGCCGCGGCCTGAGCCCGTAAGCGACTGTCGATGGCCCGATCCGACTGCTTGCGTATCACAGGCTAAAGCCACATTCTAATAGAATGCAGTCGCTGACCTACGGACAACTGATCAGGGGAAACCGCAATTTCCGCAATCTGCTGGCCGGACAATTCATTTCAGAACTCGGCAACTGGTTCAATTTTATCGCCGGGCTGGGCCTGGTGCGTCACGTGTCTGACGCATCGCCGACGGCCGCCGGGTTGTTCTTTGTCGCGAGACTGATCCCTTTTGCGATAATGTCGCCGATCGCCGGCACATTTGTCGACCGGTTTTCCCGGCGGCAGGTGATGATCGCCACCGATCTCGCGCGCGGGCTGATCGCCCTCGCATTCCTGTTTGTAACAAACGCTGAAGACCTCTGGATCGCTTATCTTGCCACGGTGTTGCTGCATACGTTCGGGGCATTTTTTGACGGTGCCAAAAATGCCGCGGCTCCGAATCTTACCGGCAAAGAAGGGCTTTTGGCCGGTACGGCCCTGCTCTTTTCGACACGGTTTCTTCTCATGGCGATCGGATCGGCGCTTGGCGGGTGGGCGGCGGCGTATCTGGGCTACAAAGCCGCGTTCATCATCAACGCACTTTCATTCCTGGCCTCGGCGTACACGGTTTGGCTGATCCCGGAAGAGGCGACCCGCGATGACGAGACCGCCGAACGAATGGCGTCGAAAGCCAATCGGTCGCCATTTATGACCGAACTCCGTGAGGGCGTCAAATATGCGTTGACCGACAGATTTGCGGCGACGATCCTGATCATGAACGTGATATGGGCGACCGGCGGCGGGTCGATAAATATCATTTTCGAGCGGATCGGCGGCGTTCACTTTGCTTCCGTCGAAGGATGGAATCCGGACGCGGCGGTCGGTGCGCTATGGTTTGCGACCGGACTGGGGCTGGCGTTCGGGATGCTGATCGCCCACCGGACATCTGTTTATCTTGATCGGCGAGGCCGTAATCGGGCATTTATCGGTTGGACGCTGATCGTGCACGGGGTCGTATTTTCGTTCGGGGCTTTTATGCCGACGCTCTGGCTGTTCGCGATAGTCGCTTTTATTTCGAGGGCGATCGTCGGGGTCGAATACGCCGTTCAGGAAACGATGTTCCAACGCAGTCTCCCCGATCAGATAAGGGGCAGGATATCGACGCTTGACCGCGGAGCCGAGATGACCGTCTTTGGACTGTCCAGCTTTGCTGCCGGCGAGCTAATGTACTTTATTACCCCGCAGACGCTGACGATCGTTTCGGGCGTGCTGTCGGCACTGGCGGGCGTGGTTTGGTTCGTTCGTCAACCGCGTGAAAACACCGGGCCGGCGGCGGTGGGCTAGGCGGTGATAATGACCGCTTTTGTACCCGATAATTCCGAAAAATCCTTGGTGTAGATCGTGTCAACGCGGCGGATCTTCGAGATCGTCTCAACGATGTCCTGGGTCGTGATAAAGCCAGTTTCGACGTGAGCGATCGCCCAGTGTTCGATGTGCGAGGCTTTTCGGAGCAGTTCATCAACCAGTCGAAGATATTGCGACTTGGTCTCGGTCGGTGCTCCGAGCCGGCCCGTCATCGAAGCTTCGAGTTCGTTCCAAAACTCATTACCGCCGCGGATCCACTCCTCGGTCCAGGCCCGCCGGCCCATAAAGCCACGAGTCGTCTGGCCGTGAGCGGGCGGCAAACGCAAAAAAAGCAGGTCAGCAAAGCTCTCAGCGACAAAATCGTCAGGCGACCTGTTTGACGACGAATTTCGGGCGTGGTTGTCGAAAGGCTTTGGCTGAATAGACCAAAAACGGCGAAATGCCTGTGACAGCGGCTGGCGAAACTCGCGGTTGTCGTCGGTAAAGGACAGCACGTACTGGCCGGCGGCCATCGCGATGGTGCTCGCGATCGCACGGGCGGTCGGCGACGGAAGAGTGTCTATCCGGCGACGCACGTTATCCAGCCACCACGCATCAGTTTCAGAGAACCAATTCGAAAGCGCCGGGTTACTTAACTTATAGCCCGGTACATAGGCATCCTCGAGAACCGCATTGACCTCGTCATTGGAAAGCTGCACTTCACAATTAGTGATCGCCGCCTCGGCCCGTGTCCAACCGGTAAGCGTCGGGTCATTTGCCGAAACGCGAACGTTCCACCGCTTAAGATATGCGCCGAGTGCCGGATCCGGCGTGAAAGGCATTGCCGCCGAGGTAAACTTTGCCCGGCGCAGCACGTTCAATTCGAACGCGAGCCATGACCGGGGCGATACTTTGTGTTGTACCTGCATATGAGCTCTAAGCAAAAAAACTAGGCTTTGGGCGATAGAAAGGCCTTGACAACGGCCGGGTCAAACTCGATGCCGGCCCATTCGACCATGTATTTTCGAGCTTCTTCCTGCGACATCGCGGGACGGTACGGCCGGGGCGTCACCAACGCCGCGTATGTGTCGGCAACTCGCAGGATCCGTGCCGCCAACGGTATCTCTTCGCCGGTGAGGGCATCCGGGTAGCCTGCTCCGCACCACCATTCGTGATGCCAGCGGACGATCAACTGAACCGCCCGCGACAATTCCATTCTTGCGGCCGCCTGTTCACCGATGACCGGATGCCGTTGGAGGTCGATACGCTCTTCGTCGGTGAGAGCCCTCGCCGCGGAAATATACTCGCGGCCCATCTGCACCTCGCCGATGTCGTGGATCATTATCGCTTGCTGAAGGAGTGACCGGTCATGAGGTTCAACGTTCAAACTTACCGCTATCGACTCGGCGAGTGACGCCATCCGCTGCGCGTGCGTCTCGGCATAGCCCTCAAAGGCATCCATTTCGGATGAGGTTTTCAGCAATTTCTCGTCGATCCTTGGGCTCTCCGCCGGCGCAATCTGCATTGAAATAGTTTCGTGCTTTCGATTCGAATATTCAAGTGCGAATCGATCGTCGGCAAATAAATACTAGGCCCGGATACTCGCCAAAAGCTCACGTGCCTCACGATTGCTCGGGAAGATAGCCAAAAGCCGATTCAATTCGCCTTCGGCCCGCTTCATCAGTTTCATTGCAATAAAGAACTCGGCCAGCATCAGCCGGAATTTAGGATTGTTCGGGTCGATCTTGACCGCGGCCTGCATTTCGCCTTCGGCCTTATGCCTGTGTTTCGGGTCGTGGGCCAACGCCTGTCCGTAATAGGCGTGGTACCTGGCGTTATTCGGGTCGAAATGCACCGCACGGGCAAGAAATTGAAGGCTCGCGTCAGGTTCGTCATCCAATAGAAGGCTGTAACCGCGCTCAAAACTGGCTGCAGCCTGTTGAAATTGAATACTCCGTTCGTCGTAGGTCCCTGATTCCTTTGCCTTTTGACGTTCCGCCAGTTCCTTGCGGATCTTGAAATCGTATGTCTCGCGGCTTTCCGGTGTTTTCAGAGCTTCGTGGGCCTGGGTCAACTGTGTGAAAGCGTCCTGGACCCGCTTGAGCAACTCGCCGCCGTCCTTGTGAAAGTGATCGGGGTGAAAGTTTTTGGCCAGCGAGAAATACGACCGCTTTAAAACGGCAGTTTCGGCCTTGGGGTCGACACCCAGAATATCGTAGTGGGTCTCGGCCTTTTCCACCCGTTCCAGATATTCTTCGAGCGTCAGGGTTTCGGGTTCGGCGGCCTCGGCCTGAGGTTCGGCCGCGGGTATGGCGGTGTCGGGTTTCGAGAACAGGGTCGGCGAAAAATATGTCTTGGCTTCCTGTTTGAGTTCCAAAACGGCGCCGAGCATCGCCGAGATCTTCATATCCGAAAAGGCCGGGTTCCAATTCGATCTTCTTGCACGGCCCGAGAGCCAGAGGGCGTAGAGTGCCCTGATCGCCGCCATTTCGGTCAGGCCTGATCCCGCGATCACCGATGCGGCGGTGACGGGCTCATCGCTCAAACAGTCGGCGACCTTCGCTTCGTCGGGCGTTAGTTCAGATCTCTCGATCTTCTGCCGATCGACGGCAAACGTCTCTTCCAAACTGCGAAATCTGCTTAGCACGGTGTCGAACGGCAAACAGTGGGCATAGTCTGTCATGATCCGGGCGGTATCGACGTCGAAGCTGAGTCCGTCGCGCAAGCGGGCGAGGTGCGTGAACGACCAGTCGCCCTTCTGCTGTGATAAAAGGTCGATAAGGATACCCTTTATCTGCTCGATGTAAAGCTGACGCCGCGAGTTTGCGTCGAGAAAGCCGGTCGATTCGAGAAATCCGACAAGTTCATGATCGATCGCAAAATTGGGGATCTTTTTCAGATCGTCGACGGTGAGGCGTTTTTGGCGGAGCAATATGTCAAAAAGCCGTGCGGACCGGGCGTTTGACACGGCAAACCTCACGACGCCTTTAACAAAATAGACGATGTACTTTTTCCCCGTGCAGGAAATTCGCAAGCTGCCGGTAAGCTCCGCCTGGCCGACCTCGGCCGCAAGCTCGGCGAACGGATTGGTCAGAAAACTTCCGTGGATCTCTTCTGGAATCGGGGCGGTCATTGAGTCGGTCGAGAATGATGCGGAGTGATTGTTCCAAAAGGAACACTAAAATTATATCAAAACCGGGAAGCAAAAGTTAAGCATTAAGTTTTGGCGCAAACGGGCTCGTGTTTGACACCCGAACGACAAATTGCGACAGTTTGAGTGAGACCACAATTGACCGCGATCAGACACTATAATGACCGTTGAGCTTGATATTCGTGAATGCACAACGCTTGAGCAACTGGGGGAATGTGTAGACCTGCAGCGTGAGGTTTTTGCACTGCCCGAAGTGGAACTTTCTCCCGTTCGGCATTTTGTTGTCACGAGAAACGCCGGCGGATTTACGCTCGGGGCGTATGACGGCGATCGCCTTGCGGGATACGTTCTCAGCGTGCCGGCCTTTTTGCGAGGCGAGCGGGCGTTTTACTCGCATATGACGGGCGTTCGCGCCGAATACCAGAGCTTGGGCGTCGGGGCCAGGCTCAAATGGGCACAACGAGAGCGTGCACTGGCCGAAGGCGTGAAGTACATAAAATGGACGTTTGAGCCGGTCAAGGCCCGCAACGGCTACTTTAATCTCGAAAAACTGGGTGCGATCGTCTGTGAATATCAGCGCAATTTTTATGGCACAGACTACGCCGTATCACCCGAAAGCGGAAAGCAGATCGGGCTGCAGAGCGACAGGCTGTTTGCCGAATGGCACCTTGAGAGTGACAAGGTGACGGCTCTCGCGAGGGGTGAAAAGTACATTGTGGCCGGCGAACCCGAGGCCGAGGTCGAGATAGTCAACGACTGGTCGACGCTGGTCGAATCAGACCCGTCCGCCGCTCTCGAACTGCAGCTGCGGGTCAGGCGTGATTTTGAGGCCGCGTTTGCCGCCGGATTGGTCGGCCGTTCGTTTCGGCGCGACCCGGATCGGCCGGCATATCTTCTTTATCGAGGCTAGCGATGTCAATATTTGAGATCGATCCCGACATTCGAAAGGCAAGAACGCTGCCGTCAGCGTTTTACACCGACCCGGAATTTTTCGAGCAGTCCAAAGAGAGAATTTTCGCCCGCACATGGCAATTTCTGGGCAAGGGCGACGAGGTCGAGGTGCTCCAGCCCCTTACGATCCTGCCCGGGTTTTTGGACGAACCGGTGCTGATCGTGAAGACCTCGGAGTGGCTTTCGTGCCTCTCGAACGTCTGCACCCACCGCGGAAAGATCCTTGTTGAAGAGCCATGCAGTGCAAACCTGATCAGGTGTTCATACCACGGCCGTCGGTTCCTTTTGGACGGCAAATGCATCTCAATGCCGGAATTTGAGGATGTCGAGGATTTTCCGTCCGATGCGGATGACCTGCGCAAGCTTCCATTTGCGGCCAGGGCCGGGTTTATGTTTGCGTCGCTCGATCCCGTTACGTCGTTTGCGTCATTTATTAATGACGCGGCGGAAAAGCTTGCGGACATCGATCCTTTCGGTTTGGTCCTGACGGGCACTCGTGAATACGAATTTGAGGCGCATTGGGCTCTGTACTGCGAAAACTATCTCGAGGGTTTTCACATTCCGTACGTTCATCGAAGCCTGAATGAAGTTGTCGATTACGGCACGTACACGACCGATACATTCAGATACTCGAGCATCCAGACCGGTTTTGACGATGCCGGTAACGTAGCTGCCCGATACCTGTTCGTATTTCCAAACCTGATGTTCAATTTCTACCCATGGGGAATATCGGTCAACGTGGTTCGTCCGGTCTCACCTTCGCGAACCAGGGTCGAGTTTCTCAGTTATGTAAGGGACGAGTCGCTTCTTGAAACGGGTGCCGGGGCGGACCTCCACACGGTCGAAATGGAAGATGAGGCCGTCGTCGAGTGCGTCCAGCGTGGGATCCGATCGCGGTTCTACGACAGGGGACGTTATTCGCCGACGCGTGAACAGGGAACCCATCATTTTCATCGCCTGATCGCAGAGTTTATGAAATAATATTCGCCTCATGGATCTCTCAGACAACGTACAAGCCGAGATCGAACAATTGCGGGCCGAGATCGAACGGCACAATGATCTCTATTATCAGAAGGCCGAGCCGGAGATCTCCGATTTTGAGTTCGATCGCCTCCTCGAGCGTCTGAAAGCCCTCGAGTCGCAGCACCCCGAACTGATCACACCCGACAGTCCGACCCAGCGTGTCGGCGGCAAGGCCGACAGTTTAAGGCCCTTTACTCATACGGTGCCGCTGATGTCGCTCGACAATTCTTACGATCTCGACGAACTGAGGGCCTTTACCGAACGATGCGAAAAGCTCGCGGAAGGCCGCCGTTTGGACTATGTCGCCGAACTCAAGATCGACGGGTTGAGCGTCTCACTTCATTACGAAAACGGCATCTTAGTGACCGGAGCGACACGCGGCGACGGACAAACGGGCGACGAGGTGACGCAAAACGTCAAAACGATCAGGACCATTCCGCTCAGGCTGCGGGCGGACGCCCCGCCGCACGCAGAGGTCCGCGGTGAGGTCTTCCTGTCGCGTTCCCAATTTGCCAGGATCAATGCCGAACTCGAAATGTTGGACGAAAAGACCTTTGCCAACCCCCGAAATTGTGCGTCGGGAACCTTGCGAATGCTCGATTCGGCGGTGGTCGCGTCGCGGCGGCTCGATATGTTTCCGTACGACGCCTTCATCGGCAATCAGAAGATGTTCGCGACCCACTGGGAGAATTTCGAGTGGTGCGAGCGAAACGGTTTTAACGTCAACCCGAACCGTGCTCTCTGCCGCGACTTTGCCGAACTCGCTGATTTTGTCGCTCGGATGGAGTCACTGCGCGACGAACTCGATTACGAGATCGACGGCGTGGTGGTAAAGGTCAATTCGACGGCCTTGCAGGACGAGTTCGGTTCGACGACCAAAGCACCGCGATGGGCGATCGCATACAAGTATCCCGCCCGCCAAGCGACGACACGGCTGCTCGGCATCGGCATTCAGGTCGGCCGGACCGGGGCACTGACGCCGGTCGCGCACCTCGAACCGACGCTGCTTGCCGGAACGACGGTCTCGAGGGCGTCCCTGCACAACGAGGACGAGATCAAGCGGCTCGACCTCAAGATCGGTGACCACGTGATGATCGAAAAGAGCGGTGAGATCATCCCGCAGGTCCTGTCGGTCGTCACCGCCAAACGCAACGGCACCGAGACGGACTTTGAGTTTCCGCGGACGTGTCCGGTCTGTGAGTGGGAAGCCGTTCGCCCCGATGGCGAGGCCGTACGACGCTGTACCAATCCCGACTGTCCGGCCAAGATCAAGGCCCGAATACTGTATTTCGCCGCCCGAAAGGCGATGGACATCGAGGGACTCGGCGAAGTCCTGGTCGATACGCTCGTCGATAAAGAAATGATCCGCGACGTGGCCGATCTGTACACGCTCACACTCGATCAGATCGCCGGTCTCGAACGCATGGCTGAAAAATCGGGCTCGAACCTGATCGAACAGATCGCGGCAAGCAGATCGCGCGGCCTGCAGCGGCTGCTTTTCGGCATCGAT
This sequence comes from uncultured Chloracidobacterium sp., assembly GCA_937941715.1. Classification (GTDB taxonomy): domain Bacteria; phylum Acidobacteriota; class Blastocatellia; order Pyrinomonadales; family Pyrinomonadaceae; genus OLB17. Next base: position 21,264 of record CALDGX010000091.1, on the reverse strand, counting down.
ATCCGTCACGTCGGTGAGCGTTACGCCAAGATCCTGGCCAATCACTTTCGCAGCATTGACCGCATCGCCGAGGCGAGCGTACAAGAACTCGATGACATCCACGAGATCGGCCTTTCGGTCGCCGAGAGCGTGTACGAGTGGTTTCGCGACGAGCGAAACATCGATCTGGTCGCTCGCTTAAAGGAGCACGGTGTCAAGACCGAGACCGATGCCGCAAGCGCGGCTTTGCTCGACGAGCGGTTTGTCGGTAAGACCTTTGTCCTGACCGGCAAACTCGAAAACTACACCCGTGACGAGGCTGCCAAACTAATCGAAGACCGCGGCGGGCGGGTCTCGTCGTCCGTCAGCAAAAAGACGGACTACGTCGTAGCGGGAAGTGACGCTGGATCTAAATTGACGAAGGCGGAAAGCCTAGGCGTTGCGGTGCTCGATGAATCGACATTTTCAGCTTTGCTGACATAAGCAACTCATCGGATATTGTTAACGACACCGACAAAATAGCGCGATCAGGTAGCAAAACCTGCAATAACAAACGGTGAAATTGCATCTGAGATCGCAAATAAGAACGACGACTCTTTGTTTCATGCTCGGGCCGCGTCGTACTTGACGATATACTCTGGTGAGCCGTTGCCAAAAGATCTGTTTTGGTCAGGATCAAGCCATTCGATATGGAAAAAGGAACAACCATGATCGAGATTCTTCGGGATTTTGTAGCAAAGGCCGATGAACTAGGGATCGAGTACATGGTTACAGGTTCGTTCGCGATGAGTGCATACGGTGAGATCCGGTTTACCCGCGATGTTGACATTGTGATAAGAATTGCGGAAAACCAGGCGGAACCTTTCACAAGGCTTTTTTTCGATGATTACTACATTAACGACCAATCGGTTCGAAGGGCTATCCAAAGGCGTTCAATGTTCAATATCATAAACCAAGAGCACGGAGGCAAGATCGATTGCATTGTTTTGAAGGACACAGCGTTTGCACGCGCGAGTTTCGGCAGAAGGTACAAGGAGACAGTATCCGGTATTGAGTTTTGGACTACTACAAAAGAGGACTTGATAATTGCCAAATTAGATTGGGCCCGGGACACTGACTCTGAGATGCAGATCAGGGATATTGCCAATCTCATCTCGAGCGAATATGATTCAGATTATGTGGCGGGATGGGTGACCAGACTTCAATTGGATAAAATTTGGGACAAGGTCGGGGAATGGAAGATACGACACTCGAAAATCGGCAATTAGTCCAAGATATAATGATGTCAAAGTCGGTCGAAGAACGGTTTCTGATGTGCGCTGAAATGTATGAAACATCGATAGAGTTAGCGAAAATCGGGATGCCGACCGGACTTAGCGACCTGGAACAACGAGCATTTATTTTTAAGCGGATACACGGCCTAACACCGTTAGAACTTATTCAAATCGAATACTTATGAGCAATTTTTTTACAGCAAATATAGCGGATGCGGACCCGATCATTAGTCAGGCATTAGACAACGAGGTTCGGCGGCAGGCCCATGGACTTGAGTTGATCGCGTCCGAAAACTTTGTTTCCGAGGCCGTACTCGAAACAATGGGAAGCGTTCTCACGAACAAATACGCCGAAGGCTATCCGGCCAAGCGGTACTATGGCGGCTGCGAATTTGCCGATGTGGTCGAGAATCTGGCGATCGACCGTGCGAAGGAAATATTCGGGGCCGAGCATGCCAACGTCCAGCCGCATAGCGGAGCTCAGGCAAATATGGCGGTATTAATGACGGCGCTTGAACATGGTGATACCATCCTGGGGATGAATCTTGCCCATGGCGGGCATCTGACGCACGGACATCCGCTAAATTTTTCAGGCATTAACTACAAGGTCGCCGATTACGGGGTAAATCGCGAAACCGAACAGATCGATTACGACGAACTGCAGCAAAAGGCCGAGGAGTCGCGTCCGAAACTTCTGATCTGCGGGGCGTCGGCATATCCGCGAACGATAGATTTTGAATGCATCGGCGAAATTGCCCGGAGCGTCGGGGCGAAGGTCATGGCGGACATCGCGCACATCGCGGGGCTCGTCGCGGTCGGACTGCACCCGTCGCCGGTGCCGCATTGCGAGTTTGTTACTACGACCACGCACAAGACACTTCGCGGCCCACGCGGCGGTTTGATCTTGTGCCGCGAAGAGTTTGCCGCCGATATTAATCGCAGCGTCTTTCCGGGCGTTCAGGGCGGCCCGCTAATGCACATCATCGCGGCCAAGGCGGTGGCATTCGGCGAGGCCCTGAGGACTGACTTTAAGGCATATCAACAGCAGGTGATCGACAACGCCCGAGTTTTGGCTGAGACTCTGGCGGACTCGGGGCTCAGGATCGTTTCCGGCGGCACCGATAATCATCTAATGCTTGTTGACGTGTTTTTGGACGGCAAGGGTGTGACCGGTAAGGTTGCCGAGCAGGCACTTGGCGAAGCCCACATCACGGTCAATAAGAACACCATCCCGTTTGACACTAACAAGCCGTTTGTCGCTTCCGGCATCCGATTGGGCACGCCGGCGTTGACGACGCGCGGGATGAAAGAGGGCGAAATGCGTGAGATCGGAGCAATGATCGCCGCGGTGGTCCACGAACCGGCATCAGAATCGGTCAAGGAAAGGGTGCGCCGCGAGGTGCTGGAATTGACGGCGAAATTCCCGATGTATCCGATGCGAATGACGCACGGTGCCGGCGGTGCGGCATAGAACCTCAGCGGGACCGAAACAGTAAAAAGCACGGACCGGGCGATACGCTCTGTCCGTGCTTTTTTAATGTTAAAGGAGTCGCCGGTTTACAGGCGGCTAATCATTCTTCGAGCTATTTTCCGCGTCGAACTGGTCGAGGAGGTCGCGTGCTTCATCCGAGTCGAATTCGAACGCCTTCAACTCCAGGGCACTCGCCCCGATCCCGGCATAAAGCGGATCATCGAGCAACGGCAGTATCGACAGGACCTGCATCATCGCCAACGTTTCGTAGGCGATCGCCCGAATTTGCGGCACGTTGGTCTGGCGAATGATCTCAGCGATCTCACTGACCGAAAATCTCTCGACCAGGCGGTCGGCGAGCTTATCCAGGTGGTCGTAGTCGTTTTCCTTAAGTGCACGCTCGGCCAGCTGGATGAATACCTCGGCGGATGCTGTTTGATCTTCGAGCACGCGTGCGCAGGTGTCGGCAAGATGCTCGATCTTGTTCAATTTGTCTGCATCCTTACGGATCTCGCCCGCGGTCGACTCTTCGTCGAGAGCCGAGAGCAGACGGCTTAATTCCCAGTCCGCGTGAGCGTCATAAATTTGGCGTGAGTTTGAGGGAGCGGCCGCACCCGTGCCGGCTTGTAATGCTCCGACGAGCATTTTCTGGGTGACGGGACGAAGGCCTTCCCATACACTTGCCACCCTGCCGCTGAGGTCTTTGATCATCATTTCAATGTCCTAAGTGTGCAGTCGCGGTCGCGCGATGTCAAGCTGATTTTCGCGAAGCGACGGCGGCAACCATCCGCTGTTCGGCCATTTGGAGCGCAGCCTCAAAATCCGGGTCGTTCTCATCGAGATGTTCGACCAACGCGTACGGCGTGCCGCCCAGGTTACGGACCTCCCATGCTATCGGGCCAACGGCGATCGGCCTCGAAAACCAAGCCGCGTCGTAGTCGCGGTCATGGATCGGCACGTCGGGAAAATCCGCTCCGATCTGCCCGGCAAGCTCGTTTCGCAGTAACGCGGAAAGCAAAACACGGCGGAGTACCCAGCCGTGTTTCACATAGAGATCGACGATAGAACGGAATTCCGCGGCAGTCGTCATTTCGCAGCATTTGCCGGTTTGGGCACCGGATTAGCACCGTTCGCAACCGCGTTCGACGCCGGCTTCGGCACGATCGGCACAACGTTGGCGTTTGAGGTCATGTTCGGCATCGGTGCCTGCGTCATGTTCGGATTGGCGGCGTTTGCGGCCTCTTTCTCGAGGGCATCGCGTCCTTTGCCCGGCGATTTGTAGGTACCGGCAAAAAGGTCACCGACCGCAAGCTTCCACTTACCGTCCTCGAGCACGAAGGGCAGATCTTCCCAGCGGCTGTCCTTTGAGTTGTAAACCTCGATGGCGCCCATGTTATCGGCAATTCGCTGGTCGCGGATCTCCGGCAGCGTCGCGTTCATGGTCGTGGCGGTAAAACCGTTTTCGAATACCTTCTCGACCGGCGTGTTATTGCGGCCGGCGGCCATTTTGGCAAACTCGATCGACTTAACGGACATTTCGGCCTTGATCGCCTCGGTGTCTTTCGCCTTGACGGCCTTAAAAAGCCTCTTATATGCCTCGGTCGGCGATTCGCCGCCGCCGGTGATCCCGCCACCGCTGCCGCCGCAGCTGAAGCCGACCGCCAAAATTCCAAGTGCCCCGATCAACAAAATAATTCTCTTCATAGGTTAAATTAATATTGCCTGCTAAAAGTTGAACAATGTATCTAGCCAAGTATATGTTTCAGATCGGGAAATGTAAATTTTCGCGACATCGGCCGATGCTGTTTACTAATCGGGATAGGTCGATTATGATGGACTCAAACAGGCAGCGGCGGCACAAAAGCAATGAAAAGTTGCCCAAAATGCGGAAATATCTATTCTGATGACACGCTGGCTTACTGTCTGCAAGACGGGAGCGTTCTCACATCCGACGCGGACGCCGAAACGCCGACCGTTGTGCTCGGGGAAACTGAAACCGTCGTCTCACACGCTAGCGGTGACAGATTTCAGATCCCGATCACTGGTCCCGGCCGTCAACAATACCAACAGAGCCAAGTGACGAGTTATGTTCCGCCCCAGACCAATAGCGGCGGATCGAAGGTATTTTGGGCCGTGGCTGCGACGATCATCGTGATGCTTGTCGTTTTTTCGGTGGCAGGTATCGGCATATTCATGTTCGTTCGAAACGGACAATCGGAACCGGCCAGGAACGCCAACACACCCGGAGATCAGTCGAACAACAGCATTTCAACGAATTACAATTCACCCGCGACGACGTCCGCGACACCGATCGTCGCACCGTCAACTTGGAAAACGGCGACCCCGATCCCGACCTCGACGATCGAGATGCCTCCGCTGCCGCCGCCGACAGAAAATGTCGAGCAATCACGCGGTGAGGTAACACAGCGGATCTATGGTTGGAAGTCTATGCTCGAATCGCGTGACCTGAATGGATATATGGCCAACTACGCGAACACGGTCGATTATTACCGGCGGAGAGGCGCGAGTATCGGCGAAGTTCGGGCAGACAAGGCGAGGGCGTTTTCGCTTTACGATTCGATGAGGACCGATATTTCAAATATGACGGTCAGCGTCAGCGCGTCGGGCGACTCGGCGGTAGCGGCGTTTGATAAAGAATGGAATTTCCGGGGCCGTGACTTGTCATCCGGCAAGGTCAGAAGTCAGATCATTCTAAAGAAGATCAACGGACGTTGGCTCATTACATCCGAACGCGACCTCAAGGTTTACTACACAAGATAAAAGTCGAAAATGAAAGCACTGCGATTTACAGGAGGCCGACTGAGCCTCGACGATATTCCGCCGCCCGCCGCGGTGGGCGAGGCGCTCATTCGTGTGACCAGATCGGGTATTTGCAACACCGATATCGAGATCGTCCGCGGGTACGCCGGCTTTAACGGGACGATCGGGCATGAGTTTGTCGGCGTCGTTGAAGACTCGCCCGCCCGCCCGGACCTAGTCGGCAAGCGGGTCGTGGGCGAGATAAACGCCGGTTGCGGATCATGTGAAAAATGTGCCGCCGGCGATCCGAGGCATTGCCCGAAACGCACTGTGCTCGGCATCGTCGGCCGTGATGGAGCCCACGCCGAGTATTTGACTTTGCCGAACGAAAACCTTGTGGTGGTCCCGGACACCGTCTCCGACGAGCAAGCCGTATTTGCCGAACCGCTGGCTGCGGCGTGGGGGATCGGTGAAATGGCCGACCTTCAAAAGGATACGCGCTTGGCCGTGATCGGAGACGGAAAACTCGGGCTGCTTTGTGCGATGAGCCTCAGGCTCAAGTGCGATCACGTCGTAAATATAGGCAAGCATCGATCGAAACTAGATATCGCCGCGTCGGCCGGCGTTGACACCCTGTTGGTCAACGATCTGAAAGACGCTCATGTCAAGGGATTCGATGTCGTGGTTGAAGCGAGCGGTTCTGAAAGCGGTTTTGCGACCGCTCTTGAACTGGTCCGTCCCCGCGGTACGATCGTCCTTAAATCGACATTTCATGGAACGCCCACGTGGAATGCGTCGAGAGTGGTCGTCGAGGAGATCACGGTCGTCGGTTCAAGGTGCGGCCGGTTTGCCCCCGCGGTCGAACTTCTGGCATCGGGCCGCATCGACGTAACCCGCCTGATCGGCAGTGAAATGCCGTTGAGCGATGGCGTAAACGCGATGAACGAAGCGTCGCGAAAGGGTGCGTTGAAGATCCTGCTACGGCCGTGATCGGTCCGTTCGGGAAAATGGCGGGACCATTTGGTATAATCACGCGAAGAGTAAATTGCGTCGATCTTGTTTTTTTTGGAGAAATTGCAATGTACAAAATTAAGATATCCATTCCTGCCTTTTCTATCATCGCCGTCGCGGCGTTAGCGGTCTGCTTTGGGGCGGTCGATGCCGTGGCTCAGTCCGGCACGGGCCGTGATCCGCTTTCCAGATCGTTTGCCTCGATCGCCAAAAAGGTCGAGCCGTCGGTCGTCAGTATCGAAACAAAAGGAAAGCTCCCGAACACCGTGGCCTCGGGCAATACGACGCCCGGCGATTCGGAGGACATATTGGATTTCTTTCGCCGTCAGCAGACACGCCGACCGTCATTTTCGGTCGGCAGCGGTTTTATCGTCGATAAGTCAGGCTATATCATCACCAACGCCCACGTCATCGACAACGCCTCGCGCATCACCGTCAAATTGGAATCCGGCGAGGAATTTGTCGCTAAGATCGTCGGCGCTGACGAGGAAACGGACATTGCCGTTTTGAAGATCGATGCGGGACGCGAACTTCCCGCACTTGTGTTCGGTGACCCGGATCGGGCGGAGGTCGGCGATTGGGTGCTCGCGGTCGGTTCGCCCTTCGGGCTTGCCAAAAGCGTGACCGCCGGCATTATCTCGCAGAAAAAGCGTGAGACCCCCGGAACGACGGCATTTCAGAAGTTTATCCAGACCGACGCGGCGATCAATCGCGGCAATTCAGGCGGTCCGCTCGTCAACTTGGACGGCGAGGTGATCGGTGTCAATTCGCAAATTGCGACGACCAACGGCGATTCGAATGGGGTCGGGTTTGCTCTGCCCGCCGATGAGACCGAACGCGTTTATGGCCAGATACTGAAGTACGGCAAGGTCAAACGCGGTTATCTCGGGGTTTTGCTGGATTCGGTAAAGGTCGAATTTGCCAAGGTGTACGGCCTGGGTGACACTCGCGGAGCGATCATCACCGACCTTCGCGACAAACAGAGTGCGGCGGCGCTAGCCGGCCTGCAGGTAGGTGATTTGATCGTCGAGTTTAATAAGCAGAGGGTCGAGAGTGCCCAGGACCTTATCGCAAAGGTCGCTTCGACCGCTCCTGACGCATCTGTGGAACTTGTCTATATACGGGAAGCCGGCGGCGGTATCGAACGAAAGACGATCACGCTCAAACTTGCCGAAAGGCCGACCGTCGCCAGATCCAACGCAGACGATGAAGGAGCCGGCCGCAAATTGCCGATCGACGGTGTCAAACCGGCAGAAAAGCCCTTTGGGCTGACATTAGCGGACCTGACCCCGACACTCGCCGCAACATACAAACTCGAGGGACAAAAGGGATTGCTGGTAAAAGAGGTGAATCCTGCAAGTTACATCGCCGACATTCGGACGACCATCGGCGAACCTGTGCTGGGTGAGGGCGATCTGATCCAGCGTATTAACCGCGTCAGTGTGACCGACATAAAGAGTTTCGGTGAGATCGTGGCGAAGTTAAAGCCCGGCGACCCGGTGGTCTTACACGTCATCTCGTATGACCCGCGGTCAAGAGCACCGCAATTCAAATTAGTTCAATTTACGGTTAGGTAGGGTGTTTATCCCCAATTTTATGGCAAATACAAAACAAGAAACGACGAAAAAGACAGTCAAGAAATATTACAACTACATTGGCGGCGAATGGGTCAAGTCATCGTCCGGCGAGTGGTTTGACAATGTTAACCCGGCCGACACGAGCGACATTGTCGGCCGATTTCCCGCATCGAACGAGGACGATGTCAATGCGGCCGTCGCCGCGGCAAAGTCGGCCGCGACCAGATGGCGCCGGACGCCGGCACCGAAAAGGGCCGAGATTCTGTTTACGCTCGGTGAGATCCTGCGAAAGAACAAGGACGCTTTTACCCAGCAGATGACCCGCGAAATGGGAAAAGTGCTGAAAGAGGCGGGCGGTGATGTTCAGGAGGCGATCGACTGCACCTATTACACCGCCGGCGAAGGGCGCCGTTTGCATGGGTTTACCACACCGGCCGAAATGCCCAACAAGTTCGCGATGTGCGTTCGTCAGCCGGTCGGCCTTTGCGGATTGATCACGCCGTTTAATTTCCCGATGGCGATACCGTCATGGAAACTGATCCCTGCTTTGGTCTGCGGCAATACGGTCGTTATTAAGTCCGGCGAGGATGTTCCGCTATCGACCATCAATTTGGTCAAATCGTGCGAGGAAGCTGGCATACCCAAGGGGGTCGTTAATGTCGTGAACGGTTTTGGCGAGGCCGGGGCGGCGCTTGTCGATCACAAGGACGTTCGCCTGATATCGTTTACCGGATCGACATCGACCGGGCGAAGGATAGCCGAGGCGTGTGCTCGCGACAACAAGATCGTCAGTCTCGAAATGGGCGGCAAGAACGCGATCATCGTCATGGATGACGCTGACATCGACAATGCTGTCGAAGGCTCGCTGTGGGGAGCATTCGGCACCAGTGGGCAGCGTTGCACCGCGTCGTCGCGGCTGGTCGTCCACAAAAAGATCTATAAGAAGTTTTGTGAGAAGTTGGTCGAGCGCGTTAAGAAACTGCGGGTCGGCAACGGTCTCGACCCTCGAACCGAAGTCGGGCCTGTCATAAACGAGCGCGCGATGGAAAAGATCCACGGCTATATTGAGATCGGAAAGATACACGACAACGCCACGCTCGCGTGCGGCGGGAACCGTCTGACCAAGGGCGATTACAAAAAAGGGTATTTCATCGAGCCGACCGTTTTCACGGACGTCAAACCCGGAATGCGTATCGGCCAGGAAGAGATCTTTGGCCCGGTGACCAGCGTTATACCGTTCTCGACGCTTGATGAGGCGATCGAAATAGTAAACGGCGTTGCCTACGGCCTGTCATCGGCGATCTATACGCAGGACGTCAACCAGGCGTTTTACGCGATGCAGGAACTGTACACAGGCATCTGCTATGTCAATTCGGCGACGATCGGTGCTGAGGTCCATCTGCCGTTCGGCGGCACGAAGGGAACCGGCAACGGCCATCGCGAGGCCGGTACACAGGTCCTCGATATCTTCACCGAATGGAAGGCGTTGTATGTCGACTACAGCGGCAAGCTGCAAAAAGCACAGATCGACGAGGTTGAGATCTAGTCGAACGATAAGAGAGCCGCCGATAGCATCGAGCGGCTCTTTTCTTGACCATGGCGGTTTGTTTACTTGATATCCGTAAGATCCCACCGCTTGCTCATCTCGCTGCAGATGGCTTTGACCGGGCCAAAAGCATCGACCGCAGATTGGATATTCGCAGGCGACGGTGTTTTGTTGAACTTACTTTGCCACCACAGCTTGATAGTCTCGTTACGTAAAGCAGTGTAATTAGGGCTCCATATCAATTCCCGCAGTGAAAAGATCTCGTTGACGTACAGACTCGTGGCAGAAGCTTTCAGCTCGTCCGGCCGAGCGTCGCGACACAGTGCACTCTTGTAAGCGAGATTGACCATTTTGTTCTTTTCGGACACGTAGGCCGGATCCTTGAGGAATTTTGATTGGTCGTTCAGCTCCTTTATATACCAGGTCTTCTGCATCTTAAGGACAGCGTCGTAAGCCTGATACTCCGTTTTGTCCGGCATTCGGCCTCGTGCATCCCAGATAATGTTTTCGATAACCTCTCGTCGAAGCGAGGTATTTTCGGGCTTCGCCAAATGCTCTTTTAGGTAAGCACTAGCCTCAGCGAGGCTGATGACTTTTTTCATCTGGTGCTTTATTGCAAAGAGGCCATTGAAAAGCTGTGACAGTTCGCTTTCAGTCTTGTCACGGCCGATGATCGTTTTGGCTGAGAGCTTAAAGTTCGGGAGCGACTTGAGAAAGTTTGCCCGTGCGATCTCCTGAGTAATGCCCTGTGCATTAGCCGTTACCGAGAGTCCAGTCGCTATGGCGACGATCATTATCAATGCTGCCGCGATGGTTCGTAGTTTAAGTGTTTTCCTCATTTCTCCTCCGATCATTTTGAAACTGCCACATTTACGACGAACGTCTCGTAAAATTTGGCATCTGCAAATTTGCCGCCCTTCGGTGTGATCTTTACCGTCACGGGCGTCGTCTGCCCTAATGTCAGTTGAACTCTGACACTTGCGGCAATCGTTTTGGTCCCCTTGGGGAAAGTGCTTGGTTTGCCAGCATAGTTCACCGGCATGCCGTTCTGCAGTTTTGTACTTCCGGTCATGAATGCCTGAACTGTCGAAATCCCGTTCGAGTTCTTTCGAACCAACAGCACCCCGAGGTTGAAAAAACACGATCCGCCCGCGCATTCAACCCCATCGCTTGGTTTCAGCGTGAGCGTGGTTCCGGCCGCCGCACTCGGACGCTTATACATCGCATTAACATCCGTTCCGGCGTTTCCCGCATTAAAAATGACCTTTCCGGTGCCGACCGTTCCCGGATCGATGTCCGGACCAATGTCATCGCCCGGCCGTCGAAGTGAAAACCAAACGGCACCGTCGGTTCCACGGCCCGTGCAAACTGCATTCACGTTCGTCGGCGCCTTGCCTGTGTTGCATGACGGCCCAGATGTAAACTGGCCATTTCCGATGTTTTCTATCTCGCCAACCCAGCCGCTGCCGAATTTGTACATTCCGCGTTTCATCTGCTTGTCTTTGCCGACAAAATAGACGTCCAATGCGGTCGAAACGCTGTGCAACCTAATACTGACCGGAAAATCTGACGTGGCCTTGGCAAAATTTGGCAGCACTTGCTGAGGACCGTTTCCTACGTCTGCTATCAGAGAAAGCGGTCCGCCGGGCAGATTGACAACGCATGCCGTATCGACGGCCTGTATATCAACATCACCGCCAAAATCGACACTGCTGTTTGCGCCCAGATCACTGCAGGAGATCCAAGAGGTTTTGCCGACCTGATCGTCCCAGTTGGTCCAGCCGAGCCAACGTGCCGACGTGAAGTTTCGCCCGTCCCAAAGATTGCTGGCGATGCCTCCCTTGTTATTCACGACGAAAAGGCGCCTGACATCTTTGTTGTAAGCAGTCGCCGAGATATTTGTCATAATTATGCCGCCCACACCGGCCCAGGGCCCCCAGGCGTCATTGATGCGGTCGATCTGCGAAACGCCTTTTTCGATATTTCGGACGTAGCATTCGACTACATTCGGGATCGGCTCCATACACGAGGGTGACGAAGTCAGCACACCACCGACCTTTGTCCATTTTTGGTTCGTCTTGTTACCGAACCATGTCTTTCCGCCATCCTTGCTTCTTGTCCACCAGAGCGCATTGTCGGTGCCCCGAACCATAACGTGGATCGTGCCGTCATTTGTTATGACGACCGACGGCTCACCGACCGCAATGCCTTCAGGTATCGCAGCCCAGTCGGACCAGGCGGCAAATACCGAGCCGGCGAGCAGCAAAATCAGGGGTATCCCGATTATTTTCTTCATATTGATCATTCCTCTCCATTTTCAACCTGCGTAGTAAGTAAAGACTGTTCATTTATTTCGCAACCATATGCAACCACATCGGGCGACGGGTGCTCGATCGGGTGGCCGCATTCGCTGCATGATCCTTCGGGCGATAGTTTTTTTCTTACGCTTACAAATCGCGTGTTGACGGTTCGTTCTATCGTCCACTTTCTTAATATTGTTCGCTTCATAGATCGGGTGACTTTCGCCTCGAACAAATTCGGTTATAATTCCCGAAACGAAAATTAGTCCTGTATAATTTCCGAATTATTGACTTATGAGTTCCGAATTCATCGTCAACGCGACCGATCCCACATCGAAAATAGTCCGTTTGGGCCAATTTGCGTTCGATACCGAAACTAAAGTGCTGACGAACGACGGACGCTCAGTGCCTCTGCCGCCGAAGACCTGCGAACTTCTCGGCGTACTGATCGAAAACCAAGGCAAGGTGCTGTCGAAGCAGGAGTTGTTGAATCTGGTATGGCGGGATTCGTTTGTCGAGGAATCGAACCTGACGCATCACATCGCGTCGCTGCGCCGAACGTTTGGGCCGGAGAATGATCTGATCGAAACCTTACCGCGACGGGGCTATCGCTTTCGCATTCCTGAGACGGTCGATACGGTCGAGGTACTCATTCACGAACACGAAAAAGTGACCGTAACTGAGTATTACGAAGAGCCGGTGTCACTTCCTGGCTCAACGATCGGGGTGCCGCGATGGTTAGTGGTTGCAGCGATCGTCGGAATAGTCACGATCGCTTCGGTTTTTGGCGGCTACTATCTATTCTCTGAAAAGAAGACAGGCCCGGTCGAAGAAAATGCCACGGTTATCACCACGCTTTCAGGCAACATTAACAGTTTCGATATTTCGAACGACGGAAACTTCGTCGCTTTTTCGTGGAACGCCGATAGACCGAATAACACGAATATCTATGTGCAGTTGATCGGAAGCGGCGAACCTTTGCAGCTCACGGCGGCCGCAGGAGCGTTTTCGCCGGCCTGGTCGGCCGATGACAAGACGATCGCGTTTTTGAGACATGCTAATGAACGTTCAGCGATCTACCTGATCCCGGCTCTCGGTGGCAGCGAGAGAAAATTGTGCGACCTTTATTCCGATCAAGCGGTTTTTCTAACATGGTCGCCGGATGGTAAGTATTTGGCGGTAACGGATTCACCATCGACCAATGTCAAGACACGCGGCATCAATTTGATCGATGCCGAAACGGGCAACCTGCGTGTATTGACCAAGCCTCCGGCAGACTCGATCGGCGATTTCAAGGCAGTCTTTTCAAATGACTCTAAGACGATCGTATTCAGCCGCGAAAACAATGGAACGTCCCAGATATTCACGATCGACGTAAGTGGCGAAAATGAACGTCTGTTACTTGAAGAAAGCGTGTACGTTCAGAATTTTGTCTGGTCATCAGACAATAGTGAATTGCTTTATTCTGCAAAACACGGTGCGGTCGTTGAGGTGTTTTCGCTTGCTATCGGTTCGAACGAAAAACCAAAGTATGTCGCCAGTCTCGGAACTCGCATCGCCCGGATCAGCTCTGATCAAAAGGGTTCGATCTATGCATTACAGGCTATTCGAGACACTAATATTTGGAAAACGACTTATGACAGCGGTTTTCAGAATCAAATAGCTAAGGAAAAACTCGTGTCCAGTCCGCGGACCGATGAGTCACCGTCTTACTCGAACGATAACCGCCGGATCTCATTTCTCTCCGACAGGTCGGGTGCCGACGAGATCTGGATCGCGAATGATGACGGTTCAGATCCGCGCCAGTTGAGCAAATTTGAAGGCCCGCTCGTGGTTAGCGGACGCTGGTCGCCCGATGATACAAAGATCGGATGCCACGTTTCGTTCGGCCAGGATCAAGACGTCTATTGGTTAAATACCGCGACCGGCAAGCCAACAAAGGTGACGTCCGGCGGAAAGCACCTTGTCGGAGGATGGTCAGCCGACGGAAAGTCGCTTTATTACGTAAAGTTTGAGGATGCGAGATCGAAGCTATATAAGACTGAGATCGATTCCGGCACGACCGTTCTCGTCGTCGATGACGCAACTATCAGTTTCGAATCGCCGGATGGGCAGTTCGTCTATTTTGCCAAAGCGTCCGAGCCGGGCGTCTGGCGTGTTCCATCCTCCGGCGGCGAGCCCCAAGTTGTCGGCGATGCTTTCGTATTTCCCGGATTAAACAATGGCACGTTCCAAGCGGACGCGACCGGTATCTACTTGATCGACGACACGGCTAAACCCGGTTCGATCATACGATACTTGGATCACTCAAGCGGCTCAATAAATGAACTTGCCAGAATGCCGAGGATGCCCGGGCTATACCATTATCCATCCCGTGATGGCCGCACCTGGCTGTCTTCGCAAACCGACTATACGGCTGCTGAGATAATAAAACTCGCTCTCCGGTAGGACAACGCGATTTTTTCGCAGTCGGGAAACGCCAGAGATCTCGCGACACACGTCAAAAGACGATGAGAACTCGTATGGTGAGATATGCGTTCTCATCGCCCGGTTAGTAACGGGATATGGTTTGACGAAAGCCGTTGTTTAGTTGCCGAGATCGGCCTTGATGCTGGCGCGAAGCCGTTCGTCGTCCGGCGTTACGTCGGGAGCGAAACGCGAGACGACCTGGCCGTCCTTACCCACCAGGAACTTTTCAAAGTTCCATAGAACATCGGAAGGGTCGACGCGAGTGTGGCCGAAATTACGAAGCCGTTCCTCCATGCCGTCGCCGTTGTTGACGTTGGTTTCGGGTTGGGCGGTGATCAAATATTCGTAAAGCGGATGGCGGTTTTCGAGAATGCCAACCTTCGAAAACAACGGAAACCCGACGTTGTAATTTGTCGAGCAAAAGTCCTTTATCTCTTCTTCATTTCCGGGCTCTTGCCCTTTGAAATCGTTTGAAGGGAACGCTAAGATCTCAAATCCCTTGTCACGATACTCTTCGTACAGTTGCTCAAGCCCTTCATACTGCGGGGTCAGTCCGCATTTCGAAGCGACGTTGACGATGAGCAGCGTTTTGCCTTTGTACCTGCCGAGGGTTATGTCTTCGCCATCGATGGTTTTCACGGGAATTTCAAAAATATTATTTGCCAATGGCCCTATTTTCGCTTGATGTTAGCGACAATTCAAACACCCGATACCATTTCCGATTCTTACCGAAACGAACTATAATATGCTGACCGCTATTAATAAATATTTTTATAGTCTAGGAGCAAACAATGAAGATCGGATTACCGAAAGAGATCAAAGACAACGAATATCGCGTCGGCTTGACGCCGGCCGGTGTTCAGGCACTTACGCACGCAGGCCACACGGTTTACGTTCAGAAGACGGCCGGCGAAGGCTCGGGCTTTAGGGATGAGCAGTATGTTAAGGCCGGCGGACAGCTTTTAGACACCGCCGACGAGGTCTGGCAGGCCGGCGATATGATCGTCAAGGTCAAAGAGCCGGTCGCACCGGAATATCCGCGGATGCGTGAAGATCAACTGCTTTTCACCTATCTGCACCTGGCTCCGGAATTTGAGTTGACCAAGCAGATGCTCGATCGAAAGGTCACCGGCGTCGCGTACGAAACCATCACGAGCGGCCGCCGCTTGCCGCTGCTGATACCGATGTCAGAGGTTGCGGGCCGTATGTCTGTGCAGGTCGGTGCGACCTATCTTGAAAAGATGAACGGCGGCAAAGGCATCCTGCTGGGCGGTGTTCCCGGAGTTCCCGCCGCCAACGTTGTTATCATCGGCGGCGGCATCGTCGGTACCGAGGCCGCAAAAATGGCCGTCGGTTTGGGTGCTAAGGTCACGATCATCGATCGCGATCTCGACCGTTTGCGGCAGCTTGACGATATTTTTCTGTCAAAGGTCCAGACGCTTGCATCGTCACGTTACCAGATCGAAGAAGCCATTTCGCACGCCGATCTCGTAATTGGCGCCGTGCTGGTAGTCGGTGCCGCGGCTCCGAAACTTGTTACCCGCGACATGCTGCATTTGCTGCCGCAGGGATCGGTCCTCGTCGATGTGGCCGTCGATCAGGGCGGATGCTTTGAGACGACCCACGCGACGACGCACTCGAACCCGACATATTATGAAGAGGGCGTTCTGCACTATTGTGTAGCCAATATGCCCGGTGCGGTGCCGAGAACATCGACGTTCGCATTGACGAACGCTACATTGCCGTACGCACTCGCACTCGCCAACAAGGGGTTCGAACAGGCGATCCGAGACGATGCCGGCCTTGCCGAAGGCGTAAATACATACGCCGGAAAACTGACCTACGAGGCCGTTGCGACCTCGCAGGATCGTGAATATACGCCGCTCGATTCGCTTATCGACCTCAAAGGGTAATAGGGGAGCCGGAACGGCCAGGTTAGTCCGTTAAATACAACAAGGGCACGAAATGAGTTATTCTTTTCGTGTCCTTGTCGTATTTCGCAAGCGGTTTCATTATGTACGAGTTTGCCGTCACACCAGCCGTTACCCAGCTTCGCCGTCCGGGCGTGATCATTACCGAGGTCGCTCCGGAGAGTCTTGCGGAGGAACTGGAACTTCAGCCTAACGACCGGATCGTCAAGGTCAACGGCCGACCCGTGCGTGATTATCTTGATTTCAGGTTTCAAACGGCCGGCGAGACCGAGCTTGTATTCCAGGTCAAAAAGACCAACGGCGAGACGCACGAGATCGAGTTTGATCGCGACGAATCAGAAGATTTCGGATTGATGTTCGAGCAGATCGTGCCGCGGCAGTGTGCCAACGAATGCCTGTTTTGTTTTTGCAAGGGCAATCCGGACGACGCCCGTCCATCATTGTTCGTCCGCGACGAGGACATCAGGCTCTCATTTCTGTACGGCAACTACACCACGCTGTCGTCCATCACCGAGGACGAGATGAAGCGCATCATCGAACAGCGACTTTCGCCGCAGTACGTTTCTGTCCACGCGACCGACCTCAAGACGCGTGCCTACCTACTGGGCGTTGACGAATCGCGGGCGGATATTTCGCAGAAGCTGGAACGGCTTTTGGCGGCGGATATTGAAATTCATGCCCAGATCGTCCTGTGCCCCGAGATCAATGACGGGGCCATACTCGAAAAGACTCTTCGTGACCTTGCGGCTCATTACCCGAAGATCGTCTCGGCGGCGATCGTTCCGGTGGCGTTGACGCGTTACAACACGGATGAGCGTCTGACACGCGTAACGCCGGAATTTTGCCAAAGGACGATCGTCCAGGTCGAGGCACTGCAGAACGAATTTCGGGCGACGTTGGGAGTCACGTTCGCATTTTTGGGCGATGAGATCTACCTGAAAGCCGGAGCCGAGATACCGACGCGGGCCCATTACGGCAATTATCCGCAGATCGAAGACGGTGTCGGTATGATCCGTTCGTTTCTGGAACAGTTCGAATCAGTTTTCGAAAGCGTCTCTACAAAGGACCGGCGAGATGAGGCTGTCGAACTGGCAAGGCGGTTTTTCAAGAATACCCGGACCCATCCCGAGGCGAGAGTACCGAACAGGCCCGAAGGGAAGGCGACCCCGCTCGATTTCCCGGGCGGACGGCTTTTCGGAACTATTCTGACCGGCGAGATGTTTGCCCCGATCCTCGATGAGCAGATCGAGAGGTTTAACCGACTGTCGGGATCGCGGCTGAAAGTGGTCGCGGTTGCCAACACATATTTCGGCGGCGACGTCTCGGTCGCCGGCCTGCTAAGCGGGCAAGACCTTGTCGCGGCGGCCGATCGGGTCGTCGGTGATTTCGTCATCATCCCGCGGGTGACCATCAAGTCGGACGAACCGATATTTATCGACGGCATGGCATACGACGATCTTAAGAGCCGTTTCGCGGTACCCGTCTTTGACCTCGATACCGAGGGCCTGATCAAACTTCTCCAACAATAAAAATGGCGGGCCGCGTCGGCCCGCCTTACTTACAGGAATGGGAGAATTTCGCCCTACAATCGGGTGAAATTGTACGTGATCACGCCCGTCACCTTGATCGGAACATTTGAGAGCAGCGTCGGCGTGAATCTGGCATTTCTAGCCGCTTGTTCGGCCGATGTTCGAAGCATCGGGTGCCCGCTGACCGCACTTGCCGAGATCACCTTTCCGGTCTCATCGATCACCACCTGAACATCGACACGGCCCTGAGCATGCATCGCGATCGCGGCGGCCGAATACTGCGGTTTCGGCAATGAGGTCGCACGACTGTTAACTACGCCTATCGATTTGGGCGGCCCGGGCTTGGTGACGGGCGGGTCGCGGCGAACCGGCGGCGGTTCGGGTTCGGACTCGGGGTCGGCCTTTGCGTTCGGCAAATTGGGTCCGCCGATCCCGGTCGCTGTTCCGGTCGTGTTGCGGCCCGGACCGATCGGATCAGTGTCCTGTTTGCCGATCTGAAAATCTCCCGGCGGCCGGGCCATCACCGTGTTTCGCGTCACCGATGTCGTCGTCGGCACGATCGTCGGTTCGGACGTCGATGACATATTCTCTTTGCGTATCGGCAACTGGCTTGTTTCACGCGCCGGGTCAGTTCGCGGCCGCTCGGGCTCAGGTTTGCTAATTTCGGCGGCCATTTCGACCGGTGCGATCAGCTCTGTCATCTCGAGCGAACCGTTGCCGAGGTCAAAGTCCTTGGCGTAGATGCTCACAACGACAGCGGCAAGGAACAGTATCCCGACCACGACGGTCGATGCCATAAAGTAACTTCGCCGATTCTTGAAATCAGCCGTTTCTGGTTCGGATTCGATCAATCTATCAAACATATTTTCCTCCTGCCGGTGCCATTGGTGTTTCTGCGGGTAAGCGATCAATTTACTTACCTGGCGAACTTAGACACCGGCGGACGGGAATTGTTCCCGGTATGGAGAAAAAATATTTGCGGTCAGGAACTCAGCAGCGGGTTGTACATCATAATGGCGTGATTTTCGGTAACGAGCTCTTCGCTGGTCATGCCGTCGATAAGGCTTGTACGACGCTTCCAGATGCGGTTATGGCGAGTGTAGCCTCCCCATGGCTGCATTTTGATGAGGTGGTCGGTTTCAAACACGTCGTAACGATATTCAGGCGGCTGCGTCGAAAGAAGTTCACCGTTAAGGTACTCGTCGTCGAGCCAGAGGTCGATGCGAAAGGTATCGTTCGTATTATTGGTCAGCTGCAGATCGATGTAGTTGTATGCGAGGGTCGCACCGCAGGCGAAAGGTATCGAGCGATTAATATCCGGAAAAACGTCAAAACCATGCCGAAAGCGTTCGGTCACAGTCAGCGGGGAATGAAGAGCTATCCAATAGAGCAGATTGCCAAGCTGGCAAAGTCCGCCGCCGACACCTTTTTCGATCCGGCCGTTGTGCAGAACGAGTCCCTCAAGAAATCCGCGTCTTGTCGTCGGGCGGCCGACATTTCGCCAAATAGAGAAAGTCTCGCCGGGTTTGATCACGATGCCGTTGAGAGGCTCGATAGCGAGCCGCAGATTTGTGATCTTGTTGTACTGCAAATACATCTCAACATCGCGAAGGGGCCGCAGGATGAACGATCGGTGTTTGATGATCGAATTGCCGGGTCGGACGTCCGGGTCCTTGGCAGCAAACGTCCGCGCCCTAGCGAGCCACTGCATCTGCCGGCGAAGCGTATAGTATTCACGCCCAAGCACCGCACGCAAATAGCTGCGTTTCTGAGGTTTAGGGACGCTGTGGCTTTTCATGCAATAGTAATAAATGACGAACGAAAAGTTTACCACAACCGCGTCGTTGGAGCCGCAGATCGCTGATTCGAAAGTTTCGGCGGCTGTCGCTTTTCGATTATTTCAGTTTAAGCTAGAGTTACTTCAACCTGGATGGCTGTCGACCGGGAATCTAAAGACAAGAAGGGAAATCAAGTTGAGAAAAGTACATCTATTAATTACAGTCAGTATGTTTTTGGCAGCATGCGGTGGTGCAGCCGGCAACGCCGTTAACAATTCGAATGCGGTCAAACCGAATACCAATTCCGCGAACGGCAGTACGACCGCGACGAATGCAGCGACAAATACAAGTGCGAACACACCTAAACCGGCTGATTCGGGGCCGAAACGGATCGAATTCAAGAAAGGTGAGGTCAGCGGAACTGAGAGTCTGACGCTCTCGCCCGGGTCTTTGATGCAATTTGTTGTCAATGCAGGCAATGATCAAAAACTCTACATCGAGTCGTCTGACAAAGCCGGCAAGATCAAGATCGCAAACGGCAAGGTCAACGAGATCTCGAATGAAAACGGATATTTCGAAGGTGTGACGACAGCAAAAGGTGACGTCATATTTTCCGTAACCAACAATGGAAAGGCCGAGATGAAGACCAAGCTTAGCGTTACGCTCGTTGATAACGGTGACTGATGTCGCTTGAGAGCGACCATGATTCAAGGCGTAAGGGAATTACCTCCGTTACGCCTTATTCTTTACGCTGATGATCTCCGCCGCGATACTGACCGCGATCTCCGCGGGCGTGTGGCTGTTTATCGGCAGGCCAATAGGTGTGCGAATGCGGCGTAACTTGGCCGCATCGAGACCGTCGTTTCGCAGTTCCTTCATAAGCGTCGCCATTTTTGCCTTGCTGCCGAGCACGCCGAAATATTTGATGTCGTGATTGATCAACTGCCGAATCACTACCGCGTCAGATGCGTATCCGAGCGTCATCACGACAACATAAATATCGTCGCCTTGCGGCACGTGGCCAGCGATATTCTCATAGCTGCCGATGATCGTGATCTCGTCGGCAAACTCATTCTTTGCGATGGTGTTGAGGTCAGGGCGGTCGTCGAAGATCGTGATCCTGAAGTTCAGCCGCGACGCTAACTCGCTCAACGCCAGGGCGCAGTGCCCGCCGCCGATGATGAACAGCTGCTGCTGGCTGTTCAGGTCTTCTGAGTAGTTAAAATCATCTCCGTGCCGCTCAAAACTGATCGGCCCCCGGTAGTCCGAGTCCATCCGACGCGTTCCGCAAAAGTCGGGCCCGGCACTGAAATGATCCGGGCCGAATATGAGGAGATATGGGAGGTCGCCCGAAAAAGACTCAGCGATCGCCTTAACGGTCGGAAGGTCTGCAGGCGTTAATTTTTTGAGAATGACCGTCTGCCGGCCTGAGCAGATCATGCCGCTGGCGTGCCTGGCATTACGGCGGTGAACTTGCTCTATCAGTGACGCCGCCGCGTTCGGCACGGATCCGGAAAGCATCGCTCTGGCCTGTTCGACAAGCTCTACCTCCATCACGCCGCCGCCGATCGAGCCAAACAACTCGCCGTTCGCGGTAACCGCCATTTTGAAGCCGACGCGGCCGGGGCTGCTGCCGTTG
>CALDGX010000090.1 GCA_937941715.1 uncultured Chloracidobacterium sp. | reverse complement strand
TAAGAAAATCGTTTACTTTGCCGGCGGGCGTGTGCTAAGGTACGGGAAAAGCAGGTGTTTATGCGAATCCAGGAAATGCGGTCGGGCGTCGAGCTGCTGCGAAGAAGACAAGATGCGGCACCGACGGACAAACTGTTCGAGATGCGGTCGCTGCTCGAACCCGAGCTGCAGGCGGTCGCCGAGCGGTTTGAACGCGAAATGGTCAGCGAGACTGCCGCCGCCGAGACCACACCCGCGACCGACGCCGCACCCGAGCCCGTGACCGAAACGGCCGAGGCCGTCACGAGCGAACTCGAACGCCCGATGTGGGCGGTCGTTTCCTTTGATCGGATCGAGGTTTCGCGGCTCACCTACGCGCAGGCGGTCTTTGTGATGAACGAACTCGCGTCGCAGGGCGTCGCCGGCCTGTGCATCCTGACGGACGAGGCCGCACGCCGGCTCAGACAGGGCTAAAACTCAAGCACGACCTTCCCAAAACTCTCATTCGAAGCCAGATGATCGTACGCCGCGAGGACGTCGGCCGCCGCGAAAACGCGGTCGATGACGGGCCGCAGCGTGCCGTCCGCCAGAAGCGGCACGACGCTCTCGCAAAAGTCGCGTGTCACGCCGCACTTTTCGTCAAACGAACGGCCGCGAAGCACGGTGCCGCGAACCGTCGCGCGCTTTTGCAGGATCATGCCGAGATCAACCTCGGCCTTGCGTCCGGCGGTCAGGCCGACCAGCATCACGCGCCCCTTCGGCGCCAGCGAGCGCAAATTTTCGGGAAAATACGCACCGCCGACGAGGTCGAGTATGACGTCGGCACCGCGTCCGCCGGTCGCTTCGATGACGGCGTCGGCGAAGACCGGCTCGGCGGTCACGAATCCTGCGTCGAGGCCGAACCCGCGGCAGGCGTCAAGTTTGGAGGCGGTTCGCGACGTGCCGATGACGCGCGCTCCGCGGGCCTTGGCGATCTGAAGCGCGGCGAGGCCGACGCCCGACCCGACCGCGTGGACGAGCAGCGTCTCGCCCTCGGCGAGGCCCGCCTGTGTGACGACGGCGTCGAATGCGGTTATGAACGCCTCGGGCACGGCCGCCGCTTCGGTAAAGGACAAGGCGTCAGGGATGCGCGCGAGATGACGCTCGTCGATCAGAAGGTATTCCGCTTGGGCCTCGCCGGCCGTGATGCCGAAAACGCGGTCGCCGACGCTCCACTCGGTCACATCGCCGCCGACAGCCGCGACCTCACCCGCAAACTCGAGGCCGGGAATATTGGGCGAAAATCCCGGCGGCGGCGGATACAGCCCCTTCGCCTGCAAAAGGTCGGCCCGATTGAGGCCCGCGGCCCGGACACGCACCAGAACCTCGGTGCCGGCAGGTGCGGCCGGATCGGCGACGTCAGCCAGTGACAGGCCGCGGCCCGAAGTAAGATCGTCGATAAAGACGGCTTTCATACTCTATTTTGGCTCGATGTTCTTTGCCTTGAGCGAGTTGCCGGTCGCGCGTTCGAGCTCGGCGATCGCCTTGTTGAGCTCGGTGCGGGCACGAAGTTCGTTGCTGCGAGCGGCCGCGAGAGCAGTCTGGCGTTCGAGCACCTTGTACACGTCGGACTGGCCGGCGTCGAGCTTTCGCTGTTCGGAATCGTACTGTTTGGCGGTATTTTCGCGGGCGACCGCCGCTGCCCGCAGACGGGCCTCGGACGTGCGGATCGCCTGGAGGGCGTTGCGGACCTCGACCTGGATGCCCTGTTCGAGCTGTTCACGCTGCGTCTCGATCCGCTCGGCCTCGACCTTTGACTTGCCGAGCAGCGCGCCGGCGGTCTTATCGCCGAAAAGCGGCAGATTGAACTGAATGCCGATACGGTAGGTCGGGTAACGGTTGGCAAAAATGCCGTTGAGCGGATTGCCGGTCAGCAGTGCGAGATTGGCCTGCTGCTGGGCACACGCCGGCGACGTCGGTGCGGTCGAGCACGGCGTCGGGAACGTCGGGCTGAAATCGGGGTTTTGCTTGCCGCCGACACCCGAGGACGAATAACTGGCGATAAGGTCGATCTGCGGCCGCTTTTGATCGTGATAGAGCCGCTGATCGATGGCGTTGATCTCACGCTGAGCCCGGTTGATCTCGATCTCGGGGCGGTTGGTGAGCGCCATCTCCATCGCCTCGGTCAGCGTCGTCCGCGGAGCCTCGATCTCGACGGTGTCGATCGGCGTCAACGCCTCAGACCAGATGCGGTCGCCGCGGCCCGGCGAAATGAGATTCTTGAGCGCATTTTCGGCCTGATTGACGACATTGAGCGCGTCGTAAACGGCCTGTTCGAAATTGGCGACCTGAGTTTCGGCGGCGACGATGTCGATAGGGGCAAGCTGGCCTTCGTCGACGAGACGGCGGTTGTGCTCGAGCTGGGCCTTGGCGTCGCGGACAGTGTCACGCTGGACCTGCAGATTGCGGAGGGCAAAGGCGAGGTCCCAATAGGCCTTTTCGGCACCGGCGACGATCTCGATCGAGCGCTGGCGAAACTGAGTGTCGGTGAGCGAGAGATTTTTCTTGAATATCTCGATACTGCGGCGGGCGGCGTCGATCTTGCGGCCGCGAAACAGCGGCTGGGTCAACGCGAACGCCATTGTCGACGTATACTGCGGGCTGAGGATCGAGATCGGATTGTCGCTCGTGACGCGCGAATTGTTGAACGAGCCGGTAAAGACCGTGCCGTACTTGGGCGCAAACGCCTGCAGAGCGGCGTTGCCGAGCAGCGTGCCCTGATTGGTCTTTTGATTATTGCTGAAAATACTGACGTTCGGCGTGGTCGTGTGGTCGTAATACGCCTGTCCGGACAGCCGCGGCTGAAAGAATCCGCGGGTCGATTGCAGGTCGAACTCGGCCATGCGGACCGTCTTGCGCGACACCTCGATGTCGCGGTTATTGCTGAGCGCGAGCTCGATGGTCTCGCGCAGCGTGAGCGGCCTTTGCCGCGTCATATCGACGCCGACGCGGCCGAGATCGGGCAAACTGCGGTCATCCGAACGATAATCCGGCGCGATCGACGGTACACCCTTAAGGTCCTCAGGCGCGACCCTTTGGACGTCGCCGCCCGCGGGCGTGGGCGTCGCGGTCTGCGAAAAGGCGGCTGTCGCAGATATGATCAATATGAGAAAGGTCAGTATTTGCCTATTCATAAAAACTGGTTAGATCCAACGTCTGACACGCGACCTGTATGCGATATAACTGCTGCCAAACTTTGCCTCGAGGTACCTCTCTTCGGGCAAGATTTGAAAAAAATGAATAAAGACCAGACAAGCCGGTAAAAATAAAAGGCTCCAGATCAGGCCGAAAAGGGCCGCGACGCCAAAATATACGATCGCCATCGCGACGTAGATCGGGTTTCGAGAATAGGCGTAAAAGCCGCTCTCGATCACGGTCGTCGTCGGCCGCCAGGGTTCGATGTTGGTCCCGGCCCGCCGCATCGCGATAAAAACCGACAAAAGCACTGTCAAACCGACCGCGATCGAAACTCCGCCGATCACGATCCGGACCGCGGCCGCGGGTGCCGCGATCGGGTAAAACCATGTCAACACGCCGCCGCCGATCAGCCCGCTCGCGTAAACGAGCGGCGGCGGAGCGCAGATGCCCGGGCTGTCATTGGTGCCGAACATCTTCATTTGCCGATGATGCCGCTGGTAGCGCCGGCGATGCGGCGCTTGATGCCGCCAAACAGCCACTCAGAAAACCGCGTCACAAAACGGAATACGCGAAACTCAGCGAGATCGTCGAAGATCGAATAGAACACCGGCACCGCGAGCAGCGTCAGCAGCAGACAGAGGCTCTGGCCGCCGACCACAAGCACGCCGATCGAGCGGTTGGTGCCCGAACCGGCTCCGGTCGAAACGACGAGCGGTATCATTCCCGCGACAAGCGCGATCGTCGTCATAAGGATCGGCCGCAGACGGTCGCGATTGGCTTGGATGATGGCGTCATACCGCCCCATTCCATGCGATCGCAGCGTGTTGGTATGATCGATCTGCAAAATTGCGTTCTTTTTGACGACGCCGAACAGCAGCAGCAGCCCGAGGCCCGAAAAGATGTTGACCGTCTGGCCGAGCACGAGCAGGCTGAAGATACCGAAAGGTATCGACAACGGCAGTGTCAAAAGGATCGTCACCGGGTGGATGAACGATTCGAACTGCGCCGCCAGAACGATGTACATAAATATGAACGACAGGGCGAACGCGAGCAGGAAATAGAAGCCGGCCTTGCCCATTTCCTTTGACTGGCCGACGTAGCCCGTGCGATAGGTCGAGGGCAGATTGAGCTCCTTGACGTAACTGTCGATCGCCGACGTGATGCTGGCCGCCGAACCGCCCGGACGCGTATTCGCAAGCAGCGTCACCTGACGCTGGCGATTGGTGCGGTCGACCGAACTCGGCCCGGTGCCTGAGGCGGTCTTGACGACGCGGTCGAGCGTCACCCAACCGACCTTTGACGACGGCACGATCATCCGGCGAAGCCCCTCGACGCTCGTTCTAAACGGGTTGATGGCCCGGACGCGGACCTCGTACTGGTCGTTGCCGGCGTTGAACGTCGTGGCTTCCTGACCGGCGACGAGCGTATTGAGCGCCTGTGAAATGTCGCCGACGCGTACGCCGAGGTCGGCCGCCGTATCGCGGTCGATCTGCAGCTGCAGCTCGGGTTTGCCCGAGATGAGCGTCGAATCGACGTCGACGGCGTCGGGTATCGAACGCATCTTCTCGAGGATCTTGGCCGAGTATTCCTCGAGCTTTTTGAGGTCGGGGCCGGCGATCAGGAACTGGACGTTAGCGTTCCTGAATCCGCCGCCCGAAAACGCCTGGACCTGCTGAACGCCGGTACGCAGCTCGGGCGGAAAGTCCTTGAGCAATTTGCGGGCGTCATCCATCATCATTTCCTGCGTTTTGGTGCGGTCCTTGATGTCGGCGAGCTTGACGTAGATGGTGCCGGCGTTGACGACCTGCTGCTGTCCGCCGCCGACGGTCGACAGGGTGTCGGTGACGCCCGGCATCTTGCGGATCTCGGACGCGATGCGTTCAAAGAGCTGTGACGTCGCGCCGATGCTCGACCCCTCGGGCGCGCGGACCGAGATCTCAAACTGTGATTGGTCGTCGACGGGCAGAAAGTTCTTACCGACGAACATAAACAGCGGCACGATGCTGATAAATACGAGCAGACATACGAGCACGATCACCCAGCGATGGGCCATCGAAAACCGCAGCATCGACGTATAAAACCGGTCAACAACGCCGAACCAGCCCGTGTAGTGGCTGTCGGACGCGGGTTTGTGCTCGAGCATGCCGTCGCCGCTGATGTCGTCTGAAAGGTCGACCGGCTCTTCCTTTTTACGTTTGATGAGGCGTGCCGCCAGCATCGGCGTCAGCGAAAACGAGACGATCAGCGACACGAGCACGGCAAACGACGCCGTCAGCCCAAAGCTCGACATAAATCGCCCGACGATGCCCTGCATAAATCCGATCGGGACAAACACCGCCATCAGCGAAAGCGTCGTCGCCAAAACCGCCAATCCGATCTCGCGGGTGCCTTCGATCGCGGCCTGGTGCGGGCTCATGCCCTTTTCCTCGACAAAGCGAAAGATGTTTTCGAGCACGACGATGGCGTCGTCGATCACGATACCGACCATCAGCGTGAGGCTGAGCATCGTGATCGAGTTGAGCGTATATCCCATCGCGTACATCAGCGCAAAGGTCGCGATGATCGAGGTCGGGATGGCGAGGCCGGCGATGAGCGTCGACCTGAAGCTCCACAAAAACAGGAAAACGACGATGGCCGCGAGTATCGAGCCGACGATGAGATGCTCCTCGATGGCGTGGAGCGAATTTTCGATAAAGACCGAGTTGTCGCCGATGACGCGCATCTGAAATCCGGGCGGCAGCGTCTTTTCGATCTCGGCGAGACGGGCCTTGATCTCACGCGAAACGGCGACGGTATTCTGGCCTGACTGTTTCGAAACGATCAGCGTCACTGCCGGCACGCCGTTCAGACGAGCCTCGGAGCGTGTCTCCTCGGCGCCGTCCTCGACATAGCCGAGATCCTTGACCTTGACCTGATAGTTGCCGCGGGTCGCGACGACGACGTCGTTAAACTCCTCGGGCGTCTTGATCTTGCCGACGGTGCGGACGCTGGTTTCCTTTTGCCCCTCGTCGAGGCGGCCGCTCGGAAATTCCATATTCTGGATCTTGAGCGCGCCTGAAACCTCGGCCGGCGTTACGTTGTACGAACGCATCTTGTCGGGGTCGACCCAGACGTTGATCTGGCGTTCACGGCCGCCGATGATCGTGATCTGGCCGACGCCGTTGATCGACTCGATGCGTTCCTTGATCTGTTTACGGGCGACCTCGGTCACGTCGCGGAGCGATTTGGGCGCCGAGACCGAAATACGCAGGACCGGAGCGGCGTCAGTGTCCAGCTTTTGGACGGCCGGCTGTTTGGCGGTCTCGGGCAGATTCGGGATCACGGTCTGGACGCGGTTCTCGACCTCCTGAGCGGCGATATTGACGTCCTTTTCGAGCACGAACTGGACAAACACCTGCGAGATGCCCTCGACCGAGCTCGAACGCAGTTCGTCGATACCGCTGATGGTATTGACGGCCTCCTCGACCTTTTCGGTTATCTCGGTCTCGATCTCCTGCGGCGACGCGCCGGGATTGACGACGGTGATCGTAATGGTCGGAAAATCGATCTTCGGAAACAGATCGACGCCCAGACTAAAGAACGAGAACGCCCCCACCACGACCAGCGACAATATGAGCATCGTCGCGAATACCGGTCGCTTTACACAAACTTCAGCCAGCCACTGCATACGTAAAACCTCTTTTGGATCAACTAGTTGGTCTGCCTCACGGCGACACCGTCAAAAAGCGTGTTGATGTTGGTCGTTGCGACCAGCTCGCCCTCGGCCACGCCCGTCTTGATCTGGATCAGCCCGTTCTCAAGCAGGCCGAGCTGGACGATGTGTTCGTGGGCGACGCCGTCCTTGATGACAAAAACCTTATGCGATTCGCCCTCGGTCCGGACGGCCGAGGCCGGTATCATGACGGCGTTCTCGGGCTTGGACTGGGTGATCCGCACGGTGGCAAACTGGCCCGGCTTGAGCAGGCCTTCGCCGTTCGAAACCTCGGCCTCGACGACCAGCGTACGGGCCGTGGCGTTGATGTTCGGCATCATGCGGACGACCGTTCCGGCAAAGTTGCGGTCGGGATAGGCGCTTGTCTGCAGCGATATGCCCTGGCCGATGCCGACCTTGCCGATCGAGGCCTCGGGCACGTCGATCTTGAGCCGCAGGGTCGACGTCCGGACGATCGTCGCGACCTTGGTATTGGGCGCGTTCGGCGTGACAAATTCGCCGGGATCGGCGACGCGCTCGGCGATATAGCCGCTGATCGGGGCGTAAATGACGGTGTCGGAGAGCGCCTTGCGGGCCTGATCGACCTGTGTCTGGGCGGTCGCGACGGCGGTCTTGGCGGTCGCGACGGCGGCCTCGGCCGAGTTGATCGCCTTGACGGCGACGGCGGCGTTGGACCGCGCCTCGTCAAGCTGGCCGAGCAGGGCGTCGCGCTGTGCCCTCCGCTGGTCGAGGATCGACCGCGAAACGTCGCCGCTGTCAAACAGCCGCTGGGCCCGCGTGAGCTCCTTTTCGGCAAGTTCGAGATTTGCCTTGGTCGATTTGACCTGCGAAAAGGTCTCGATATTAAACATTTCGCCGTCCTTTACGTTGAGCCTGATCTGCGCCTGCCGAAGTGCGGCGACGGCCTGATCGACGGCCTTACGCTGCTGTTCAGCCTGTGCCTGAGCCTGCTCGAGGCGGATGCGGGCGTCGCGGTCGTCGAGGCGGACCAGCACGCTGCCTTTTTCGACATAACTGCCGACGTCAAAGTTGACCTCGGCGATCTTGCCGCCGACGGCCGGTGCGACATCGGTCGCGGCGTCGCTGGCGAGGTTACCGGTCGCCTCAAAGTATGTCGGGATCGGCTGTACGATCGCCTGAGTGGCCGCGACATCGACAACGGTCGGCTGCGCGCCCGCGTTCGAGTTGGTGTTGGCCGCGCGCGAGCCGCATCCGCTCAGCGTCAATGCGGCCGCGGTCAAAACGAGTGCGACAGATGCTATAAATTTTTGACTTGTCATCATTTGATACGGCCGCTACGCTCAGGCGTCGGCCTTTCTGATCCCGTTCAATAAGATTTCGGCAAAATTCTTTGCCGCTTCCTGATTTGTGATGTCGATGATCATCCGGTTCTTGTCCCACAAGAGGTTGTTCAGCGAATGGTGTATCAACATGCCCAAAAAGCTGCGGACAGCGATCCGCGGGTCGAGCTCGCGAAAGGCGCCGTCGGCCTGGCGTTCGGCGACGTAACCGCCGATGAACGCGTATATCTTTGAGATAAAGTCGCTGAAGAACATCTCGGCCAGCTTGTGCTCCTCGAGCGCCGAGTAAAACAACAGCCGCATGAACCCGACATCCGATTCGTGCTTGTTGAGCGCGTCGAGGGCGATGTTGTAAAACACGGCCAGATCGTCCTTGTCCTCGATCGCCTTTCGCAAAACCTCGTTCTCCTCCCACGGAAAGCGGTGAACGCCGTCCTGGCAGCCCTTGGTGTCGAGGATCGCCGCGTAGAGCTCGTCCTTTGAGGCAAAATGGCGAAATACCATCGCCTCGGACACGCCGGCCGCGGCGGCGATCTCCTTGGTCGTCGTGCCCTTGAACCCCTTTTGCGAAAACAGGGAAACGGCCGTTTGCAGTATCTGCTCCCGACGGGCGTCGCCGGTCATACGGCCGGCGTGATTACATGTAAATAGCTCTTTGATCAAATAAACGCTCCCTGCGCCAATAAGTAAGTGCTTACTTACTTTCCGAATAGAGTCGCATTTTGGGTCCGTTCATGTCAATACCGATTTGTGACAAAGTTCACATACGCGCGAAATCGGGAACAAATCGGCGTAAAATATCGTTACAACCATTGAGCAGATGCGGTCATCTGTACAGTCGCCTTTTTTGCGGCAGGGCAATTGGCCGCAGGGCATTTATAACGAAACGCTATTTTGGAGGTTGGATCGAAAATGTCTGAATTTGAAGCCGAAGTTAAGAAAGCAGAAATGGAATTGGAACAGAGCCTGGTACCGCTCAACACGGGCGAAAAGGTGACGGATGACGAGTTTTTAGGAGATATCAAGATGCAGGCACAGGAATACGGCCAGAAGATACAGGACGCGGCCGTCAAGGCACGCGATTTTGCCAACGAAAAGTTTTCGCAGGCCGGCGATAAGTTCAAAGAGATCTCGGCCAAGGACCCGAAAGAGCTGGTCGAGGACGCCAAGGAGTTTGCCCGCCAAAAACCGGGCCAGACCATCCTCATCTCAGCCGCCGTCGGTCTCATCCTCGGGCTGCTGATCAAGCGGAAATAG
>CALDGX010000089.1 GCA_937941715.1 uncultured Chloracidobacterium sp. | reverse complement strand
TCGCCCATCAGCAGAATATCGCCAAACTCTGCCCGCACGGCCTTGATCACGTCGTAGTCCCAACGCGGGCTGATCTTGATCTTGATGCGCTTGTATCCGGCCTCGAGTTCGACGCGGATCTTGTCCAAAAGCTGTGCCACCGAGTCCTGAATGCCGATCGAGACGCCGCACTCGATCTCACGGTTGACGCCGCCGAGATGCCGCCAAAGCGGAACACCGAGCTTTTTAGCCTCAAGGTCCCAACAAGCTGTCTCGATGCCGCTTTTGGCCATACGGTGGCCGCGGGCCCATTTCATCAGGTTCCAGACCTCAGCCGCACTTTCAACTTCCTTTCCGACGACCATCGGCGCAAGTATCTTTTCCGCTGTCACCCATGCCGAATCGGTCCATTCGTCGGAGTACCCCGGTTCCTCGCCACAGGTGATCTCGCCCCAGCCTTCGTTGCCGACCGCGTCCTCGACCCTGACGAGAATGATGCGGCGTTCATAGGTTCGGCCAAAACTCGTCTCAAAAAAATGAACGAGAGGCAGATCTATCTCAGTGAGTTCGACGGACTTGATCTTGAACATAACTGCAAAACTCTAGGTTAGTGTCTGAGTGCCGGAAATGCAATTTACTCGGCTATCTCGAACTGTATGAACTGTGTGGCAAGGCGGCGGTTTTGCGGTGCGAGGTTATCCGTGACAATGATCTGCAGTATGTAGTCGCCCGGCAGCATCTTGCCGCCGAGGCTCAACGCGCCTGACGCCCGCAAACGCTGCATATCGGTCTGGCCTTGCAGGTCCAACGAGACCTGCTGGCCGTCCAACACGAGTTTGCCGTCGCGAAAAACACGGATCTTGGTCTGGATATTCGGGCGTTTTGCTCCATCCAATCGCGCGTTATATATCTCGTATCCATAACGAAGTACTGTGTTGAGTTTGACGCGGCGGATCGCCGTGTCGGTCATCGCATCGGTTCGGACAACGCCGCCGTTCGGGTCCGCCAATCGCTGCCATTCAGCGAGCGTCAGACTCTCGAGTACGAGGCTCGATGCCGTAAGTCTGTTCTTTTTGAGGTCCGGCACCTCTATGAACTGACTTGCCGACCCGATCTTTTCGCCCAGTGTGTCGCGGATCGCTACACGGTACTGGTACGCTCCGGGCTTTTTGACCGGAAATGTAAAATGATAGACAAAGCCCTCGTCGACCATCTTCTTGTAAGTTTCGGGTTTCACGATCAGTGTATAGGTCTTGCCGATCTGATCGACCGGCTGACCATTGTCACCAAAGCTCGCTGCCCAGACATCAAAAACCGCTTTCTTCGTTCCGTCCTTTTCGTCGGTAAACTTCAGCCCTTTCCCGTCGATATGCAGCAGCGAGCGTACGTACGGGCCGTCCTTAGTGTCGTTGCCGAAGAGTGCGTTCAACCTGAGCGATATCCCGTTGACGGCGAATGGCGACGTCAGGGCCGCCTGCAGCTGGACGAGCGGCGTTTGATTGACCGGCGTATTGGATACGGCCTTGTCCGCTACGTTGAAAAATCCGCTCCGGTATCGCGCCGAAAGCCCTTTTCGGAGCACTTTGATCTCGATCTTGTTGTATTTGCGTTTTGCGGCGTCAAACGTATCGGCGTCAGGTTCGTAAGCGATCAGATAATAGCTTTGGTCATCGAGCACACGCTTGACCCCGCCGGCGAGATCGTTGCTGTTCTTGACGGCGATCCCGCCGGTTTCCTCCGCTAGATAGGCAAGTCCCGCCTGCGTGTCCGATAGTTGGTTTCGACGCTCTGCCATCTTGGCGTTCATCGACTCGGGACTGGTGTCGGTGATCTTATCGGCCGCGGTGAAGCCCGTGTATTGCAAACCTCTGGCGTCGATCGTGTAAAAGACAACAGACGACCGATTCGCGACATCCACGAGTTCCTGCAAAAACTCGGCAACCCTGCCGCCCTGCGTAAAGCCGTGTTCGTCCTGTTCGAAGATCTTGAATCCGTCAGAAAACAGGATCACCGATTTTCGGCCCGGCAACTCCGACATGCCCTGAACGATATATTTCAGAGCACCCAGAGTGCCGGTCGCAAAAACGCTGCTTTGAAAGTCCTCAAATGCCCGCTGGGTATTCGCTGCGTTTCCCGCCTCATCAGAATCTGCCGAATCGCCGGCTGCCGCGGCCGTCATCTCAGAAAACGTCGGCTCGATCGGTGCGAACGCACTGATGCCGCCATTGCCGATCGGATTCCATTTGACCCGCTCGATCGCGGCGTAGAGGATGCGCTTGTCCGACGTAAACTGCTGGAGAGCCCCGACGCCGGCGCCGGTCCTGATGATCGCCACCAGATCGCCGTCGACCATCTGTTCATCGACGAATTTCTTCAA
>CALDGX010000088.1 GCA_937941715.1 uncultured Chloracidobacterium sp. | reverse complement strand
GCCTGCTGCATGAATATGGAATATTAACGTATGAGGCGCAAATTATCGAATTTAACGAAGGAAAAATGAAGCCCGGTCAATTTAAAGCATACCGATCGAGGGAAACGATATTTTCGGACTTTTGGCAGAAACTGTGACGTCAGACGATCCAAGAAGCTATACGAACTAGTATTCACCGTCAACAGCATATGCTTTCAGATCTTCGAGCGAAACTACGGTGAGTGCCGCTTCGTGTGTGGCACGCAAATAAACCCGAGGGGCCATTCCGGCGTTAAGAGCTTGTCGCCAGCGGAGCATGCAGAGACACCATTTGTCACCCGCAACCAGGCCCGGAAACTGATATTGCGGCATTGGCGTTGAAAGGTCATTACCAACCGCTTTGGAAAACGCCAAAAACTCGTCGGTGGCCTCGATACAAACAGTGTGGCGGCCCGTGTCGTCAATTCCGGTTCGGCAGTAACCGTCACGATAAAACCCGGTCATCGGGTCAGTGCAGCAGATCTCAAGCGGGCCGCCGAGAACATTCTTCGGCTTTGGAGCGTGTCCGTTACCGTTTCCGTTGCCATTTGTGAAGCTCATTTTGCGGTCTTTTCCTTTGACGATGTGTCGGTGGTTTCTGCGGCCGAAGCCTTTTCGATCGTGTTGCCGTTGGCGTTGTCTGTGATGATCGGCCGTTTTCCGTTTATATACCGTGAGTATGTGACGGAATTGTCCGAACCGTTAATCGTGATATCCAAAAACGCGTCGGCAGATATCTGGTTATTATTACCGTTTATTACGATCTGTCGGCAAGGGCCTTTGACAGTCACGACCGAGCGATCGCCGTTGATCGTTACGCGTTCAAAGGTCTTACATGTGAGCGACTGTTTTTTGTTGCCGCCGCTGACACTGATCGTCGTGACAGGTGTGCTGGTATCGACGTTGACGATCTCCGAAGGGGCGACGGGAACTTCGGTAGGTGCCGGTGAGAGGGTCGGCGTCGGCGTTCCCGAAAATTTCTCCATCTCGCGTTTAGCGGTATCGCTGCGGAGATCACATCCCGCAAGGCCCACGGCAATTAACAAAACGAAAAACGCGGAAACGATATTCATGATCACCTCACTTTACTATCTACCGATCAACTCAAGGGCCCTTTCGATCGGCCTCGCAATAACGGCCTTGTCGCCGACAACGACGATCGGACGATTTAACAGTCCTGGATTTGCGACGATCGCCGCAAAAATGTCACTTTCGGGCGTTTCGGGCGATAATCCAAGGTCCTTGAACTCCTTTTCCTTTTTCCTCAATAGCTCAAAGGCCGGAATTCCGAGCCTTGTCACCAACTCATTGACGATCTCGGTAGTCAGCTCTTCCTTGAAATAATCTATCGATTCAAATTTAATGCCGTTTTCACGAAACAGCGCGGCCAAATTGCGGCACGTCGTTCAGGTAGGCTTTTCGAATACTCTAATATTCATCTATTTGATCCCCGTTTTGTGATAAACGTCATCCAAGGTCGCCGACGCGATCGTCCGGGCCTTGTCCGCGCCGTTCCTAAGAATTTCGCCAAGATCCTCGTCGGTGTAATGCTTTACACGGTCCTGGAACGGTCGAAGATATTCAACCGTCGCTTCGGCGAGCTCGCCCTTGAACTGGCCGTAACCTTTTCCCTCAAAATGGGCGACACACTCCTCAGACGACTTTCCGGTTACGAGCTGGTAAATCGTGAGGAGGTTGTTGATCGCCGGCCGCGTATCGTCGAATGAAATATCGGTACCACTATCGGTAACGGCGCTCTTGATCTTTTTCATGATGGTTTCCGGAGCATCCATCAGGAAGATCGACCCTTTAAGATTCTCGTCCGATTTTGACATCTTCTTTAGCGGATCCTGAAGCGACTTGATGCTTGCGCCGGCCTTGGGAATGTACGGTTCAGGAATTTTGAAGGTCTCGCCAAAATCGCGGTTGAATCGTATCGCGAGGTCGCGGCTGAGTTCGAGATGCTGCTTCTGATCCTGGCCAACAGGAACGAGATCCGTCTGGTAGAGCAAAATGTCGGCCGCCATGAGGATCGGATAGGTGAAAAGGCCGACGCCCGCCCGTTCAGAATTACCTTTACCCTTATCCTTAAACTGCGTCATTCTCTCAAGCTCGCCCATACGGGCGTTGCAGGAAAGCACCCAAGTCAATTCGGCATGTTCGGGAACGTCAGATTGGATAAAGATCGTCGCCGTCGCGGGATCAACACCGGCCGCGAGGTATATCCTGGCGAGATCCAGCGTCTTCTGCCTTAGGCCTTTCGGTTCCTGTGGCAGCGTTATCGCGTGGAGATTGACGATGCAGTAAAACGATTCGAATTCGCTCTGCAACGCCACCCAATTTTTGAGAGCACCAAGATAATTGCCGATATGAAGTTCACCGGTCGGCTGGGCACCGCTGAAAATGCGCTTTTTCATACACTAGAACCAAGGGGTAAGGAGCAAGTACTGCACGAAAGAAAAGACCGGCCGAATGATAAACCCGATAACGCCCCAATAGACTAAGAGCATAAGGATCAAAAAGCCGTATTGTTCGAGCAATTGGAAAACAGGTTGAAAACTCTCAGGAAGAAAAGTCGAAAGGACCTTGCTGCCGTCCAACGGCGGAAACGGCAACAGATTAAATACCGCCAGCGAAACATTCAACATTATCATGTACTGAAGGAGGATGATCAGCGGTTTCATCAATCCGTCGTCGATATTCGCCGCCGTGATCACGCTGAACTCAAGCAGCAATTTGAAAATCAGGAACGAAATGGTCGCGAGGATCAGATTTGCTCCGATGCCGGCGATCGAGACCATTACGTTGGCCTGCTTGTACTTGGTCCATTTACGCGGGTTCACCGGTGTCGGAATGCCCCAACCGATCAGCGGAATGTTGCCGAGTGCTCCGCCGACCGAGCCTAATACAAATCCGAGGATCGGGATCAGAAGCGTACCGATCGGGTCAGTGTGCTTTACCGGGTTAAGCGTGACGCGGCCGAGCATGAAGGCGGTATCGTCGCCATATTTGTAAGACATCCAGGCGTGCCCGGCCTCATGCGACGAGATCGCCAACAGCAGTACCACCAGATATATCACCAAGTGGCTCACCAAATTGACGAAGTCTATATCACCCATATTACTTCTTTTCCGCCCCTCCGCGTCGAACGTTCCCGTCGGAGATCCCAATTGAATTTAAGGCTAAATTGTGCCATTCTTTTTATTCAAAATAAAATCAGTAAGACAGAAACCGGCGTGCCGATAGCGGGTTGACCGGCAGAGTTTATGAACCATCACATCGTCTGCATTGCGAGCGAATTCAAGGGAAATGAGTTTTTGGAAGAAGCTCAAAACTCCGGCTGGCAAATTACCCTCGTAACGCGAAAAAAGTTGCTCGATTCGCCATGGGCATGGACCGCAATTAATGAGGTCGCGACCGTCGAAGACAACGCTCAACCGGTCGACTATGTGAGGGCTGTGACAAATCTGGCCGGTTCGCGCCCGATCGACCGTATCGTTGGGTTGGACGAATTTGACGTTATAACTGCCGCTCTGGCTCGTGAGCACCTTCAGATCGACGGGATGGGCAGCTCTTACTTGCGGCGTTTTCGCGATAAGTTGACCATGCGAAATTTGGCGTCCAAAGCCGGGATCCCGTGTCCGGATTTCATCGGTGCGTTCAACGCTGAGGCGATCGACCGATTCCTTGCGACAGTCCCGGGGCCTTGGATCGTAAAGCCGAGGCACGAGGTATCTGCATTTGGGATCCGCAAATGTGAGACTGCCGACGAGGTCTGGAATGTCCTGAATGACCTTGACAACCGCAACAACTGGCGCGATCACCCGTCGCAGTTTGTCATCGAGAGATTCATAGAGGGACGTGTTTTCCATATTGATTCGGTTGTAAATAATGGCAAGGTAGTCGCGTGTGGTGTCAGCCAATATGGCACGACGCCGTTCAAGGTGTCGCATTACGGCGGTGTGTTTACATCGTCGATCGTACCGTACAGATCGCGTCAGAGGAAACAACTGGAAGTTCTTAATCGGGCATTGCTGATGGCCTTCGACTATGACCGAGGCGTCTCGCACGCGGAATTTTTACAGAGCGACGAAACAGGTGAATTTTTCCTTCTGGAGGTAGCGTGCCGTGTCGGCGGAGCTTATATCGCGAACGTGTTGGAGCAGGCGTGTAACTTTAACCTCTGGCGCGAATGGGCAAAACTCGAGACCGCGACCGTTGAGCGGCCTTATAGACTGCCGAAGTTGCGAAAGGACCTTGCCGGAATCACTCTCGCACTTTCCAAGGTCGATGAACCCGACACCTCGCATTACGATGCTCCGGAGATCGTTTACCGTGTCAAGAAGCCAAAACACGTCGGGCTAATCTTTTGCACCAGTGATCAAAAAAAGCTCGACGAACTCATGAAGGATTATTCTGAAAGGATCGCTAATGATTTTCTGGCGGTTGCCCCGGTCAAGGAAAGGTACGACGACTGAACGTCGGTCCGATTCACGATTGGCGGCTGCGGCCATCCTTTTCATTTGCCGGCCGCTGACGTATCCTAGGACTTTTTATGTCGCCGCATAATGACAAATCGATCGATCCGCCATCGGTCCTGGAACACGATCTAAATAAACACTTTCCCGAACTTCTAACATTCGGATCTACAAAGGATCTGCACGCGTCCTCGCTCTGGAAGGATATCAGCTCTGAGGCTGAGCGCGTTCTAAACGCGGTCGTCGGCGAAAACCTGTCGGAAGCGACGGTTGGAGCGGACTGCCGCATGGTCAGGGCGCTCGCGTGGAATATCGAACGCGGCAACGTCTATGACGGGATCATTGACGGCCTTAAAAACCACGATGGGCTTAAAGACAAAGACCTTTTACTCCTTACGGAACTCGACCATGGAATGGCCAGAAGCGGCAACAGGTTTGTCGCACAGGGCATAGCACGAGAACTCAAGCTTAATTACGTCTTTGCTCCGGTTTACGTTGCCCTGCAAAAAGGCAGCGGCGTCGAGTCCCAGGTCGTGGGCGAAAATCAGCTCTCGATACATGGGCTCGCGATGTTTTCGCGTTACCCGATGGCAAACGTTCACGCGGTACCGTTGCCGAACGGAAAGGACAAGATGTGGGGCAAGGAAAAGCGTCTTGGCAGCCTGCGGGCATTGTTCGCCGATATCGATCACCCGGCCGGCAAATTTCGCGCTGTTACGATCCATCTCGATGCCCACTGTTCGCGGGCCCACCGACAAATGCAGATCAAGATCGTGCTCGACCATCTGGACACGCTTCCGCCGTTGCCGGTCATAATCGGTGGCGACTGGAATACGACGACTTTCAACTCCCAAAACTCAACACGTGCGATTTTGGGATACTGGCGTCGTGTCCTTATGGGCCCCAAAAATGTCGCAAAAAACCATCTTCCAAACCCAGAACGATACTTTGAGCGTAATCTTTTCAGCATGCTGGAAAAGCGGGGATACAACTACCGGTCGTTGAATGAGGTCGGTGCCGGGACTCTGCACTACCACATTGAAAGCATCGAAAAGAATACGAATCTGCGTGACTGGGTTCCTGAGTGGTGCTTTCCATTCATTTTTTGGGCTGCCGGCCGTGTCGGCGGGCATGTGTCGGCCAGGCTCGACTGGTTTGCCGGGAAAGGGATCGAAATAGCTCCGGGTGCAAAACCGCAGACGATCGGTGGTCTCGTAGATCATAAAGGAACACCGCTTTCGGATCATGACGCGATCGGCATTGACTTTAGGATCATCTCGTCTTGAGATCAATTCAATGAGTAAGCGAGGATACGGTCGCCGACCGCGAGTTGTGCGGCGATTTGAGACTTTAGAATGTCTAATGGTAGATTGATAGTATGGAAGTAGCCTTTTGTCAGACGCTCAGCTTTAATGCTGATACCTTCGAATATGAATCCGTTTCGGCGGAGAACGGAAACGCGACGATAATCAAATTTCCGGTGAACGAGAAACAAGTCAGTCCGGGCGATGTAGTGGTCGTGCTCGGCGGCGATGAAATAGTGTTTCACGGTATCATCGGCAAGATCGAGAACGGCGAAGCTTACGCGTCAGACCCAAAGGGGTCGCTGTTGCCTGCTGGTGCAGTCAACTGATCAATGAGAGCGGGTAAGCGTCAGGTGCCAGTGACGGCGCTTGAAACAAACCGTTTTCAATTCTAAAATAATTGAGGTTTTTGGGGATGTAGCTCAGCTGGGAGAGCGCGGCGTTCGCAATGCCGAGGCCAGGAGTTCGATCCTCCTCATCTCCACCAAATTGCTAGACGAGCCAATCGGCTCGTCTTTTTATTTTGTGCTGAGCGGAGCCAAGATCCGGCCGACCGGATAAACACCGGTCTTCTGATCGAGAAAGTAGCGCGAACGTTCGTAAAAGAAATTAAGGCGGGCTCGCGGATTTTTCGCAAACGCTGGATCTTTGAGTCTTTCGTCGAACTCGGATTTGATCTTCGGGTCGTCGGCGAGCATTTTTAGGGCAAGTTTCTCGATCTGATAGCCTTCGCCGTACTCCTTCTGCTCAAAGACCGAGTTGAAGAAACCCCAATAAACAAATGAATCGGGCCCCGACGGTTCGAGTAGGTGAATTGCGACGTTGGCATTGGATTGAGCCGTCGAGACAATTACGGATCCGGCCCGAAACGTTCGTGTTTCGCTATATGCGATCGGTTTGCAGCTAAGTGTGATTCTATTTTCGAAAGAGTTTGTTGACCATTTTTGCTCGGTTAATTTATAGCTTTCAATGGTAAATGATCGATCTTTCTTGATCCTTTCGAATTTGATCCCATGCAGATCGAGCAAATTGATCACATCCTTGTATTGCGGTGGGATAACATAGTAGAGCGGCGGGGCAACCGATCGATCGACTTTGCCATCGTCATATCGCGGGATCGTGATGTTAAACGGTTTCGAGCCGTACACTATACGTCTCGCACCTGAGATCGGACTTTCGTCGATCTTATATTCAATTCCTTTGAATTCAAGCGGAGTCGATCGGTCAGTCACTGATAGCGTCAATGGAAATTTGGCGTTAGGCTCGAATGATCTGCCACGAGCAATCGTTTCGGCTTCGGCGGACTTGTTGGCCGCAAACAATGACGACCTTGAATTACCAATTTCCTCGATGAAATATCTAAGTGTGTCATACGTGCCGCGGACGCGGGAACGATATTCCTTGTAAACATGGGTTTCGATCAATAGCCCTGCGCGATTTCGCAGCGGAGTGTAGCCAGTCGCATATCTGGGCGTCGGAATAAATGTCGCGATGCCGCCGGTCACCTCTCTTCCGGCAAACTCGACGTAATGAGTTAGCAAATTGCCTTCTTTCTCGACCTTAGGTACGACCCTGCCGTCGAAATGCTCGTCCATCCAGGTTTTGATCGAAGGTGAAACCTCCTGAAAATGGGCGTATTCGTACGTCAGATTGTACTGAAAATCGGCTCCGTCCGTGACGTGGCAGTCAACAAAAACATCCGGTTGCCACTGGTTCCACAGTTTCAGCCACGCTCGCGTTTCAGGGGCGTCGGCCTTCATATAATCGCGATTCAAATTGAGATTCGAGGCATTTGCACGAAATCCCATTTCATCTGGTCCGTTCTGGTTCATACGCATGAATGCCGAACGGTTCTCGTGCCCGTCAACGTTGTATATCACTTGGAAAAGAATAACAACGTCCCTTAAAAGCGCCATTTGCGTTTTGGTGATGGCGATGTCACGGATGAGGGCGAGCCCCGCGTCCTTGCCGTCGATCTCACCGGCGTGAATGCCTGCCTGGATCAGAACGACGGCCTTTCCCTGTCTTCGCGCTATCTCAGGAGCAAATGCACTGCCGCTTGCGGCGACCAGCAATGGCATTTCACGCCCCTCCCCACTTGTGCCGTAAGATTGATAGCGGACCAGGCCGCCGGAGGCCGATGCCAATTTTTTGCTGAATGAAATCGCCTCATCATAGGTGCTCGTTTTCGCGTAATTGGACCTTTCGGCCTCAGTTTGCCATTCCGTAGGGACATTACCCATTGAGCTTTGAGAAAAGCTCACTAAATTGGCCAAAATGACTAAAGAAAAGGTGCCCACGATCCCTGCTATTTTCATAAACTTTATTATACTGCGGTGGTTCGGCGATCTTGCACTTTGTGCGTCCCATATCGGGTTGAAGCGTGAAAAACTAGTGCCACGATGTCGCTTGCAAATCACGACGCATCATTAACCCGGTCCTTTCGCAGTGCAAATATTATGAGTGTTGCCAAAAATGCCAGTGCCGAGGCAATGGTAACTCCGAAGAACGCATAAGTGTAATCGCCGCCGTTACGATCAGCGAGATAGCCGGTAATCCGTCCGCCGATGGCGGCTCCCGTGACTTCGAGCAGCGTTATGAGACCCAGGATCTTGCCGATCTCGCGCCGCCCGAAAAAATCGGCGGCGAGTCTTTGCAGCAGAACGAACGTGCCGCCGTATCCGATCGCGAAGGGCAGAAGAAAATACAGTGAATTATCCACCGTTAGACGTAGAAGTACGAGCGACGCGGCGAACATCAAGAGTGAACATCCGACCATGACCCGAATTGCACGAAATCTGTCGCTGAGTGCACCTGCGAGAAACTTGCCGCCGATACTTATCGCAAAGAGTGCCGATTGAGCAAACGCAGATGTCTCCGCCGAAACGCCGATCTTTGGTGACTGCAGGTACAGGATAAATTGTTGGCTGGTGACGAAAATCGGATAAAAGACTAGGGCGGCACATGCCCCGAAAGCCCAAAACAGCGGTGTGCGGACCGCTTCGCCAATTGTCATTCCGTCGTTCGCCGCGATGTCGGCCGACTCAGATGTTTTCAAGCTTGGCTCTCTGACTAAAAAGACAATTGCCGGAAATAAGATAAGCCAAACTATCGAGGTTAGAGCGACCATCGCATATCTCCAACCGTAACGAGCGATTAGCGGGGCGGCGACAAGCGGTATCGCAGCTCCACCAAGGCTGGTGCCGGTTAGAACAATGCCAAGCGCCGTGCCCCGGCCCTTATCAAACCACTTAGAAACAAGTACGACACAAGGGGCAACCCCGATGAAGCCGAGTGATGCTCCCATCAGACCTCTTGCGGCGTAAACCGCCTCGGCCGTGGAAGCTTGTGAGTGGATCAGGAGCCCGCCGCCGAGCAGCACGCACCCCAAAAGCATCGCGGGCCTCAGGCCGGATCGAGAGATGAACCATCCGCCGATCAACGAGAATACGCCGGATACCATAAAGGTAATGTTTGCGGAGTTTCCGATGAATGTCTCGGCCCGTGAGGCTTCAATGGCACCAATGGCGACAAATTCTTCTCGTATCGGTTTGTAAAACGGAGGCAGGCCGCCTATCGCCAAACCATTACTGATCAAAAGCGATAGAACGGCGATAACGACGATCACCCACCCGTATTTTTTCTGCTGTTCGATCATAAAAGTACCTTGCCGCGACCGTGACGGTCCAACACAGAAAAAGTTTGGCAGAATCGGTTGGCTAAAAGCGCTTGTATCGCTGGACGTATTCCTGTGGTTCGATGTCAGGGTTGAGCCTCGCGTCGGGGATCGGTTCCCCGGCTTTCAGGGCGAGGGGAAGGACGCCGGCCCACACACTAAGCGTGTAATCGGCCTCGTCATCGACAGGGTCGCCGGTACGCATCTTTGCCGACGCTTCGTTGATCGGCAATCGAAGAACGATCGTTGCTTTCAACTCAAGATCGGTGGGCGGCCGAACATCGTTCCAGCGTCCGGGGATCAGATGCTCAGTAAATGCCTCAAGGGCTTTGATCTTTTCTTCGTCACCCGTGACCATTTCGGCGTTGCCGATGATCACGATCGAGCGGTAATTGATCGAATGATGAAATGCCGAACGGGCGAGGACCAGCCCATCGATCAGTGTGACCGTGACGCATATGTCTATCCCGTCCGCCAGTGACCGCATCAAGCGGCTCGCAGACGAGCCGTGGACGTAGAGATCGT
The DNA here is from genome assembly GCA_937941715.1 of uncultured Chloracidobacterium sp. GTDB lineage: Bacteria > Acidobacteriota > Blastocatellia > Pyrinomonadales > Pyrinomonadaceae > OLB17. The sequence continues at coordinate 7,227 of CALDGX010000088.1, read as the reverse complement.
TGCCTACACGGCCGTATGCCGTCGGGATAACATAGGGCTGTCCATCAGCGACAAACCCGACGTGGCAAATAAAGGCTTCGTCCAGGATCGAGTTGATCACCTCGCGGTCAAAATTGCCGCGTTTCGGAATACGTTTCAATGTGGTTTTCTTAGTGGGTTCTAATTGGTCACTCATAGGTCTTTATAAGAATCAGCCAAGAATAACATTGATCGCAGCACCTAAATCCGTGTCGTGCGTCACAAATTCATTTTTTTTACTTTGCATCCATCCAGTTATCACCAACACCGATTTCAACCACTAGTGGAACGTCGAGCGTTGCCGCGGCTTCCATTTCGCGCTTAATCAGCCTATTTGCGGCCTCGATCTCCGATTCTGGCCCTTCGAACAGAAGTTCGTCGTGAACCTGCATTATCATCCTAGTTTCGAGTTTTTCGGCCCTAAGTGCGTTGGCGACGCGGATCATCGCTATCTTAACGATGTCGCTGGCGGTGCCCTGGATCGGCATATTGATCGCCTCACGCTCCGCTCGAGACCGGACCGCGAAATTGCGATCGTTGATCGACGGGAAATATCGCCGCCGGCCAAAAAGCGAGGCGATGTAGCCCTTTTCGCGGGCCTCGACCGGCGTGCGGTCCATATAATCGCGTATGCCTTTGTATGTATCGAAGTAATCGGCGATCACTTGTTTTGCCTCCGACCGGCTGATACCGACCCGTTGTGACAGCCCAAACGCCTCGACCGCGTATGCGATGCCGAAATTAACTATCTTCGCGAGCCTGCGTTTTTCCTTGAGATCCTTTTCTGTTGTCGCACCAAAAACGAGCCGGGCGGTTTGTGAGTGAATGTCCTCATTATTCTTGTAGGCCTCCAGCATCCGCGGATCTTGAGTAATGTGCGCAAGTATCCGTAGCTCGAGTTGGGAATAGTCGGCCGAGATCAACTTATTTCCGGTTTCAGGGATAAACGCCTTACGAATCTGCTGGCCGAGTTCGGTTCGGACCGGAATGTTCTGCAAATTGGGCTCCGTAGAACTCAATCGTCCCGTTGCGGCGACTGTCTGATTTAATGCGCCATGAACGCGGCCGTCCGAAGCGATCATTTTAGGCAGAGCGTCGGCGTAAGTCGCCCGCAGTTTATCGAGTTCACGGTAGTCAATGATATGTCTTGCGATCTCGTAGGTTTCGGCCAATTCGACCAATACATCGTGGCTGGTGGAAACTTGGCCGGTTGCGGTCTTTTTGCCGGTTTCGATATTAAGCTCGCCAAAAACCTCGCCGACCTGTTTGGGCGAGCCAATATTGAACTCTCGTCCGGCGATTATTGTGATCTTTTCCCGAAGTGATTCAAGTTCGCCTGAGATATACTCCGAGAACTTCTTGAGGCTGTCGCCGTCGACTTTCATGCCGGCCAATTCGATTTCCGCCAGGATCGGGATCAACGGCAGTTCAATCTCGTCGTACAATTTTTCGAGACTGTTATCGCGAAGTTTCTTCCTGAGTATCGGCGCCAGACGGGCGACGAGATCAGCATTTTCGGCGGTGCGGAATGTAGCTTCGTCGAAACCTTCAGGAATCGAGTGAGCCGCATCGACATCCGCGTAGATCTGGGCGAGAAAGGCGATCGGGTAACTGGTGCGCGTCGATTCCAGAAGATAGGCTGCGATCAGCACATCGTCTTTAATGCCGACAGGCCTGATGCCGAGTCCGAGAAGCGATCCGAGGTTCCGTTTTTCGTCAAAGACGGCCTTCGCGAAGTTCTCACTTGTCAGCACGTAATTGATCTGACGAAGGGCCTCGATCCTGCCTCCAGTAAAACCATCGAGGTCTACGTAAAATGCTTCGCCGTTACCCAGTCCGAAACCAATGCCACGCGGGCCCGGTTTTTCATAGCAACTGGCCTTTTCATTCGTGTTCGAATCGTTGACATGATAGCTCCATCGGTTTGTTTCGATCAGCCGGCCAATCATATCGTCAAGTGAACGGCCATTATTTATGATCGTATATTTGCTTTCGACGCCGGCCGCTATCCTCGGTTGATTGTCGAAAAGTCCATTTTCCGAGGATTTTTGGTCCGGGACCGTCACCGTTCCGGGACCCGAGAATTCATTGGTCAGGGTTTTGAATTCTAGTTCGCGAAACAATTCGAACGCGAGCTGTCGGTTTGGTTCACGAGCCTTTAGGGATTCGATATCCAGGTCGATCGGAACCGAGGTATGAACAGTGGCGAGTTCGAGCGACTGTTTGATGATCTCCTGGTTATTCTGAAGGCTCTCACGGTAGGTCTTGTGCGTGATCTTGTCCGCATTTGCCATTGCTCCGAGAGCCGAGCCGTACTCGAGTACGAGCTTTAAGGCACCTTTTTCACCAATTCCCGGAGCGCCCGGAATATTATCGACGGCATCGCCCATTAGACCCAGAAGGTCAACGATCTTTTCAGGCGGTAAACCAAATTTGTTTTTGACCCAAGCTTCGTCACACCATTCGATCGGCGGAACAGGCACTTTTCGTTTTAGGTTCTGCGAGTTTTGACGCATCGCGACTATGAAAGGGTCACGGACGAGTTGGCATAGATCCTTGTCATTTGAGACGATCACGGCCTGCATGCCCTTTGCCGCGCATTCGTTTGCGAGGGTTCCGATAATGTCGTCCGCCTCGTACCCATCCAACTTCAGGATCGGGATATTAAAAGCCTCACAAACCCGGATGATGTACGGCAGCTGAGATGCGAGGTCGTCCGGCATCGCCTCGCGGTTCGCCTTATATGCCTCATATGAATCATGGCGAAAAGTTGGGGCTGCAGTGTCAAAAACGGCCGCTACGTAGTCAGGCTTTTCGTCATTGAGCAACTTCCGCAGCATGTTGGTAAACACAAAAACCGCTTGCGTCACCTGTCCCTTACTGTTGTGCATCGGCTCCTGGCGCATTCCCATCGGGGCAAAGAAGGCGCGAAATATATGCGACATCGAGTCGATCAGGAATACTCTTTTCATCGTGGCTTAACCTTAATATAAAGCCGAGCTTCGGCACAAGTTTTGACCGATCGTAATCTAAACGCGATTTTTCGCTCAAGATCGTCGGCCGGGCAAAGCGGGTTCAATATTTTGAAGCACTGACCCGGCTGCCGTTTGACACATTTTGCCGCGTGCGATATTCTTTATGTTCGCCTGCAGTCAGGCGAACGTGCTTGTGTCCGGTTCGTCTAGGGGTTAGGACACCGCCCTTTCACGGCGGCAACACGGGTTCAAATCCCGTACCGGATACCATCCTTATTTGAAAGTTTTGCATCATAAGACTTTAATAGAATTCGCCGCTCAACGGCGAATTTTTTAGTTTGGGGGTCAGATGGTCAAGAGATACGCGTTAGTTGTGAGCTTTATCCTGTTTGCGTGGTGCCAAATCCCGGCGCAGTCGGCCGTCGACACCCTCTTGGTGCTTCCATTTGAAAACACGTCGGACAAGGCCGAATTTAACTGGGTCGGCGAGAGTTTTGCCGATTCGCTTTCGAACCTGCTGAGGGTGCCCAACCTGAACGTGATTTCGAACGACCAGCGAAAGATCGTCCAATCAAAGCTACGAATACCGCTTACTACATTGCCGAGTCTTGCAACATCTCTCAAACTGGCTCGCGAAACAAATGCGACCATACTCGTTTCCGGCCGCTATAACATCATTCCGGCTCAGGGTGATTCGGCCGCAACGATTAACGTGACGGCCAAGATCGTTCGTGTCAACGAGGGACGGTTCATGAGCGAAGAATTACCAGACGGCCGCAGAATCACCCGCGACATCAATTTAAATGATGCCTTGGGCAATCTGCAGTCGGTACAGGGACAGATCGCGTATCAAATACTGTATCAACGTGACAAATCATTGCCGTTTTCGCAGAATCAGCTGATCGAAACCGCAAGCAAGGTTCCGGCTCGTGCATTTGAGGCCTACATCAAGGGTCTGCTTTCTCCGACAGGTGACGCACGTGAGAACTTTTTGAAGAACGCCATCCGGCTATACGCCGAGGTGTCCCAGGATGGTACATATTCAGATGCGGCACTGGAACTTGCTCACCTCTACCTGGGACAACGCAAGTTCGCGGACGCCATCAATTATTTTGAACAAGTTATCAACACCCAGCAGCAGTGCCGTGAAAAGGCGAAGGCTGAAAACCGGGCTCCGCAATGTAACGAAGACATCCTCGCAGAAGCCTCATTTTATATCGGATTAGTGCACCTCCAGCAATTCAATTTTGAACGGTCGATCGCGGTGCTGCGCCCCCTTGCTGAAGATATGAAACTCACGAGCGTGTACAATGCGCTCGGAGCGATCGTGGTACAGGCGTCTCGTGCGGAAAAGAAAAATCCGGCCAGAGCAGCTGGGCTATTGAATGAAGGTGTCGAATTACTCAAAAAGGCTGCCGAAGCTGCGACTGACGATGGAAATGTGAAGTTCAACTACGCCGTTTCGCTTTATCTGAGTGGAAACCTGCAGGATGCGGCAACTCAGTTTCGCTCGGCGATAGTTTCAAACCCGAGAGATGGTGAAGCGTACTATATCCTTTCTAAAACCCTTGGTGAGATCAAAGACCCGGCCGCGGCGGACATGGACAATCAGGCCCGACGATACCTCACCAACAATAACCGCTATGCGACGCTTGAGACCGAATGGACCAAGTCGAAATCGATCAACGGAATTCCGTTGAGGGTAGAACAGCCGTCGCGGAAGGATTTCGTCGCGGTTATCCTCAGCCGAAAACAAGGCGTCGCCGTCCAACCGCTGATGAATGAATCAGACACGCTGCTTGCCCAGGCACGCACGATGGTAAAGAACGGCCAGGACGACGAGGCGATGGCGGTATTGCGGCGGGTCCTCGCAAGTGAACCGATGAGTGCCGAAAGTTATCTCCTGCTCGGAAAGATACATCTTCGCCGCGGGGATATCGATCAGGCGATAAGCTCATTCAAGACGTCAATATTCTGGGACAATCGGACCATTGAGGCTCATGTTTCACTCGGCAAGATCTACGTAGATAAGGGCGATTGTCTGCAGGCAAAGAACTACGCTGCGTCAGCAATGGAGATCGATCAGGAGAATCAGGACGCGATCGGGTTACAACGATTGTCAGAAAGATGCTCGAAATAGTATGCGGCCGGCCATAAATCGGCCCCATTCTCTTGCGTTAGTTGTAAGACAAACCAAATTCCAAAATTATTTTTTCGCGAAAAGCCCAATGAATATGGGCTTTTTGTTTTTGGCAGGACAATAATTGTGAGTGAGATATTTGCATCACACAGTCTGTGGCACGCCATATGCAATAGAGTGAATCGGCTAGCTTGATGACTTAGTCAAGACCCCGCCGCCATCACTACTCCGAGCATGGTTTGCCACTGTGCTTGAACACCTTCCGAGCGTTCCTTCAGTTGTCCTTCCATTAAAAGCCCGGCCGAAAAGGCCGGGCTTTCCTTCGTTAAACCCCTGTTTTACAGCGTATTAGGCAAAATCGACAATATTTCGTTCATTCTGATCGCTTGTGGAGTAAGTCTGTACGCTTGGTAGTTCAATTTGAACGATTGACCGACCGATCTGACCGAAAATGACGAAAAATGTCATTTTGCAAATGACAAAAAATGTGCCCGCTGGCGATATGATCCTGACGTATAATTGATGACCGTTCAGTTTGACCTGATGCAGCGGGCGGATTCTGCTAAAATTAGCCGATGACACTCCGGCCACGCGCATACCTCCCAGATCTGAAAAGCGTTTTGCTTGCAATTGCCTCAGCGATATTACTTATCCCGGCGTTTCCGGATTTTGATTATTGGTTCCTAGCGTGGTTCGCACTCGTGCCGCTAATGTGCGCAGTCGAGCGTGAGAAAGACTCGACGTTGCGTTCGTTCGTCACCGGCTGGCTATTCGGCACAGTCTTCTTTTTCGGTACCTGCTGGTGGCTCGCGTACGCCCCGATCCACTATGCCTCGTTCCCGCCGCTGCTCGCCTACTCGCTGGTCCTGATCGCCACCGCCGGAGCTGGCCTTTTCCCGGCGATCTTCGCGGGCGTGCTGGCGGTCTTATTGCGAAGGTTCGGTTCGTGGGCATTCCTAGCCGCGCCGTTCGTTTGGGTATTTACCGAATTTCTGCGTTATTGGCTGACAGGGAACAACTGGAATGCTATTGGATACTCGCAGGCATTTAATCCGACCACTATTTCACTCGCTGCAACAGGTGGTGTGGGGCTCGTTTCCTTCGCAGTCGTCGCCGTATGCGGGTTCATAACACTTCTCATTTTAAAGAGATCAAAACGTGAGGTCCTTGCCAATGTAGGGATTCTTGTGGTCTTGCTGTGTCTGTTTGTAGGACATGCAATGTGGAATCTCGCTATGATTTCCTACGGTCAACCTGGAGTCGCCACGATTGTTGCGATTCAACCAAACGTGCCGATGAGCGGCATTGACTATCGACGGCTTGACGAACTGCGAGATCGACAATTCAGCGAATCCGAAAGAGAAGTGACAAAACTCCCTGTCAGAAAAATCAATTCCGATCGATCGATAATCGAACGAGACCTGCCAATAACGGTCATCCTCCCCGAATCGCCGATGAACTTTATGTACAACGATGACCGGGAGTTTCAGAAGTTTATCGGGGATTTTGCTCGGCGAAATAATGTGAGTGTGCTGTTCAACTCGGCGGAGCCCGACGCTACCAACGGCAAATATTTTAATTCGGCGGTGATGGTCGGGTCGGATGGCAGGGAAGCGGCGCAGTACGACAAGATATTTCTGCTGCCGTTTGGCGAAGCCGTACCGTCGCCGCTTGACCGGATCGTGCCGGGGTTTGTCGGCAATTTTTCGTATGGCCGCGAATACGACATCTTGCCGGTAGGCGATGCCAAGGCCGGCGTGATGATCTGTTTCGAATCGCATTTTGGCCAGCTTTCGCGTGAATATGTAAAAAACGGAGCCGACGTGCTGATCGAAATGACCAATGACGGCTATCTCGGCCCTACGCCGGTGCTGCGTCAGCATCTTGCAAATGCAGTTTTCCGAGCCGTCGAGACAAATCGCCCGGTGCTTCGTGTCACAAACGTCGGCGTCACCGCCTACATCAGTGAACGTGGCCACGTCCTCGACGAAGCCCCAACCTACCAGGAAGCCACTCGAGTCTGGAGCGTTTCAAAATCAGACGGCTCGCAGACTTTTTATGTGAAATACGGCGACTGGTTCGCCTGGCTCAGCA
>CALDGX010000087.1 GCA_937941715.1 uncultured Chloracidobacterium sp. | reverse complement strand
CGAGGAGAAGTATCGTGCAAGAATCGCAATATCGCATGCCTGACCCCGTTCTCTACTTTTGACTCGAGCTCGAAAAATTTACTTCTTTCAAATAGATAATGAAAATCGATTTCTTCCCTAACTCTCTTGACTCTAACTGAATGTGAGGTAATTTATGAAAGGACTACTCTTAATTGGTTTGATCCATTTATTCCTGACTGGTGGCTGCTTGAAAACAAATACAATTGAGACAAATAGTCCCTTTCCTAATGCCATCGTCGCCGCGCCAACCCCAACGGAAAAGATCAATGAATATAATGCCTTCGTGATCAATTCGGTGGTTCTCTCCTCGCTTAGACATAACTACATTTTCGGGAACACTGTAGTTGACGAGCTCGATGCCGGCGATTTGTTAGTTTACCGAAACGAGACGATTGCACCGCGAGGCCTTGAGCAAGTCAAAGGTGAGCCTGGGATTTCTTCCGAGCTGATCGCCAATTTTGTTGACGCGAATAATAAACAAAATGATCTGGAGAAGGACTATCATATTTTGGACTCGACGATATCTAGATCAGGCCCAAACGACGCGAGGATATTTTTCTCAATTGAAAAGGCGCAGTATCCTAAGACTAAAGCAGTCGCAATGCTGTCCAATATCGGTATTGATCTGGAAAAGCGACTCGCGTTGGTATACGTCGAGTACTTCGGCGAGATTCGAGGCTTCCAAAGATTCTATTTGCTTCTAGAGCTGGAACGCTTTTTGCCGGAGAAAGAAACCTTCAAAATCTCTGGGGTTAAAGTTGTGAACGTGGTGTTTGTTCAATGAGTTATGTTCATAAGATTTAATGAAACTCGAATACAAATACGACACCAACTCGACGAGCTACGACAACAACGGTTCGATGCGAGAGCAAAAGGTAACTGTCCCGACCGCTAACGGAACCGCCGGTTTCACGGCGACGCAGACCTATTCGTATGACGCTCTAAATCGGCTTGGTTCGGCGGAAGAGACGATCGCAGGCAGTACGACATTGAAACAGACCTTCGAGATCGATCGATACGGCAACCGGCGTTTCGACACCTCGACGAGCGGTCTGACGACCACTTTGGGAAGCTGCACGACGATGTGCAACCCGACGTTTGATGCAACGAACAACAGGATCACTTCGTCAGGCTTCTCCTTCGACTCGTCGGGAAACACAACGCGCGATGCTGCTGACAGGAAATTCACATACGACGCCGAAAACAAGCAAACAAAAGCCGAAACGCTTAGTGCCGGGACGAACACTGTAACAGGGACCATCGGAGAATACTCCTACGACGGCGATGGTAAACGCGTTAAGAAACATGTTCCGAGTACCGGCGAGACAACCATTTTCGTTTACGATGCGGCTGACAAACAAATAGCTGAATACTCTACGATAGTCGCCAATTCAACTGATGCAAAAGTCGCGTATCTAACCGCCGACCACCTTGGAAGCCCAAGGATCAACACGGACGTAAACGGAGCCGTCACCGCCCGCCACGACTACCACCCCTTCGGCGAAGAGATCTACACATCCCAGCGAACAACCGCCCTGAACTATTCAGCCGACACTTTAAGAAAACAATTCACGGGATATGAGCGAGATGATGAGACAAATCTGGATTTTGCCGAGGCGAGAATGTATGCGAACAGGCTTGGGCGATTTTCGCGTCCGGACAGCGTCTTTAGCGACAGCAGCTCAGTCGATCCTCAAAGCTGGAACTTGTATCTTTATGGGAGAAACAATCCATTGACGTTTGTCGATCCGATTGGCAAGTCAATCTTCGTTGCTATCGGCGATTTAACTTACGAATATCGCCGTGATAAGAATGGGGGTTATTTTGTTGACGGCGGCGGTAATCGTATGGATGTTGGTCAAGACTATTTAGCGATGCTGGATCAGCTATATCAGAATGGCTATGGTTCGCAGATTCGATACCTAATTGATAATGGGAGCAATTTTTTTGGATTTGCGAGTGGTACCGATAAACCCAGTGGAAGTACATATTTATCGACTCTTGGCAACACAAATTCATTCGGAATGATTGACAACAGTTCAGGATCGTTCAGTTGTTTGTCGATACTGGTGGTCGCGCAGGCGATAGACTCAGCATATTATTTGCTCAACAATAATGATAACGTGCTTTCTGAAGATAGTAGTCCGTTGGCTCCATTTGCAAATCTCTGGAATGGGCAAGCCTATGGTCCTGGATGGGATCCTTATGCGACGGCGCAGAATCCCAATCAACGAATTTCGGGTCAAAATTGGGATCACGGCTATGGCGAATCCGCTACAGCCGGATGGACGGAATACGAAATGCAAAGAGCAAACTTTTATAATAATGCCGTTACGAGTTTAGGTTGTGGCGAGGCTGTCGAAATGGCCCCGTTGCGGTCTCCAGGCGGGCGACGACTGCCAAGGCCTGGCGAGTACTGGCCTGGATTATCATCACCGCCATCTGGAAGTCTGAACGATGACGTGCCACCACCGCCGCCAAGGCGGCTTGTGAATCCGTCCGACAGACGTCCTAGGTGAAAGCGACCTGTTCTTTAGTCGTTAACGGTTGCTAAGGAGAAGTTGAAATGAAGTATGTTTACGGCCTACTTGTTCCGTCAATTCTTTCAATATCCGTCTTTTTGTCGTCTTCGTCCTCCGTTTTTGGTCAAGACAGATTAGCGTTGACGGACCGGATCCCGCCTCCGGTCGAGGAAGAATTTGCTCCATCGCCGAAAACGCTTGTTCCGATGCGGCAACGTTCTTGCAGTATTTGGGCCAGAAAAGATCCGGAGGTAACTGGTTGTGTCGTCTTTAGTTATTCCGAATGGTGGTCTCTGACGGATGTGTCTCTTTACGATGTATCCGGTCGCGTTTGGAGAACTTTTACGGTTAACAATCATCGCGATGAAAAGTACTTTGGTCGCTATTCGAAAGAATTTCTTCCGTTTGCAACGCCTGGCGCCG
>CALDGX010000086.1 GCA_937941715.1 uncultured Chloracidobacterium sp. | reverse complement strand
CGATCTATCAGATCCGTCAATTACGGGGATAGGATTCGACACCCGGAGAGTTTTTTTTCGCATGCGCCGGCCGGGCGACAAGCCGGGAGGATGGTCAGGCAGCATAATGGAGGCAGAAACTGCCGGACTGATGCCCTATCGCCTTTCGTTGAAGATCCGGGACAATCTCGCTTGATTGTTAACGCCCCACTCAGCAAATCTCTCCAGTATCGGAGTCACGCTCAGGCCAAACTCCGTCAGCGAGTACTCGACCTTGGGCGGCACCTCGGTATAGACCTTTCGGTCGATCAGCTTTACGCTTTCAAGTTCGCGCAGCTGGGCAGCCAGCATCTTTTCGGTTATGTTGCCCAGCGCCTTGCGCAGTTCACCAAATCGCATCGTCCGCTCGTTATGCAGTTTCCACAAGATCCGCCCTTTCCATTTTCCGGAGAGCAGTTCGATCCCGGTCTCGACCGGGCAAAAGGCCATCGTTTCCTGCCGGCAGCCTTTCGTGAGACCTTTCTTCATACTTTCGATTTGGATAGTATATCCCCTCATCGCTCATACTACCGACAATGTCCGTAATAATTCAAACCGGATCGGGAGAAAAGTTATGAGCTTAAAAAATGTAAACGTAGTGAATGCAGAGCGAAAGAAACGCGTCGCGATCGTGATCGCAAACCCGTCGGTCTCAACAACCACGGGGTGGAACGTCGGGTTTTGGTGGTCGGAATTAACACATCCGTATTATGAATTTACTGAAAAGGGCTACGAGGTCGAGATCTTTTCGCCTGAAGGCGGCAGATGCGAGCCTGACGCGATGAGCGACCCGCGTGACCCGAGCGGATACTCCGCGTCCGATCTGATCTCAATGGGGTTTATCCACACGCCGGGCCTATCAAGCCTGATCGAGAGTACGGGAAAGGTTGCCGACATTGATGCGGACCGTTTTGACGCTATCGTTGTTGCCGGCGGACAGGCTCCGATGTTTACATTCGAATCGGCGGTTGACCTGCACCGCAAATTTGTCGAGTTTTATGAAAAGCGAAAGATCGCGGCGGCATTGTGTCACGGCGTATCGATCCTAAAATTTGCCAGATCATCGTCGGGTGAATATCTGGCAGCCGGAAGGACCGTTACCGGATTTGCTAATGTCGAGGAGGACTATGCCGATGAGGCTGTGTGGAGCTTTGGTATGCTGGAACGCGGTACGAGCATAATGCCGTGGCGTATCGAGGACGAACTGAAGGCGATCGGTGCAAATTTTGTTCAGGCCGGAATGTGGCGGGGCTTTGCTGTCCGTGACGGGAACCTGATAACCGGTCAGCAAAACTTTTCGGGAAGCGAAACCGCGAAACTTATCATCGCGGCACTTGGAGAATGATCTATGAAGATTGCAATTATCGGGGCCGGAAACGTCGGGGCCACGCTCGGCAGACGATTTGACGAGATCGGACACGAGGTATCTTACGGCGTTCGTGATCCTGCCGGTTATGACCCACGGGCCCTCCGAGGCCGAGTATGCACAATCGCCGAGGCGTGCCAGGGGGCCGAGATCATCGTTTTGGCCGTGCCATACGACGCCGTTAAGGGTGCGATACTGTCCTGCGGCGACGTGTCCGGCAGGATCGTGCTCGACGCGACCAATCCGCTCGGGATGACATCAAACGGGTTGGGCCTGACCCTCGGCTTTGAAACTTCGGGCGGTGAAAAACTGCAGGAGCTGGTACCGAGCGCAATGGTCGTTAAGTGCTTTAACACGACCGGTTTCGGCAATATGGCCAAACCCGACGGGTCGATGATGTTTGCCTGCGGCAACGACAATCAGGCAACCGATACGGTGACCGGCCTGGCAGCGGCGATCGGTTTTGACGCGATCAACATTGGCGGCCTTTCGCGGTCAAGATTGCTGGAACCGCTGGCGATGCTTTGGATCCACCTGGCATTTACCAGCGAGCTGAAACGCGATTTTGCCTTTGCGATCCAGCGACGTTGACCCAGGTAATAGCGGACGGCTTTCAGTACCGGGAGGCTGGCCGATACTGGTTTGCTAATGGTCGTTAAGATATCGCGTGAGATACACGCGATGTATATCGCTGCCGGCGGCGACAGGCCGCCTTTGGTCTTCCGCCCGTTTCCTGAGCGGGCCTCCGTCGATCAGCGACAGAACCGTTGTCATTGCCATGAAATGATCCCGGGCCGCCAAGTCTGATTCGAACCTCGTCGAACTCGGCCGCCGTCTGCGGCCCGGGTGTCGGTTCCGGGCAAATGCGGTTCAATGA